>CALFDH010000158.1 GCA_937950405.1 uncultured Meiothermus sp.
GCCCGTTCCATTGATGAAGCGGGAGATGTCACAAAGGCCCCCCGTGGAGCAGGAGCTGGTACCTCCTCCGTCAACGGAGCCGTCGATGCTCCCAGCTACTGAAGCCGTAGCGCCCCCGGCCCCCATTCCCGCACCCACCCCTACCGCTACCAGCGCTGCCTTTGCCCCTACCGAAGCCGCCCCCAGCCCAAAAATGCTGCGGGTACAGGCCTGGCAGCGCCTGGTGGAGATTGGCCCTGCCCAGAACGCCGCCCAGACCCTGAGCGAGGCCTGGCGGATGGAGGTGGGGCTCTACCCCTTGCTCTACCGCGCGGTGGACAAAGCCCTGGCCGACACCCAAACCCCCCTGCGCCCCACCAGGGGCAGCCTCGAGGGCGACGAGCTCAAGAGCCTGCGCGTAGCCCCCGCCCAGTCGCTGCGGGGGGCGTTGGACTCCTTGCGCATGGCCTCCGACCCTGCCGAGGGCCTGGTGGTGCTCTCGCTGGTGGATAGTGCGTTCGACCAGGTTATCTTCCCCGGTGCCGCCACCCTCACACTGGGCCGGGCCAGCGAGGGGCATGCCCTGCTCTCGCTCTCGGGCCCGATGAACGCCAACCTCGCCGGAAAGCTTCTGGAGCGGGTGGCCTACTACCTCGAGCGGCCCATTTTGCTGGCCTGAACCTGCGCAGCGCGCCAGCCCATGGACCACAGTTGCGAAAAACTTTTGAAAAAAACCGTCTGGGTTTGCTTAACTTCGCTTAACCTGGGCGGCCCCACCCTATACGTACACCGGGGCCTATGCTAGGCTCGAGGCATGAGAAGAATTGTCCTCCTAACCCTGCTTGGCAGCCTCGCCCTGGCGCTTTCGAGCTGTATTATCGTTCTGCTTCCCGTCTCCGATTTTCGCTTTGACAGCAACTGGCGCCGCACCTCAGACGGGGCTTACGTCTTTTGTACTAACCAGGACTCCTACATACGCTACAGCTTTAGAGCACCCGAACCCGATCGCATTCAAAGCATTACCGAAACATATAGGGGTAACATTTCAGGAAGAACGTTGGTAATACCACGCCCGAAAGCGAATTTGACATACTCGAGTGGAAGGTATGTTTTCGTGGGCAGGCTAACCTTCGGACAAGAGGGTGTTCCCCAAAGCATCCAACCATTCTCGATCGTGGTGACCCCGGAGCTACCGCCTCCCGTTACCACAAACCCTCCGCCAGCCTCCAAGAACGGCGAGACGGCGGTAACCGTTGAAGTAGTCAGCACTGCTGGCGTGACCTACGTGGGTTCCTACACCTACGACACCTACGCCAACTGCCCCTAGAAAGGACTTTTGAATTCTATGCTTCGCCCTCTCTTGCTTCTTTTGTTGGCTTTGGGCCTTTCATCGTGCATTTTGCTGGTGGAAGACGAACCCCAGCGCCTACAACCCGTGACCCCGGTAACCCCGGTACAGCCAAGCATTGTCACACCGGGCCCTGGCAGCTTCACCTATCGGTGTAGCGGGGGTACGCTGGTGGTGAACTATCTGGATAGCAACAACCTGCGGCTGTTCTACGATGGGGCCTTCCAAAACCTGAGCCTGGTGCGCCGCACCCCCACCCTGCTGTTTAGCGGGGGGGCCTATACCTGGGAGTGGACCGGCAGCCGGGGCACCCTTTCGGTAGGGGGCCGGGTGGTGCTTAGCAATTGCGCTCTGTAAACAACCCCATGAGCGGAGGCGGTATGAAAAAAATCCTCGGCATATTGGGCCTGGCTTTGCTCTCCTCGGCCCTGGCGCAACCCCTGCGCCCCCAGAGCATTATCGTGAACCCCACCCCCCCACAAGACCTTCAAGTGCGGGTCTGGGTGGACAAAGACCCGGGCAAAACCGGCAATCCGGTTTATCAGTTTGGTGAGAACATTGAAATCTCGGTACAGGTGACCCAGCCTGCCTACGTGTACCTCTTTAGCGTGCGGGCGACTGGCGAGATTAGCGGAATCCTGCCCAACGCCTTCGAGCAGCAGAACTTCCTGCAAGCTGGCGAGGTACGCGCCTTCCCCGGCCCCGGTGCACGCTATACCTTCACGGTGGAAGCACCCGCCGGGCAGGATCGGGTACTGGCGGTGGCCAGCCGCCGCCCACTGGACGTTTCGGAGATCATCAACATCCAGACTGGTGAGGCCCGCATCCAGGGCGAGAGCAACCTGGCTCGAGCCCTCTCGATTGTGGTCACACCCATCCCCACCACCGACTGGGTCAGCGATGAGGCCTACTACATCGCCGGGCAGCTTCCACCGCCCCCACCCACCACCGGAACCCTGTCGGTGAGCAGCATTCCCAGCGGCGCACAGGTGCTGATCAATGGGCGTGTGGTGGGCAATACCCCTTTGTCCATTGAGTTGCAGCCAGGTACCTATATCCTCGAGCTGCGCCGCCGCGGCTACAACCCCCTGCGCACCCCCGTAAGTATTCAGGCTGGCCGGCTCACCCAGCTCAACCTGGCCCTGACGGCCACCCCACCCCCGCCGCCCCCCACGGGGGTCTTGGCCGCAGACAGCAACCCCAGGGGCGCCCAGGTGCTGATTAATGGTCGACTGGTGGGCAACACCCCCCTCAACCTCACCCTCAACCCCGGCACCTACACGGTAGAACTGCGCCGCAGTGGGTTCAGCCCCTTCCGTACCAACGTCACCATCCAGGCGGGTCGTACCACCCGCCTCAGCATCAATCTGGTGAGTATTGCACCGCCCCCACCGCCCGTCCAGCCCGTGCAACCCGTGCAGCCGGTTCAGCCCGTGCGCCCACCGTCTGGCTCGGTGACTTATACCTGCCAGGGGGGTACCCTGGTGGTGAACTATCAGGGGAACAACCAAGCCCGCATCTTCTACGACGGGGCCTTCCACCTGCTGCCGCTCGTGCGCACCAGCCCCAACCTGGTGTACTCCAACAACACGTACACCTGGGAGATTGGGCAACTTGGGCGCTTGATTGTGCGGGGGCAGGTGGCTCTGTTCGACTGTCGGATTTAACCAACCCTAGCAGAGGCGAAATACCCATCCTCGAGCCCCACGATTCCGGTGGGGCTCGTTAGTTTTATGTCTAATTAGTTTACAACTTATGTAATCTTATGTAGAATGAGTACCGCATGGAATGGTTAACGCAGCCCTGGCCTTGGTACATCGCCGGCCCCTTGATCGGCCTCACCGTGCCCCTGCTGCTCCTTATTGGCAACCGGCGCTTTGGCATCTCTTCCTCGCTGCGGCACCTTTGCGCAGCCCTGGGCAGCCAAAGGCCCTTCTTCCAGTACAACTGGCGGGCCGAAAGCTGGAACCTGGCTTTTGTTCTGGGCATCGCGCTAGGGGGGTTTGTGGCCGGGGTGCTCTGGGCCAACCCCCACCCGGTAGCGCTCAACCCCCAGACTGCCCTGGCCCTGGCGCAAATGGGGGTTTCGGCGGACTCAGGCTTTTTGCCCAAGGAACTCTTTTCCTGGCAGGCGGTGCTGAGCCTGCCGGGGGCCCTGTTTTTGCTGCTGGGGGGGTTCTTGATTGGTTTTGGGGCCCGCTGGGCGGCAGGGTGTACCTCGGGGCATTCCATCACCGGGCTGGCCGCGCTACAACTGCCTTCCTTGCTGGCCACGCTGGGCTTTTTTGTGGGGGGGCTGATATCGGCCCATCTGCTGCTGCCCTGGCTGCTTTTGTGGAGGTAAAACATGGCCCTGCTCCGTTCCGACGAGTTTGAGGTGGAGACCACCCAACAAGCCAAACCCCTCCAGGGGCTGCGGGCCTACCTGCCTTATCTGCTGGCGGGCGCATTTTTTGGCGTGGTGGCCATTCGCTCCGAGATTGCTTCGTGGTACCGCATCTACGAGATGTTCCGCTTCGAGTCGTTTCACATGTACGGCGTTATCGGTAGCGCAGTGCTCACCGCAGCGCTCTCACTGTGGCTGTTGCGGCGGCTGGGGGTCAGGTCCCTCGAGGGTGAACCCCTGAGCGTCCGCCCGCCCGATCCGGGCCGCTACCGCTACATTTTGGGCGGGGTGGTGTTTGGGCTGGGCTGGGGGTTGGTGGGTGCTTGCCCTGGGCCCATTTACGCCCTGCTGGGCAGTGGGTATGCGGGTGCGCTGCTGATTTTGCTGGGGGCGCTTTTGGGCACATACGTGTACGGTGTGGTGCAAAGCAGGCTGCCGCATTGAGGAATGCATGTGGCTTGTGGCTTGTGGCGTGTGGCGTGTGGAGGGTGGGAAAGATTACGCACCGAAGAGCTCGAGGGCCTGCTCCAGCACCTCGAGTTCAGCCCGCACTTTCTCTACCGGCGCTAGCTTTTGCATATAACGCTGCCGCTCTTGCAGGTGGGTTCTCAGCAAGGGGTGCTGGGCTTTGAGCAGCAGCGGCCCGTAGCGCAGGGCCGGCTCGAGCGGCAGTCCGGCGTAGGCCGTACAGACCCCGCGCTGTAGGGTGAGGATGCCATAGCGCCAGAAGCCCTCCACCATCTGTTCGTTCTGGAGGGCAAACCCGGCGGAAAGCGCCCAGCGGCGCAGGGGCTCGGGGCTGTCGTTGGGCTGGAGCACCAGGCGGGGGGGCAGCCGGGCCGGGTGGGCCGAGAGGATGCGAACCATAAGCCGGGCCCCCATCCCGCACAGGCTCAGTGAGTCGGCCTCACCCGCCTGCAAAACCGAAAGGCCGTCGCCCAGGCGCACCTCGGCGTTCAGGCCCGCCAGGGCTCGCCTCGAGTTCTCCCAGGGGCCTTTGTTTTTCTCCACCACAATGGCGCGCTCCACCCGCCCGGACAACAGCAAGTAGCGGGGCAAAAGGGCGTGGTCGGCGCCAATATCGGCGTGGGTGGGGGCCCTTATTTCCTGGGCCACCGCCATCAGTCGGGGCTCGAGGCTAAAGGTAAATCCAGCCATGTGCAATCAGCAATGTAACCAGCGTGAGGGGCAGGCCAAAGCGCAGGTGCTCCAGAAAACTCAGGTGGTACCCCTCGCGCCGGGCAGCCTCGGCCACAATCAGGTTGGCCACCGAGCCCAGGAGGGTCAGGTTGCCCGCCAGCGTCGAGGCCGCCGCCAGCAGAAGCCAGCCCTGGGTGTCGCCAGCGGGAATCAGGGGGTACAACAGCAGCACCGCCGGTACGTTGGAAATCAGGTTGGACAAAAGCACCGTCACGCCCGTCAGGCCCGGCCCGGTAGCGGCTAAGGGCTCGAGCAAAGCCAGCACGCCCAGCTCCTTTACGGCGGCCGTCACCATAAAAAGCCCCGAGAACAGCACCAAAAGCTCCCAGTCCACCCGCATAAAAAAGCGCTCGGAGCGAATCCGGCGGCTCCACAAAAGCAACCCGGCGGCAATCAGCGCGGCCTGCGCCAGCGGGTAGCCCAGCAGGAAAGCCGCCAGTAGGGCCAGGGTAATCCAGAGGCCCTTGAACAAGAGGGCCCGGTTGTAGCGAAAGCGCAAGGGCGGTAAGGGCGGCAGGGGCTTCAGGGAGCGCAGGGCCGGGTAGAGCAGATACAAAAGCCCCACCTGCACCAACAGGCCCAGCAGGGCCACCGGGGTTAGGGCGGCTGCAAAGTCCAGGTAGCCGATGCGGGAGAGGCTCCCCACCACAATGTTCTGGGGGTTGCCGGTCAGGGTGGCCACGCTGCCCAGGTTGGTGGCCCCGGCCAGGGCCAGCAGGTAGGGCACCGGCGGCAGCCCCAGGGTGCGGGTGAGGGCCAGCACCAGCGGGGTGAAGAGGATGGCGATGGTGTCGTTGAGGAACAGCGCCGAGAGCAGGCCGGTGCCAAAGGTCAGCCAGACCAGAAGGCCCAGGGGCGAGCGGGCCAGGTGCACCAGCCAGTTCAGCACCAGTTGAAAAAACCCCGCATAGCCGAGGTGGGTGTTGAGCACCATCACGCCAAACAAAAAGCCCAGGGTATGGGGCTCGAGGGCCCGCCAGGCCTGCTCGAAGTCGAGCACCCCCAGCACAATCAGAAAAGCCGCGCCGGTGAGGGCGATGGCCGCCCGGTTCATGCGGTAGCCCGGCCAGTAGCCCAGGCCCAGGCCCAGGTAGGTCAGCAATAAGACGGCGTAGGCAAAGTACTCCACCCCTCCATCCTAATTGCCGGGTGTGGTGCAGAAAAATGGAGTACGGAGCCCGCTGCTTTACAGCACAGAACCAATCCTGGTTTTTGCTTCAGTTGTGTCCAGCAAGCGCCTTTGCAGAACCAGTTGGAGGGCCTCGGCCTGCTCGATCCGCTCGATGAAGTAGCTCGAGCCATTCTCGCACAGGGCCTCATACTCGCCGCGCTCGAGGTCCATACGCACCGCCACCACCCGCCGGGCCTGGATGAAGCTTTCAGCCCAGGGCATATATCCTTCGATTCTGCTCATACCCCCTAGAACATAGCCGAGCACCCGACAAGTGGCTGTCGAAATTCGACACAAAAAACCCCTTTAGCGTTTCTTGGACTCGTGGAGTCTAAAAACACAGCCCCCCATGTTGGAGCTTTGGCCTCGGGAGTGAACCGGTTTTCCGCGGCCTAGTGGTCTGGTAACAAAGTGCTTGGGATGCCTCCATTGAACCCAACTTCTGCCCTTGACTTCTTGTTGTCATTCCGAGGCGCACGCAGTGCAACGAGGAATCTGGCACTGCAAAGGGACAGTGATTACAGTGGACTGAAGCACATCAGATTCCTCACTTCGCTTCGCTACGTTCGGAATGACACATAAATTTACTTACCAGACCACTAGAGACCCCCAACCCATAAGAGTACCTCCAGCGCCTTGCAAAGCTGCCTTCAGGTGAACCCCCATCGCATGGGCTCAGGGCATGTCCAGTCCGGTCAGGCTTCGGGGCCAGAGCTGTGCCAGTAGCTCTCCCATCCCTATCAGGCTACCCGCCATCACGAGCGTCAGAATCAACCAGACCGATACAACTTCCGCCAGTGCAGGAGCCTCGGTGCGCCAAAAACGGGGCCGACGAACCAGTTGCGCGGCCACCCATGCAGCCAGCAACACCTCAATCAGCCACAGCGTTCCGAACATCCTGGGCTCAGGGTAGCAGCCGGGCGCCAGGGGGCCTGTGCGAAAATACCAGGGTGGAAGTCTGAAGCATGTCCGAAACGCAACTGCCCATTTATCAGGTTTTGCCGAGCTTGAGCAACACGCTCCGCACCCAGCGCACCGTGATTCTGCAAGCACCCCCCGGTGCGGGCAAAAGCACCGTGCTACCGCTAAAACTGCTGGGCGAGCCCTGGCTCGCGGGCCAGCAAATATGGATGCTTCAGCCCCGCCGCCTGGCCGCCCGCAACGTGGCCGCCCGCATGGCCGCCCTGCTGGGCGAGGAGGTGGGGCAGACCGTGGGTTACCGGGTGCGCTTCGAAAGCCGGGTGGGGCCCCACACCCGCATCGAAGTCCTCACCGAGGGCATCCTGACCCGCCGCCTGCAAAAAGACCCGGGCCTGTCAGGGGTGGGGCTGGTCATCTTCGATGAGTTCCACGAGCGCAGCCTCCAGGCCGACCTGGGCCTGGTGCTCTGCCGTGAGGTGCAGCAGGCCCTGCGCGACGACCTGCGGCTCTTGCTGATGTCGGCCACGCTGGAAGGGGAGGGGCTGGGCCGGCAGTTGGGCGCTCCGATGCTGAGTGCGGAGGGAAGGCCCTACCCGGTAGAAGTCCGCTACCTGCCCCGCGACCCCGAAGGCCCCCTGCCGGGGGTGGTGGCGGGTGCGGTTTCGCGGGCCCTGGCCGAGCACGAAGGCGATATTCTGGTGTTTCTGCCGGGGGTGGGCGAGATTGTCCAGGTCGAGCGGCTGCTGGCCGAGCGGCACCCGGAGGTCAGGATCACCCCACTCTACGGCGACCTGCCCCTTGCGGCCCAGCAGGCGGCCATCCTGCCCGACCCCAGGCGGCGCAAGGTGGTGCTCTCGACCTCGATTGCCGAGACCAGCCTGACCATCGAGGGCATCCGGGTGGTGGTGGACTCGGGCTACGCCCGGCTGCCCCGCTTCGATGCCCGAAGCGGCCTGACCCGCCTCCAGACCGTGCGCGTGACCCGCGATACCGCAGAGCAACGCGCCGGGCGGGCCGGGCGGCTCTTGCCCGGGGTCTGCTATCGGTTGTGGAGCCAGGCCACCCACGGACAGCTCCTGGCGGAGCGCAGACCGGAGATCCTGGAGGCCGACCTGGCCCAGCTGATGCTCGAGCTGGCCCAGTGGGGGGTGCAAGACCCTTCCAGGCTGGAGTGGGTTACGCCCCCTCCGGCGGGGGCCCTCCGGCAGGCCCGCGAGCTACTGGTGGTGCTGGGGGCGCTGGAGGGCCTGTCCCTCACCGAGCGTGGCAAGGCCATGCTCGAGTGGCCCACCCACCCCCGCCTGGCGCACCTGCTGCTGGAAGGCCAGACCCTGCGCCAAAGCGCCCTGGCCGCCGACCTGGCCGCCCTGCTAGAAGAGCGCGACCCCCTGCCCAGAGAGATGGGGGCTGATGTGGGCCTGCGCTTGCAGGCCCTGCGGCACTGGCGCCAAATCGGCAAAGCCCTTCACGGCGCCGAGCCGGGTACGCTTGAGCGGATCGAGCGGCTCAGCCAGCAGTGGCGCCAGCGTCTGGGGGTGGCAGCGGAAAACCAGCCGCCCGAGGAGCGAGTGGTTGGAATGCTCATTGCCATGGCCTACCCCGACCGGCTGGCCCGTCTGCGAGAAGGCGAACGCCTGCGCTACCGCCTCTCCGGGGGGCGCGGGGTGCGGCTGGACGAAAACGACCTGCTGGCAGGCACCCCCTGGCTGGCCGCCGCCCACCTCGACGCAGGCCAGGAGGAGGGCCGCCTCTTTCTGGCCGCCCCGGTAGAGCCTTCGGATCTGACCCCGCTGGCCCGGCCCGTCGAGACCATCGCCTGGGATGCCCAGGGCGGGGTGCTGCTGGCCCAGCGCGAGCTGCGGGTGGGCGAGGTGGCGCTTGCCAGGGAGCCACTCCGCCAGGTGGACCCCGCACGGCGCCGCGAAATTCTCTGCCAGGTGGTGCAGGCCGAGGGGCTCACTCTCTTGCCCTGGACGGAAGAACTCCGCCAGTGGCAGGCCCGCGTTCTAAGCCTGCGGCGCTGGCGGCCCGAGGAAGGCTGGCCCGATGTTTCCGACAGGCATCTGCTAGAAACCCTCGAGGAGTGGCTTGCCCCCTGGTTGGAAGGGGTCTCGCGCCGCGAGGATTTTGCCCGTCTGGAGCTGGATCGCATCCTGGGCGGGCTCCTGCCCTGGCCGCTGCCCGTGCGGCTGGACGCACTGGCACCTGCGCGGCTTCTGGTGCCCAGCGGCTCCCGCATCAAGCTGACCTACAGCCCGGAGGGTAGCCCGCCGGTGCTGGCCGTGAAGCTCCAGGAACTCTTCGGCCTGGCCGATACCCCCACCGTCAACGAAGGCCGCACCCCGGTGCTGCTGCACCTGCTCTCCCCCGCCCAGCGGCCCATCCAGGTGACCCAGGATTTGCGGAGTTTCTGGAACCAGACCTACCTCGAGGTGCGCAAGGAACTGCGGGGGCGCTACCCCAAACACCCCTGGCCCGAAGACCCCTGGAATGCAGTGCCCACCCGCAAAACTAAGTCCCGGTAGAACCCAATCAAGGGTTCGCCACAAACCTCAAAGTTGCAGTGTGAGCAAAGTCCGAGTTATACCAACTCTGCGCGTGAGTGGCGCTAAACGCGCCCCTACCTTGCCGCGCCAGGGGGCGCGTCCGAGGGACTTGTATATCGCTTTGGGTCACTTCTGGGCAGATTCGGTATTACACCAGATTTGGTTAATTCGTCACAAAACGGTGACGAACTAACCCGACTAAAAGGAGACGCTTTCTTCGCCGACCGAAGGGAGGAGTGTGCTCTAGGATTCAAAAAGATAGCCTCTGATTTTTTTGGTTAGTATGACTATCTTTTTGAATCCGGTATGAAATATTCAAGTTTGCAACATCCTCAAGAACTATCGGGCCACCTGTGACCAGGCCTTGAGGGGGCGCATCTTGGGGGTTTTTTTGTACTGGTGGTCTTGCATCCGCCGCAGCACCTCCGAAAGCACCCGGATGCCCTGCTCGAGGTAGGGCCCCTTGTTGAGCATGACGCATTCGGCTCGAGCAGCCAGCACCGCGTCCGACACCTCGGCACGGGAAGGGGTGCCCTTCCTGACCAGCCGATCCAGCACCTGGGTGGCCCAGATGACCGGCACCGAGGCCGCTTCGGCCAGCCAGAGGATTTCTTCCTGCATCTCGGCCAGCCGCTCGTAGCCGAGTTCTACCGCCAGGTCGCCGCGGGCAATCATGATGGCGGTGGGCCAGCGGCCCGCAGCCCGTATCATCAGTTCCGGCAGGTTGCTCACCGCCTGGGCCGTCTCGACCTTGAGCACCAGCCCGCGCAAGCGCATGGGCTGGCGGGCTTCCAGTTCCAAAAGCAGGCGCTCCACATCCTCGGGCCGCTGCACAAAGGAGTAGCCCAGCAGGTCGGCGTTTTGCACAACGAACTCGAGGTATTCCAAATCCTTGGGGCTGAGCGGTTCGATGAACAGCGGGGTATCGGGCAGGTTCAAGCCCTTCTCGGGTTGCAGTTTGAAGCCCTTTGGAGGCGTACTGACCACCCGCAGCAGCACCGCCTCGGGTTCGACTTGCTCCACGCGGGCCTCGAGCTTGCCCTCACCCACAAACACCCGGTGGCCCACCTGCAAACCCCGGAGCGCCTCCAGCAGCCCAATGGTTGTCCAGAAGGGGTAACGATCTCCCAGGTCTGGCTGGGCGGCGAGCACCAGCAGGTCTCCGCTGAACAGCCGACGGTCGGCCCGCACCTCCAGGGTACGCAGGCGGGGGCCGCTCAGGTCCATCAGGATGGGAATAAAACGCCCCTCGGAAGCCCGGCGCACCTGGGCTATCATCGGGCTCCAGACGGTAGGGTCGCCGTGTCCGCAGTTGATGCGGGCGGCGTCCATGCCCGCCTCGATCAGCCCCGAAGCCAGGGCGGGGCTGGTGGCCACTTCCTCGGGCAGCGTAACCAGAATGCGAGGGCCAGCGCCGGGACCAAAGAGCTCCTGGGTAGCGGCCTCGAGCTGCGCCTCCCGGGCAAAAAAGTCTTCGGGCCGTGGGTAGGGCGGCCTGCCTCGCCCCAGCATCCGGCTCAGGGTGGCCAGCACCGCATCGAGGTTCTCGCGCACCCTGGACTCGGCCCGCCCCAGCGAGGATAACCCCAATCGGGCCAGTTCGCGCTGAAGGGGGCGCAGATCGTGCTTTCGCAAGGCCAGATAGTCGGCCAGGTTGCGGGCCGAATGGGCAAAAGGGGGACGCTTCAGGTAGGGCAGCCACTGCTGGTATTGCGCCGTGCCTTCCTGCTCCACCTGCGCCCGTAGCGCCGATACCTTCTGGTTGAGAGCCTCAAGGCCCGTATGTTTATCTGCACCCTGCATACGATGCTCAACTTCCTATCCACAAAACGGGTCCAGCATTGCCATTACGAATAGGCTCTCTTGCAAACTTCAGGGAAGTGTCAGGCCGGAGGCCGGAGCCTACGGTGTCTACCCTCGATTGTTTTATGGCTGGTGCGCCCGGCAGGACTCGAACCTGCGACCTAAGGTTTAGGAAACCTTCGCTCTATCCAAACTGAGCTACGAGCGCAAAGGGCTTGCTAATGCAAGCAAGCCAGATTGTAGCATCTAGCCCCGCGGGCTTCTACCGTGCTCGAGGGCCGGTGGTACGGTTGGCTGGAACTTTCTTGCCCTGGACCTTCGACAGTCTGTGGCCGATTTCAGGCTCTTATTTGCCTGGGCATCGTCGTTTCAACCCCTCACCTGGCAACAGCAGTTACCGCCAGAATTGTTGTATTTGGCCCAAAGAGCACCTTACTGGCCGGCGCTGTCGCCACCCTCTCCCGCAAGGGGAGAGGGAAAGGGG
>CALFDH010000159.1 GCA_937950405.1 uncultured Meiothermus sp.
GGTTAAGCTATCTTCGTGGACTAGACCCCTACCCGAAGGAAGCTATCCACATAGAACGGCCCCTCCCAGCGCTGGCCCCTGGGTTCGTTCAGGATGGTGATGCGGTTCTCCAGGCGGGGTTCCCAGGAGGGCTGGGTGCGCAGGTACTCGATCAACACCTCGGCATCGCTGAAGCCGGTGTCCACCCGGAAGCCTTTGGCGTCGCGGAACGAGGTAAAACCGTCGCCCCCTGCGGCGGTGAAGCTGTTGGTTACGACACGATAGGTAGCGTTCGGGTCCAGCGGTTGGAAACCGGTTGGGGTTTGGACTTGAGCCTGAGTCACACGGCTACCCGCCGGGCGGGCCATGTCGAAGGTGTAGCGAATACCGGCCACACCCGACAGGAAGCGGCCTGCGGTCTGCTCCCACTGGGAAACCCCGTTCTCCAGGGCCGCCAGAATCTCGCTGCCCTTTAGCTCGAGCACCGTCAGGGTATTGCCAAAGGGCAGTACCTCGTTGACCTGCCCCACCGTGATGTTCCCTGCCGGGATGCTGGCCCGGATGCCCCCGCCGTTTTGCAGCGCGATGGTAGCGCCCGCCTGGCGGGTCTTCCAGAGCATCGCGTCGGCAATCAGGTTGGCCAGGTTGGTCTCGCGGCGGCGCACATCGTTGCGTTCGCCGTTGAGGGCCACAGCGGCCCTGGAAACCACCTGTGCCCGCAGCGCGGCGATGGGCAAACCATAGGCGGTGATGGCGTCCAGCGCAAAGCGATCTTCGGGCAGGTTGGTGGTCATCGGGATCACCTGGCCCTGGTGGGCCACCAGTTCGCCCTGGGCATTGAAGGTGACCTGCAAGCGACCCACCACCTTGGCCCACTCCCAGGCTTGTACCACCAGGACATCCTTGTTCTCGGGGTTCTTGACGATGGTGGGGTAAGCACCGCCGGGACGCAGTTCGGGGAAGGGGGTCTGACCCAGCAGGGTGTGACTGTGACCGCCCACAATTACCTGCACTCCCGTCACCTTGCGGGCCAACTCCTGGTCTTGTGGGTAACCCAGGTGCGAAAGCACCACAATGTTCTTCACGCCCCTGGCCAGCAACTCCACCACAGCCTGCTGGGTAGCCGGAACCGGGTCGGTAAAACGCACGTTGGGACCGGGGCTCGAGAGGATGGAGGTCTCGGGGGTGGTGAGGCCAATAATACCCACCCTCTGACCCCCCACACTCACCACCGCGTAGGGCCGGATGCGCCCGGCCAGCTTGGGTTCCCTCGAGACATCGGTATTGGCCGAGACCACCGGAAAGCGTACCCCGTTCAAAAAGTTCGCCAGCCCATCGGGCCCCAGGTTGTACTCGTGGTTGCCGGGAGACATGGCCCGGATGCCCATGCGGTGCAAGAAGTAGCGGTCGGCCAGCCCCTGGTACTGGTTGAAGTAGAGGGTTCCCTGGAACACATCCCCTGCGTGTAAGAACAGGGGGTTGGTAGCAGTGCCCCGCAACCGATCAAATAAGGAGATCACCCGGGCAAAACCACCCAGGCGCTGGTTTTGTTGTCCTCCCAGGGTCAGGCCGCCAGTGGGCTCGAGCCGGGCGTGGGTATCGTTGATGTGGACGATAGTCATGGTGAAGTTGCCACCATTCTGGGCCTTCGTCAGACCTGCCAGGGCAGCTCCGCCAACCAAACCTGCTTTGAGTACGTCTCTACGGCGCATGATTCCTCCTCTGCTGTACTTCCAGGTCATTCTATAACTGCCCACGGTCAACCATCCATCAGGTAAGTCTGGTTTTGAACTGTTGAACGCTATTTCAGAATGCACTCAGAAGTTCGGCATAGGTTAAGACCCAAGTACGTTTGATGGCTCGCAGCCAAACTTCATCCAGGAGAATCCATGAGACCGCTTTCCATTTTTGCGTTGCTAACCCTCGGCCTGATCAGTTGTCAACCCAGCGATCCCCCTTCTGGCCCTGTCAGCTTTCGGGTAGAAGAAGTTAAGAGTGGTCTGGGCGGTGTGCCCTGGAGTATCCACTTCGCTCCTGATGGTCGGTTGCTTTTTACTAATCGCGATCTTAGCCAGATTCGTGTGAGCGCCCTGAACGTGAGCACCGGTGTCATATCCCATTACAACGGCACCTCGGCGGTTCGAGATGATGGCGAAGGCGGAATCCTGGGTATGGAACTCGACCCCAACTTCTCCAGTAACAATCGGGTCTATATTTGCTATTCAATTTCCAGCGGTGGTTCACGTAACCGGCTCTCGCGCTTCGAGATATCCGGGGGATCTCTGACCAACGAGTTGATTTTGCTGGATAACATGCGCGGCGCCTCCACCCACAACGGCTGTCGGGTGGTGTGGGGCCCCGATGGCAAGCTCTACTTCTCGATGGGAGATGCCCAGGATCAACCCGCCGCACAAAATCCCTCTGAATTGGCCGGCAAAATCTTCCGCATCAACCCCGATGGCTCGATTCCCGGCGATAACCCATTCCCCGGCAGTCCGGTCTGGACGTTGGGCCACCGTAATCCACAAGGACTGGCCTTCCAGCCAGGCACCGGCCTCCTGTGGTCTACCGAGCATGGGCCCGACGTAAAGGATGAGCTCAATGTCATTAAAAAGGGCAAGAACTATGGCTGGCCTTACTGCATGGGCACCGACCCCTGCTCCAGCGTAAACAACTATGAGCCCGCAATAAAGCATTACACCGCTAGCGACACCATCGCACCTAGCGACATGATGTTTTATACCGGCAACGTCTTTACCGCCTGGCGCAACAATTTGTTCTTCGTAACCCTCAGAACCGGACGATTATACCGACTGGTTTTGAATGGGGAGTCGGTCACGCAGGAGGAGATCCTGATTGATACCAACAGCGGCCCCAATCCTGGTTTTGGTCGCTTACGCGATATCGTCACAGGGCCAGATGGTTTGATATACCTATCTACAGATTCGGGGCGAATTTTGCGCTTGGTTCCACAAAACTGATCCGTCCTAGATTATTCTAGCCAGGTTCAGGCCTGGCTTTTTCTAATTGCACCGCACTAGGCACGTCCAAAGTAAGTTTGCTCCTGAAGCAAGCTAGCCATCCTTAGAGTACTGCCCAATGTGCAGCTTGCTAGATGGGTCTGAGAGCTTTGAGAACCCCCACATGGTACAGCTTAGAACTTGTTCATAAGAACAATCGGGTTGGTAAGCAAGAATAGTCTCTGCGCACTTTGAAGGCTTTTTCAGAAAGCACTCAGGCAGGTTACATAGCCTTGTAGACGTGAATCTCGAGCACAACTTAGTTTCCGCTCGGTTTTCGTTAAGGAGGTTTTATGCGGTATCTAGTGGTCTGTTTGTTGTTGGCGCTGGCAGGTTGCCAGGACTCCAACCTCAATCCCCCCAACCCACCCTCCCCTACTCAGACCCCGCCTAACCCTGCTCAGTTCAGCGCCACCGCCACCTCACCCACCAGCGTCAGTCTGAGCTGGTCGGCTTCGGAGGGGGCTACCCGTTACAGCCTCGAGCGCCGCACCGGCAGCGGCAGTTTTACGGCCATTGGTGGCAGCAACCTCACGGCTACTTCCTATAGCGATACCGGCCTCACGGCCAATACGGCCTACATCTACCGGGTCAAGGCCATCAACAACTCCGGCAGCAGCAGCGGGGTTGAACGCAGCGTCACCACCCCCGGCACCTCTTCGAGCAGTGAGCCTCGAGTCCGCCTGGTTGCGGTGGTCTCCTCTGGACTAACCCAGCCGCTATACCTGACCCATGCCAGGGATGGTAGCGGGGACCTGTACGTGGTGGAAAAGGCAGGGCGTATCCGGCTGATTGAGCACGGTACCCTGCGTTCCCAGCCTTTCCTGGACATCACCGGCAAGACATCCAAGGGGGGCGAACAGGGCTTGTTGGGCCTGGCCTTCCACCCCGACTACCGTAACAACGGTTATTTTTACGTCAACTACACCAACAGTTCCGGCGATACCGTCATCGCCCGCTACTCCGCCAACCGTAGCAGCAAGGTCGCCGACCCAAACTCCGAGCAAATTGTGCTCACGGTAGACCAGCCCTACGACAACCACAACGCCGGCTGGCTGGGCTTTGGCCCCGATGGGATGCTCTATATCCCTTTGGGGGACGGTGGCTCGGGCGGCGACCCGCAGAACTACGCCCAGCGCCTCGAGGTCCAAAGCGGGAACCGCCACCTGTTGGGCAAGGTGCTGCGCATTGACATCAGCGGCACCGAACAGGGCCGCAACTACCGTATTCCTGCCGATAACCCCAGCCTGGGCGGGCGGGTCTCGGAAATCTGGGCCTATGGCCTGCGCAACCCCTGGCGGGCCAGCTTCGACCGGCAGACCGGCGACCTGTGGATTGGCGACGTAGGTCAGGGCAGCCAGGAAGAAATCAGCCTGGGTACGGGCGGCGGCAAGGGCCTCAACTACGGCTGGAAGATCATGGAGGGCACCACCTGCTACGACAACAGCATCGCCCCCGGCTGTAGCAGCAACAGCCTGACCCGGCCCGTGCATGCCTACGGGCGCGGCGATGGCTACTCGGTAACGGGTGGCTACATGTACCGAGGCTCGCGTTTCCCCCGCATGCAGGGCCGCTACTTCTTCACCGACTTTGGCACCGGCAACCTCTGGAGCCTGCGCCTGGTGAACGGTACCTGGACACGCAAGACCGAGGTTGCCTCAGCAGGCAACGGCCTGGCCTCCTTTGGAGAGGACGAACAAGGCGAGTTGTACGTAATTAGCCTGTTTGGAGGGCAGATCTGGCAATTGGAAGACCAACCCTGACGGGCTCAACGGTGTCCGTGAAGCAGTCGTAACACTGAGTAAACTCTAGAACGTCTGACGCCTGTGCCCACTGGACACAGGCTTTTTCCATAAGCCGTTCATAGATGACGCCTACACTAAGACCCATGCGTTGGATTGCACTGCTGCTGCTAACCGGCTTTGCCCTGGCGCAACCCACCCCAAGCTTCCGAATCGAAGAGGTAGCCCGCAATCTGGGGGTGCCCTGGAGCCTTAAGTTCGCCCCCGACGGGCGCCTTTTTTTTACCCAACGCGACAGAGCTACCATCGGGGTGAGTGCGCTAGATTTGCGTACCGGCAGAATCACCACTTACGAGGGCGAGGCTGCGGTGCGCGACGAGGGCGAGGGCGGGGTGATGGGCCACGAGCTCGATCCTGCCTTTGCCCGTAACAATAAGCTCTATATCTGCTACTCCTACTGGAAGGACGGCGTTCAGAGCGAAAACAACCGCCGTAACCGGCTCTCGAGCTTCATCCTTTCGGCAGGCCGCCTTACCCAAGAAAAAGTCTTGCTCGATGAGATGCTGGGCTGGTGGAACCACAACGGCTGCCGGGTGGTGTGGGGTCCTGATAACAAATTGTATGTTTCTATGGGCGACGCAGGCGATGCTCCCTCAAATGTTCCTGGCGAGTTCGGCTTTGCCGCCAAAGCTCAGAGCCTGAAACTACTGGCAGGGAAAATATTCCGCATCAACCCCGATGGCAGCATTCCAACCGACAACCCGTTCTACGCGCAGACCAGCGGGGCCGCCAGGGCCATCTGGACTTTGGGTCATCGCAACCCCCAGGGGCTGGCCTTCCAGCCGGTTACGGGCCTCTTGTGGTCTACTGAGCACGGCCCCAACACCCGCGACGAACTTAATATCATCCGCAAAGGCCGGAACTATGGCTGGCCTCGCTGCGCAGGAACACAGCCTTTTGGCACGACCTTGACCGTGGCTGCCGACAACATTACTTTCAACTGTACCGGGGGCGATCTGCGCGAGAGCTATCAACCCGCCCTGCGCGAGTACGCAGGTGGCAACGAACCCACCATCGCCCCCAGCAATTTGATTTTTTACTCAGGCAATGCCTTTCCGCAGTGGAAAGGGAATTTGCTCTTCGTGACCCTCAAAACCGGACGGCTGTATCGGTTGGAGCTTCAGGGGGAACAAATAGCCAGGGAAGAAATCCTCATCAACAACCAGTATGGCCGCCTGCGCGACCTTGCCGTTGGGCCGGATGGTTTTATTTACATTTCCACCGATAATGGGCAGATTCTGAGCTTGAAACCCAACTTGTAGCCCACACACATCGGCCTCAGGCTGCGCTTGACTACACTAGAGCCATGCGAACAATGGTCTTTTTTGTCCTGCTGGTACTCGGTCTGGCGTCCGCCCAAACCATCAACCTGGTTTCAGTAGCAAATAACCTCAGTCGCCCGTTGTTTCTAACCTATTCCCCCGACGACACCGGACGGCTGTTCATCGTGGAGCAAGGCGGCACCATCCGCATTCTGCAAGAAGGGCGGCTACTGGCCGAGCCTTTACTGGATGTAAGCAGTCTGGTTTCCTGCTGCGGCGAACGGGGTCTGTTGGGCCTGGCCTTCCACCCCAACTTTCGCCAGAACAACCTTTTCTTCATCAACTACACCAACCGCCAGGGTAGTACCGTAGTGGCCCGCTACCGTGCGAATGGCAACCGTGCCGATCCAGCTTCCGCCCAGATCCTCCTGACCATTGAACAGCCCTACGCTAACCACAACGGGGGCATGATCGCCTTCGGCCCGGATAACATGCTCTACATCGGCATGGGCGACGGCGGCGCAGGGGGCGACCCCATCAACGCGGGCCAGCGGCTCGACACCCTGCTGGGCAAGATTCTTCGAATAGACGTCAACCGCAGCGAAGGCAACCGGGCCTATGCCATTCCCACCGATAACCCCACCCTGGCCGGGCGCAAGAGCGAAATCTGGTCGTATGGCTGGCGCAACCCCTGGCGCTTCAGCTTTGACCGTCAGACCGGCGATATGTGGATTGCCGATGTGGGACAGAATGCCGTGGAGGAAGTGCACTTCCAGCCCGCCAGTAGCAAGGGAGGCGAGAACTACGGCTGGCGCATCATGGAGGGCGACCGGTGCTTCAACCCTCCCCAAAACTGCAACCGCGAGGGGCTGGTCATGCCCGTACTGACCTATACCCACGACCAGGGTCGCTCCATCACCGGGGGCTACCGCTACCGGGGCAGCGCCATGCCCGCTTTTCGCGGGGCCTACTTCTACGCAGATTACGTGAGTGGCCGCATCTGGGCCGCCACTCCGCAGGGTGACCGCTGGCAGAGCCAGGAGATTCTCCGAACCGACCTGAACATCAGCTCCTTTGGCGAGGATGCCGCTGGCGAGCTGTATGTGATTGACCATCGGGGCACCGTCTACCGCATGGCCCAGCGGTAAGCATCAAAAAAGCCTCCCGTTCGGGAGGCTAATAGTTTATCGAGCTTCCTTCAAGGCAGGTAGTTGCCCGGCGTACCCAGGGTTTCAGGTTTTTCTGTCCATTCGCCGGCGATGCCCAATTTCCAGGCGCCTGCGGCCCCGCTAGCGTTGGTGTAGCCCCCATATACGCCGAGGCGCACACCCCGCACGACGGTGTAATACAGGGAAGCGGTTATGTCATAGCCCAGGCTGAGGCCAAACGGATAGCGAAGACCCCCTTCCAGATAGGCATTGAGGTCGCGGGTCAGTTCCAGCTTCAGGCCCGCATAGGCATTGGCTGCTGCGTTCAGCGTTACGGTCGGCACGACCACCAGGGTTGCGTCCAGGCCTGCGCCCCCATACAGCACGGCCGCATCGGCAATGCGCTGGGTGATGAAGATTTCCCCACCTGCATCGAAGTCGAAGCTGAAAGGGCTGGGCAGGATAATCTGGTTCGAACCAAAGCGAATTGCCCCTTCCACATAGCCCGCATTGGATTCATTGAGCTTGGCAACCCCCACCAGCCCAGCACGGCTGGCCAGTACGAACTGCCCGGCAAAAAACCCTGGGCGCAGGCTGGCCCCGGCCACAATGTTGTCGGTCAGGTTAAACGTGTAATTGAGCGCCGTACCCCGGTAGCTGCGGTAGGGCGTGATGAACTGACCGCCTACCACTCCAAAATCGGGCAAAAATTGCAGGTTTCCGGTGATAGAAAAGCCATCCGCCAGGGCCATGCTGCCGATTCCCAACGAAGCCATTACTGCCAACCAGATTTTTTTCATGCTTCCTCCTAAATTTAGTTGCATACAACGTCACAAACGGCCCAATAATATTGGCTTCACACACCGCCAAACTGAGACCTATCACAAATTCCCTTAATCTGACTCCAATCCACACCGGACCTGTGCTGCAACTCGTACTTTCAGATGCCCTCGAGTTTTGGGACTTGAGTACGGGTTCTACGAATCGCGCCCATGCACTAGGCTATAAAGACAGGCTCTTATCATTTGCCGGGGCATCGTCGTTTCAACCCCTCACCCGGCGACAGCA
>CALFDH010000160.1 GCA_937950405.1 uncultured Meiothermus sp.
CCGCAAAAGCCGGGCATTGTCCCGGCTTTTTTGCTTTTCTCAATCCCGCAGGGGCCGGTACTGGTCTCTCGAGCGATCAAGCCTCCATGAAACGCCCTTCACGGAGGTGGCCGCCCCTCCAAAGCCACCCTTTCTTCTATCTTTACAAACCGTGCCACTGACTATCGGCCATGGGCTTTAGACGCAGGCTTTGATCGTTTTCCCCTTTCCCTCTCCCCTTGCGGGAGAGGGTGGCGACAGCGCCGGCCAGTAAGGTGCTTTTTTGGCCAAATACAACAATTCTGGCGGTAACTGCTGTCGCCGGGTGAGGGGTTGAAATGACGATGCCCAGGCAAATGATAAGAGCCTGAAGTACCCAAATACCCCATTCATTCTCATCCAGACAGGGTACAATCGCGTTTGGTTATGTTGGCCTGGATTAATAAGCTTCTGGATAACAACGAACGCAAGGTGGCCCGCTACTGGAAAGAAGTGGTGGCCCCTGTGAATGCCCTCGAGGATGAGGTTTCTCGCATAGATGACCTGGCTGCTGAGTACGCCAGGTTGCGCGAGGCTTACCAGAACGGAACTGGCCTGGACGAACTGCTGCCCCGTGCCTTCGCTCTGACCCGCGAATCCTCAAAACGCTTCCTGGGTCTGCGTCACTATGATGTGCAGCTTATCGGGGGGGCCGTCCTGCACGAGGGCAAAATTGCCGAGATGAAGACCGGGGAAGGCAAGACCCTGGTGGCCACGCTGGCCGTTGCCCTTAATGCGATTACGGGGAAGGGCGTACACCTCGTCACGGTTAACGACTACCTGGCCCGGCGCGATGCGGAGTGGATGGGGCCCATCTACAAAGGCCTGGGCCTGACGGTGGGCGTGGTGCAGAACCACTCGCACCCCGAGGAGCGCCGCAAGGCTTACCTTTGCGACGTGACCTACGTAACCAACAGCGAGCTGGGCTTCGACTACCTGCGCGACAACATGGCCGTGGCCCCCGAACAACTTGTACTGCGCCACGATACCCCGCTGCACTACGCCATCATCGACGAGGTGGACTCGATCCTGGTGGACGAGGCCCGCACCCCGCTTATCATTAGCGGCCCTGCTGAAAAAGCCACCGACATGTACTACCGGATGGCCGAGATTGCTAAGAAACTCGAGCGCGGGGAAAAGCCCCCGGTGGGTACCAAGGGCGACCCTACCGGCGACTACACCATCGAAGAAAAGCAAAAAGCCGTGCACCTGACCCTGCAAGGTATCGCCAAAGCCGAGAAGATGCTGGGGGTCGAGGGTCTGTTCAACACCGAGAACATGGAACTCGCCCACATGCTCACCCAGGCCATCCGGGCCAAGGAGCTGTACTTCATTGACCGCGAGTACATCGTGCAGGATGGTCAGGTCATCATCGTGGATGAATTCACGGGCCGCCTCCAGCCGGGACGGCGTTTTGGCGAGGGGCTGCACCAGGCCATCGAGGCCAAAGAAGGGGTCAAAATTGAACGCGAGAACCAGACCCTGGCCACCGTGACCTACCAGAACTTTTTCCGCCTCTTCGAGAAGACTGCCGGCATGACCGGCACCGCCAAGACCGAGGAGAAAGAGTTTCAAGAAATATACGGCATGGACGTGGTCAGTATCCCGACCAACCGACCGGTCATTCGCCAGGATGCTCCCGATGTGGTCTATCGCTCGGAGAAGGGCAAGTTCTTTGCGGTGGTAGAGGAGATCGCCGAGAAGTACGAAAAGGGCCAGCCGGTGCTGGTAGGCACCATCTCGGTGGAGAAGTCCGAGCGGCTCTCGGCCATGCTCAAAGAACCCCGGCACTTCCTGCCGCGCCTAGAGGCCCGGGCCCAGCTTCTGGCCAAAGCCATCGAGAAGCAAAGCGGCCCCGAGTGGGATCGGCTCAAGAAAGCCCTCGAGCGCCCCGGCTCGCTGCGCGACAACGAGCTTGAACAGTACGAGTCCACCATCCCCCCCAAGGGCAACATCCGGGTGGCCTGGGACTATCTCAAAAAAGCTGTGCACACCCTGGAACTGATCCGCAAGGGCATCCCGCACCAGGTTCTGAACGCCAAATACCACGAAAAAGAATCGGAAATCGTGGCCCAGGCGGGCCGCAGCAAGACCATTACCATCTCGACCAATATGGCCGGGCGCGGCACCGACATCAAGCTGGGGGGTAATGCCGAGTACCTGGCAGCAGACCTGCTGCGGAAGGAGGGCTTGGAGCCCCGCTCTGAGTGGCGCATTGAGCTGTTCATCAAAAAACTCGTGCAGGGGGCCGAGGAGGAGGCCCTCAAACTGGCTGCCGAGATTGGCGTTCGTCAGGCAGTGATTGACGAAATCCGCCGCCTGCGCGATACCTGTGCCGCCGACGAGGTGCGGGTCAAGGAACTGGGTGGGCTGCACATCATCGGCACTGAGCGCCACGAGTCGCGCCGTATTGACAACCAGTTGCGGGGGCGTTCGGGCCGCCAGGGCGACCCCGGTAGCAGCCGCTTCTACGTCTCTTTTGACGACGACCTGATGCGCCTGTTCGCCTCCGAGCGCATTGTGGGAATGCTTGACCGCATGGGTTTCGACGACTCCGAGCCCATTGAGAACCAGATGGTTACCCGCTCCATCGAGCGGGCCCAGAAGCGCGTTGAGGATCGCAACTTTGACATCCGCAAACAGCTCTTGCGCCTCGACGAGGTGATGGCCCGCCAGCGCGAGGTAATTTACGCCCAGCGCCGAAATGTGCTGCTGGGAACCGACGATATTGTGCGGGAGGGGGCCCTGGCGATGGTGGAGGACACCGTGGATGGGGTCGCTGCCAATTACCTGAACCCCCAGCAACACCCGGAGGACTGGGACATCGAAGGTTTGCGCTCGAGCCTGGTGGACTACATTCCGTCCCTCAACAACTTCGACTTCGACAGCCTGCGCAAGCTAAAAGCCGAAGAGGGCATTGAAAAGCTGGTCGAAGCAGCCCGGGCTGCTTATGAAGCCCGCGAGGCCGAGCTCAACCGGCAAGGCCCCAACCTGATGCGGGCGGTGGAGCGCTTCGTGACCCTGCAGGTAGTGGACAATGCCTGGAAAGAACACCTGCACAGCATGGACGTGCTCAAGCAGGGCATCTTCCTGCGCGGCTACGGCCAGCGCGACCCCTTCCAGGAGTACAAGCTCGAGGGCACCCGCTTCTTCAACGAAATGATCGGGGGCATCAAGAGCGAAGTCACCAAGTTCCTGTTCCGCCTACAGGTCGAGGTCAACCAGCAACCCGTTCCGGCGCCCGTAGCCCAGGGGATTGAGTACAGCGGCTCCGAGGCCGGCGCAGCGCCCTCCCAGGGCAACTTTGACCCCTTCACGGTGCGGCGTCAGCAAAAGGCAGCCTCGGCCTATTCCGGCCTGAGCCGCGCGGAGCGCCGCAGGTTGGAAAGGGAAGAGAAAAAGAAAAACAAGGGATAGTGGCTGTTGTGGCTTGATTTTGATTCAGGTGAACGTCAGGGGGCTCGAGGCGAGCTTACCTGCGATTTATCCGCCCACAGCCTTGCTTTGGTCCCTGTGTGCGTTCGGGGTCATCGAATACAGTCGTACCAGACTCGGTTTAGACGTAGCCGTATAGCGACGAACCAACCCGACCCCTGGGGTTATTATTGAAAACCGTCTTTCCGGCATCGAACCTCGAATGCGTGTAAATGCTTCAACTGTTTGAAATGGGCATCCAGGGGCCCTCTCAGGGCGTACACTTAGGCGCGATGCTGACCCGTCGTCGGTTGCTTTCCCTGCTGGCCCTGGCTGGTCTGGGGGTGGTGGGTGCAGGGGGGCTGGCGGTGGGTGGTGCTTACCAGTTTCAAATCAATCGCTACCGGCGGGTTTTGCGGGGTCTGGATCGTCCGCTGCGGGTTGTTCAGCTCAGCGACCTGCACTATGGCCCCTGGGTTCATGCTGCCTCCGTGCAGGCCTGGGTGAAGGCGGCCAATGCCGAAAAACCCGACCTGATTGTCATTACCGGCGACCTGATTGAGTCGGGCCTGCGCCTCGACTGGCTCAAAGGTATCTATCGAGCTGTCACGCCCAATCTAGACGATTTACTGGCAGTGTTGGGTGGGCTCCGAGCACCCCTGGGGGTTTACTCGATTTGGGGTAACCACGATAACGGCCTACCCATCGTAAAGCGTTATCTGGGCCAGCGCTTACCCCAAAAAGGAATTGTGGTTTTATCGAATCGGGGCCTGTGGGTGCGCGACGACCTCTACCTCAGCGGAGTAGACGACTACTGGGCAGAGGAAGCCAATCCCAAAGTATCTCTGACTGGCTACAAACCCGGAAAAGCCAGCCTTGCCCTTGCGCACAACCCCGATTTTTGGGATTACTACCAGGGTTTACCGGTCACTTTGGTTATGAGTGGTCATACCCACGGGGGTCAGGTCTATCTGCCGGGTGTTGGAGCGCCCTGGACACCTTCGTACTACGGTCAAAGCTACCTTGGGGGGTGGTACAGCCCTGGCTACAGCCCCGCCTCGCCCCCGGTTTCGGGGTTTGTATCGCGGGGGCTTGGCATGACGCTGCTTCCATTGCGCATCAACGCCCCTGCCGAACTGGTGGTGTTTGACTTCATCCCGGAGGGCTGATGGCTTCGGTCAGGGCGCTTCACCTTTCTCGAGCCTCCGACTTCAAAAAAGCCTTGTCCCGGAAGACATAGTTGCCGCCTGGAAACTCGAAACCCAAACACTCTTGGGTCAACCCGGCCCAAGCTTGGGTAACCTACGTCTGACCTAGAAGCATTCCCGTTTTTACGGGCGGCCCCGTTTGTGCGAATTGCGATACCATTACGGAGTGATTTTTGGCTACTCCTTCACCGTGCAGCACTACCGGCGCCCCTTGAGAGGTTTGCAGGCCCCCTTGCGGGTCGCTCATCTTTCCGACCTGCATATCGGGTTTTTCATACGTCAGGGCTCCGTGCGGCGCTGGGTGGATGCCACCCTGGTGGAGCAACCCGACCTGATTGTGATTACCGGCGACCTGACCGACTCCGGGCGAAAACACCAGGTGCTACCCACCCTGCCGGAACTGCGAAAGCTCCAGGCCCCCCTGGGCGTCTGGGCGGTCTGGGGCAACCACGATTACCGCTATAACCACTACCAGCCCAGGTACCCGGAGCGGGTAACTTCTAAAAAGTCCAGCTCGAGCCCACCCAGGGTGCCCATGCTGCCCCCGCTGGAGCTGGAGGAAGCGCTCAATCAACAGGGCGTTCGATTTCTGCACAACGAAGGTGTTCAACTCCGGGAAGACCTGTATCTGGCAGGCGTGGAAGACTGGTGGCACGGTGAACCCAATGTTGAACAAGCCCTTGCGAAGCACACCAACTCTTCAGCCAGTTTGCTCCTTTGCCACAACCCGGACTACCTGTACCAGGTGCCCAAGTCCGTTGACCTTACCCTGTGTGGTCATACCCACGGGGGACAGGTGGTACTGCCCTGGTGTGGCCCTACCTTCACGTCCTCGGTCTATGGCCAGCAATTTGCCGGGGGCTGGGTAGACGACCCCGTTCCGGCATTTATCTCGAGGGGCCTGGGTTTGTCCACTGCGCCCATACGGGTAGCCTGCCCGGCTGAACTGGTCATTCACGACTTTGTGCCCCAGTGACGAGGAATCAAGAGGCTACGCTTAGCGCACCTTGTAGCCGATACCTTCCAGAATTTGACGGGCCTGCTCCCGCTCGTCGGGGGTGGCAAAGCCCATGCGGATGGCCCCTCCTTCGTCGCGGATGGCCAGCACCTCGAAGTTCTTGATGTTGACCCCGGCGTTCCCCAGGGCTGTGGAGACGGTGGCAATCTGCCCGGGTTTGTCGGGAACCTGTACCACCAGTTCGTTCATTACCGGTAACAGGCTGCGCTTGACGATGGGCAGGGAGTCGCGGGTGCGTTTGGCTTCCTGGGCTACCTCGAGCAGGTTCTCGGGGGTCTCGAGCTGGTTTTCCAACTCCAGCATCACCGCCCGCAGATCCTCGATGGCCTCCCGCAGGGCCTCTTTGTTGGCCACCACCATGTCACGGCTCATGCGAGGGGAGCCCGAAGCCACGCGAGTCAGGTCGCGGAAGCCCCCGGCGGCCAGAAACATTAGCAGGTCTTGCTGAGGGTCCTGGGCCACCAGTCGGTTCAAGGCCACGGCCAGCAGATAGGGCAGATGGGAAATGCGGGCTACCAGCCGGTCGTGTAGCTCGGGGGAGATTTCCAGTGGATAGGCCCCCAGGCTCTGCACCAGTTTGTGCAGGGTGGTAAGGGCCTCCGGATTAGTCGCCGGGGTTGGCGTGATTACCCAGACTGCGTTTTGCAGGAGCCCGGCGTGAGCGGCCTCGACCCCTGCCTTTTCGCTGCCCGCCATGGGGTGCGAACCCACAAAGTTGGGCAATACCCCTGTGAGTGCTGCCACCACCGGGCTTTTGACGCTGCCCACATCGGTCCAGAGGGTGTGCGGTGCGGAGAACTGCGAGAGCTTCTGGCCCTCGCTCACCAGCACCCCCATCGGGGCGGCCAGCACGCCCAGATCCAGCTCCCCAATCCAGCTACCCAGGGATGGGTGTACCCGATCCACTACTTGCAGGGCCAGGGCATCCTCGAGCGCTCCTGGACTGGGGTCGTAGGCGTGAATTTCCTCGGCCAGAAAGCGCTCGCGCAGGCCCAAGGCCACGCTGCCGCCCAGCAGGCCAATCCCAAAAATGCCGACTTTGCCAAAGAGGGGCTTCATCATAAAAGAGGTCACGGGTCGAGGGTCGAAGGTCGTCTAGAGTCGAGGGTTCGAAGTCCAGGGTCAAAGGGCTGCGGGCTATGGGCTAAGTACCTCCCGCCCATGTTTTGGATAATGGCATGATCGAAAATCATTCGGGTATTGCGCCCGGAGCATGATTTTCTAGCGCAGCTTGGATTCATCTCTAGACCTTATACGGGCGCAACTTAATCGCTTATTGCAACGGCTCAGGCGGGCTCGAGTTCCATTGCGAGCTTGCGGCCCAGCGCAGGCAGAAGGGCCCTAACCTTGTCCATCATATCGGCAAACTGGGCCTCGGTTAGCTGCTGGGCGGCGTCGGACTGGGCCTTTTCGGGTTCGGGGTGGGTCTCCACAATCAGGCCATCCGCTCCGGCGGCTAGGCCCGCCAGCGCCAAAGAGGTCACCCAGTCGCGTTTGCCGGCAGCATGGGAGGGGTCTATCCAGACCGGCAGGTGCGTCCAGCTCTTGAGCACCGGCACCGCCGAGACATCCAGGGTAAAGCGGGTGGACTTTTCAAAGGTGCGGATGCCGCGCTCCACCAGAATGACCTTCATGTTGCCCTGGGCCAGCACGTACTCTGCCGACATCAAGAACTCCTCCAGGGTCATGCTCATCCCCCGCTTGAGCATGACGGCCCGGCCTGACCTGCCTGCCGCTTGCAGCAGGGCGAAGTTTTGCGCGTTGCGGGCCCCGATTTGCAGCACATCGGCGTAAGCGGCCACCAGGTCTACCTGCTCGGGCGAGACCACCTCGGTCACGATGGGCAGGCCGGTCTCGCGGCGGGCCTGAGCCAGAATCTCCAGCCCCTCCTGGCCCATCCCCTGAAAGCTATAGGGCGAGGTGCGAGGCTTGAAGGCGCCGCCCCGGAGCATCTGGGCGCCGTGCTTTTTGACATAGCGGGCAGCAGTAAGGGTTTGCTCCAGGCTCTCCACCCCGCAAGGCCCGGCGGCTATCAGCACCTCGCCGCCGCCGGTAGCGCCGGTGTTCCAGCGCAGCACGGTGGGTCTGGGGGAGACCTCGAGCGAGGCCAGCTTGTAGGGCTTGGAGATGGGAATTACGTCCTGCACAGCAGAAAGCGCCCGGAAGTGCTCAATCAGCTCTGGGGTGGGGCCCTTGCCGATGGCCCCAATCAGGGTGGTGTGCTCGCCCTCGGACACATGGGCCCGGTAGCCGACCCGCTCCACTTCCCGTACGACCGACTCAATTTCTGCCGAACCTGCGCCGTGTTTCAGAATGATTAGCATCGCCTCGCTCCTTCCACGCAAAAAAACTTCCGGGGTTTGCGTTCCCCGGAAGCACGGATGCGTGATAAGCCACTATGCGAGCCTCACGGGGATGCCAGGCCAATAAAAATACCCAAAATAGCGGGCAGTTTGGCTTGCGAAACCCCTCGAGGTCTGCATATGCAGGGAGTGTAAAGGCGTTTGTCCCCGTTTGTCAATCCTTACGCAGGGGCGTAATGGCCAGCGTACAGCGCGAAATGCAGACCAGACGTCCCTGCTCATCTCTGATTTCGATGCTCCAGACAGCGGTGGTGCGCCCCGAGTGAAGGGGCGTTCCGGTAGCCGTCACTTTGCCGGACTGCATGGAGCGCAGGTGGTTGGCGTTGATTTCCAGCCCGAAGCTGGTATAGCCCTCTGGTGCAGCCAGGTAAGCGCCAATGCTGGCGACGGTCTCGGCCAGTGCCACCGAGGCCCCACCGTGCAGGTAGCCAAAGGGTTGGTGCAGCCTGGGGGTTACCTCCATCTCGGCCACCACCTTTTGGGGGGATGCCTCCAGAATCTGGATGCCCAGGGTCTTGACCAGGGTGTCGCGCTCGAGCCGGGTGGGGTCTATCTTGCTCATGGCCCTAGCCTACTCAAGAAGCCAAAAACCTGCTACAATAACTATTTGCCTGGGGGCGTTCCGGTTTCGACAGGGGCTCTTGAAGGCAGTACGGCGTGTCGAGGTAGCCCATGGCCTCGTAAAAATGGGCAAAGCCATAACTGGCGACGTTCGTAGCAACAGCTACGCCCTCGCTGCTTAAGTCAGCGACGTTCTTCAGAAGCCCAGCCGATGGCGTGCTGAACGAACGACCTAAAGTCGGCTAGCTCGAGGTAAGGCCCCGTAGCCAAGAGTGAAATTTACACGGCGCTCGGTTCCGGCCCGCTGTTGGTGGCGCAAGCCCGAACGACAACCAAACACCAACTACACACGTAGAAGTCTGCTGGATGGGTCTTTGGACAGGGGTTCAATTCCCCTCGCCTCCACCACCTTTGGGCAAGCCCGCCGGGGGGTCAACCCCTTTCCTGGCGGGCTTGTTTTTCCCGGCACCAGCC
>CALFDH010000161.1 GCA_937950405.1 uncultured Meiothermus sp.
CCCGGTACAGGAAGTACCCCCCCTGGGCCGGTAGCAGAGCGGGCAAGGTGCCGGGGCCACTGGGGTTGGGGGCGGTGCTGAGGCTGCACAGCGAGGCCAGGTTGAGGCTGATGCTGCTCACGCTGCCCAGATCGGGGCGTACCAGGGTGCCGTCTGGACAGGCTAGCTCGAGCTCCCCCGTACCGCCATAGGCGTTTTGTACCAGGGTGGTGAAGAAGGGAATGGGGTCGGCCAGCACCACGTTGAAGATGGGCTGGCTGCCGATATTCTGATACTCAATGCGATACTCGAGCACCTCGCCGGGCCGCCCCTGGGCATTGGTGGCAAAGGGGCTGCCGGTGCTCAGGTTGCGCACTTGTTTTTGTAGGCGCAGCGTGCCTGCGTTGATGACGGTTGTGACGTCCACAATCGAGCGGGCCTCGCTAACGGCGGGGTTGCTTGCCCATTGTAGCAGAGCTTGGAAGGTGGCCAGATCCACCTGTCCGTTGGGTCGTCCGGCCGGAACCAAGACCTGAACCTCCAGCGTGCAGGCCCGCAAGCTGCCGTCCGCTTCGCGCGGCCAGCCGCTCCCTACGCTGATGGTCTGCGGCAGCGGCCCAAAGCTTTCGCCGGCCTCCCATGCGCCGTTGCAATTGGCGTCCAACCGGGCTTGATAGGCAAAACTTGGGCTACCCGGCAGGCTGAGGCTGACGCTTCCTGGTGTGCCGGGGCGGAAATGGTGGGCGTAGGTGAGGGTGCCGGGGCTGCTGGCCTGGCCCGACTGGTCGGGCTGTAGGGCGCTATTGCGAACCACCCCAAAGTTGCGCGCCATGTTGGTGGGCAGGCTGCTGGCGTTGCCTAAGCTCAGCGTTGCGCCCGGTGAGCTAGGACTGCTGGCCTGGCTCCAATTGGCCACCATAGTTGCGCTGCTGCCGTCATTCCAGCCGGTGGCGGGGCGTGCGGGATGGGATAGGGTTACGCTGCCCCAGGAATACGGTATCCAAAGGAGGTATTCACCACTCCCATTGGTGCTGCTGCTGCGGGTCTGGGTGCCGTCGCTGGCGCTGACAATAATGCCGCCTACCCCCCGCTCCGCGCTCTGTTGGAGGGCATCGTTGGCGGTGCCCCCGGCTTCGCCGTCGTCGTAAAACACCTTGCCAAAGAGGCGGCTTCCCCGGAACAGGCCAAAGTCCTGATTGACCGGGCTGCTGCCAGTGATGCTCACATCGCGCTGCCCGCTAGCGGGTTGGATAAAGTGCCAGCCGGCAGGGGGGGTGGGGGTGGTGTCGATGGGGCTATTGTTGTCGTCGAGTACCAGGCTGTAACTGCCCGGGGCTAAGCCGGTAAAGCTATAGTTGCCGCTGCCCGGATTAACCGTGGCCGTAGCGATTACGCTGGCGCCTTGCACCAGCTTGATGTAGACCGTAACGCCTGTGCTCCAGTCCTCGCCGGTTTCTTTTGCGCCGTTGGGCTCGAGGTCGTGGTAGATGTTGCCGGAAATGGAATAAACTTGAACGATGGTGAGCGGGTAATCCTCAACCTCGCCGTCGTCCGCGCCGCCCTGGGGTTGAGGGTTGCCCACAAAACTGAGGTCGCTCGACAAGCGCAACCGCAGATAGGTGGGGCCAGCAGTCAAGCCACTGAGGCTATTCCACTGAAGGGTTGCGCTGGTCGAACCTGGGGGTACGTTGGCTGTGGCGCGTTCGCCAGCATCGAACTGACCGTTGAGGTTGAAGTCGATCCAGCCGGCGAGAAGGGCCGGCAGACCGGTGCTGTTTGTGAGCGGAACGTTCAAAGTGTAACTGCTGGAGGTTGTTGTGAGCGGAGGGAGCACAGAAAAGGTGTTTTCGTCGTTGGTGGCGTTCAGGTCATCCCCATTGGCCAAGGGGCCCGGCTGTCCGTTTGCATCAGGGTCGGGCGGAGTTGGACCAATGTAGATATGGTTATCCAAGTCGTGGTGAGGGCCACCCGTTGATGCGGTAGTTTTGTAGCTGTCGGGAGCGTCGCCCCAGTCGGACTGACTAGAGATTAGCCCCAGGAAGACCGTGCTGTCATAGGCGCCGTCCCCGGAGTCCGCGATGGCAATTTTGACCCGGTAGGTCTGACCCGGCGTAACCGCTACCCTGCTACGCAATGGTCGGGTGAACCCGTCTAGCTGGGTGTTGGTGTACAAGCTGGCATTGGGCAGGGCCGAGTTGTTTGGGTCACCGTTGTCTGTGTAGTAGGCTGTGTTGCCCAGATTGCAGCCCGCCACAGGCGAACCCGCTTGGTAACCTACTGCACCCCCATTGATGGTATTGATGCTAATCCGAGTTCCGTTGGGCAGCACAGCCAGGTTAGCCGCACCAAGGGAGTAGGACCCCGAGATGCCCGGACCACTGACAAATAAACCAAAAGCATCGTTGAAAGAAGAGCACACATACTCGGGGTACTCTTCACTGCCGAAGACGAATTGAAAATTGAGGCTGCGCCCAATGGGAATCACATTGAACTGCAAGATGACCGTGTCGTAGCGAGTGCTGCTGCCGGCAAGGGCAGTAAGATCGGGGTCGCTGAGCTGGGTGTTGCCCACAGAGGAGTTCTTGCGGTTGTTGGGGCCCAGCACAGAGGTAGAAAAGTTGCCGGTGGTGAGCACCACCCCGGAGCCGATACCGACCGTCGGGCCAGGCCCGCCGGGTGTCGTTCCCCCGCTGAAGGTCCCGGTGTTTTGCTGACTGGTGTTGGCCCGTGCCAGACTGGCCGAACCTGGCACCACGGTTACGCCAGGGCCGGCTAGGGTACTGGCGAGAGTCTGAGCGTTGGTGTTGTTGGTTATGCTGAGCTGTGCGGATGCAGGGGCCATAAACAACCATAGGCCCATCAGCAAGACGGTGGTCCATCGCTTTGGCTGTAGGGTTCTCACCGCCCACCTCCCAAGAAGTCGAGGCGCAAGTAGAGTCCAGGCGCGGTATCCGGGGTGAGGCCGGTAAAGCCGCCCAGGGTGTAGCCGACATTGAACCACAGGCCTTCCACCAGGCGGAAGCTAGCCTCGAGGGAAAACGCCGTGGCGCTGCTCTGGGTGCCGGGCTGGAGCTGGTAGTAGGCGGCGGCCCCCAGGCCCAGCCAGTCGGTGAGGTAGTAGTTGCCGCCCAGGCCCAGCTGGTAGGTGTGGCCGGCGGGGTCGTCGAGCTTCAGGCGGTAGGCCAGGCTGGGGCGGAGCTGGAAGCTCAGGCCCGGGTGATAGTTGGTGGCCAGGGCCCCCTCGAGGGTGGGCTCGCTCCCGCTGTTCAGGCGGTGGTAGGTGAGCAGCGAGACATCCCGCCCGCGCAGCGCATAGGCCAGGGTGAAGCGGCCCAGGGGGGTAGGCGCAAGCTGGTAGTTGGCGTCCAGCGAGAGGGTCTGCTGTGCATCAAGCTGCCCGCTGGCCCCGGCCCGCACCACTACCTTGGGCTGGCCGTTCTGCCAGGCGGTCTCGGAGCCCAGGGTGGCGCTAAACTGCTCGGCCTGGTAGCGCAGGGCCAGTCCAAAGGCCAGTTGGTCGCTGCCGGTGGAAAGGCTGCGCTCGTAGCCTGCGCTGGCGTTCAGGCTCCAGCGCTCCGAGAGGGGGAGGGGCGCTTCCAGCCCAAAGCGGGCCCGGTTGCCTTCCCCTGCCGCGCCGGGCAACTGGTAGGCAAAAGCCAGGTTGGCACCGCCCAGTTTTTGCTTGAGCCCCAGGCTCCCCGAGAAGCCCTGGCCCCAGGTCTGGGTCAGGTCGGCCTCGGCGCTCAGATTGGCGTCGAGGGCGTAGGTACTCCGCAGGCGGGTGGTGGCGCTCTGGGTCAGGCTGAAGGGCTGGGCGTGGGTCAGCTCGGTGTTCAGGGCTCCACTGCTGAAGCCCAGCCGCCCCAGGCCCAGCAGGGTGGCGGTCTCCCAGCTGTAGCCCAGCCCGCCCCCCACCGAGAAGGCGGGGTTCAGGCGTCGGGTGTAGAGCAAGCCGGTCTGGTTGGTTTCGGTGGTCTGGTGCTCGAGCGAAACCCGGTCGGCCTCGCTCAGGTTGTAGGTCACCTGGGCCTGACCCTGGAGCTTGCCCTGGTAGGTCAGGTTGGCCGTGGACTCCAGGGGGCCGTTCTTGCCCGAGAGCTCGAGGCCGAGTCGCTCGGCACTGCCCCGGCTGTAGGTGGCCCTGAGGCCAAACCCCGGCATCTGGTAGGCGGCCTCAGCCCCGTAACGCCAGCCACTGCCGGGCAGGTACGCGGCCCCCGCCCCGATGCTGAAATCGCCCACCCGCCAGCGCGCCCCGGCCCCATAGCCGAGTTCGCGGACGCCGCCCAGCGGGGCATACACCACCCGCAGCCGCACCGGCTGGAAGTCGGGGGCGCTAGGCCAGAGCGGTTTGCTCAAGGTGAGGGTGCCGGTAGGGGCGTCTAGCACGTAGTCCTTGAGGCGCTCGAGGCGAACCTCGCTGGCCCCGACCAGCAGCACCACCTGCTCGCTGCCGGGTTCGGCGGGCCCACTGAGCCGGTAGAAGCGGGTGCCATCGGGCACGATCAGGTCGGTTTTGCTGCCTGCGGGCAGCAAGCCTACAAAGGCTTGCGCCGCCAAATCGTCGCGGGTCTCCAGGCGTAGGGCGGTGGCTTCGGGCAGCTCACTCAGGCCAAACACGTTGAGTCGGTCGGCCAGGTAGCCCAGGCTGAAGCTAGCCTGGTCGTAGCGCAGAGCTATCGGGTCCTCGGAGCGCAGCGGCAGGGTGGGCTCGTTACCGGCACCGGTCAACGGGAAGCGACCGGTGGGGTCGGGCCGGTCGCGCAGGCCGCTTTCCACCTGGGGCTGACCCTGGTTGAAGCGCAGCGAGCCATCCAGCGCAACCCGCAGGGTGCCGGCGACCAGGGGGCTTTCCAGGTAGCCGCGCCCCAAGCCAAACACCTGAATGCTCTCGCCAAACCGGGCCCCCACACTGCCCTGGAACTGCCACAGCCGGTTCTGGCGGCCCAGCACGAAGAACTCGGCCTGACCCTCAATCTCGCCGAAGGCCAGCCGCAGGCGCAGGGGGGTGGGGGTAGCGGTGGGTTTGAGCCGCAGAACCGCTTGACCATCCCGCAGCAGCACCTGGTAACCCGACTGGAGCGGGAAGGCGTCAGGCTCGAGGGGCTCGCTCGAGGTCCCCACCGTAACCGCGCCAAACCCAGTCGGCAGGCCCAGGGCATCCAGGGCACGTATCTCTAACTCAAGCGGCGTCCGCCCATCGGCCAGGAGGCGCAGGGGGCGCACCTCCAGCCGGGTGGGGCTGCCCACCAGGAAGACCTCCACCCGGTCGGAGCCTGCGGCGGTTTGCACCTCTATCAGGTTGCGCCCAGGTTGCAGCGGCAGGCCGTAGTATTCCAGGCGCTGGAGGCCCCTGCCGCTATCGTAGGTGGCCTGGCCCAGGTTTTTGGCGTCTATGGGCTGGCCGTTCAGGGTCAGGCGGGTCTCGAGGCCCAGGAGGGTTTGCAGCACCACCCGTGTCTTGTCCACCCGGAAAAGGGTGCCGGGCAGGGGTTCTTGAATGAAGCCCTCGCGGGTCTGGGCCTCCAGGGGCCTGGCTTTTTCGAAGCTGACAAAGGTCTGCTGGCCTTGCAAGTACACCTCCTGGTCGGCGATGCGCAAGGTCAGGGTGGGCTCGGCCACCGGCCCCAGGGCCTCGCGGTGGCGCAGCTGGTAGGAGAGCACCCCCTGGGCCTGGTAGGGCAGCTCGAAGTACAGGCGGCCCTCGGCGTCCAGCCTGGGGTCAGGCAGGGGCCGGCCATCTAGCCGGGCCGAACCCGGCTCGTAGGCAGTCTGGGCGGGGGGTTGGTGGGTTAGCAGCAGGCGCTCCCCGGCAGGGCTCTGGAGGTTGAACTGAAGCTGAATGGTGGAAAGGCGCAGGGGCTCCAGGATGGGCAGCACGGTCAGGACGGCTTTGGTAGGAAAGGAGGCCGGAACTCCATTCACAAACGCCGTGACCTGGTTTTCCAGGAGCCCTACCCGGCCCGCCTCGGCCTCGAGGCGCAGTTCGCGCACCTCCCTGGCCTGCAGGGTGAAGCGTAAGTTCTCGGGCAGTTGCATTTTGAGGCCCTCGTCGGGAGACTCTTGCAGCTCGAGGGTTATGTCATGGTCGGTGGGGTTTTCCAGGCGGAGGGTAAAGGCCGCCGCGCCGCCCACCACCACCCGCGCCGGTTCAACGGTTTTTCCCAGGCGCAGCAGGGTTCGCTGGAGGCTGTCGGGGGCGCTTGGGTTGCCGCCGTTGGACACAAGCTGGGCTTGGAAGACCCCCTCCGCCGGGGTGCCGAAGCGCACCCTGGCCCGGTAGGTGTGGGTGGTGCTTTCGCCCGGCGCCAGTGTGCCGCCGAACTCGGGGGCCTGAAGGGGCTCGAGCCACTCGGGATAGGTGTCGCGCAGGGTGTAGGTCAGGGGGGCCTGGCCGGTGTTGCGAATCACCAGCCGCACCTCCACCCCCTCCCCCGGCACCACCATGCGCTTGTCCAGCGAGCGCGAGAGCTGGGCCACCGGGCGCAGTACCTGTACCTCGGCGTGGGCCTCGGTGAGGGTCTCGCC
>CALFDH010000162.1 GCA_937950405.1 uncultured Meiothermus sp.
TTTGTAAACACGCTTTTGAAGAGGGTAAAACAAAATCTTGCGTTCAGGCCAGGAGAACTTTTGCTGGTGTATTGTATGATGATTGTGGCATGTTCTGTTACGGAAATGGGACTCGGGAGTCAAATACTTCCCATAATTTCCGCTCCTACCTATTATGCAAACCCGCAGAACGAGTGGGGTAGTTTAATAGTGCCGCACCTGCGTAAACAGCTTATTGTGACAGACCCTGATGCAGTTACCTATTTTTTTGAAGGTTTGCCAAAAGGAATGAGTATTCCCTGGGGTGTCTGGATCAAGCCTTGGGGCAGTTGGGCGCTATACGCCGTGCTATCGGTTGTGGGGAGCGTTCTAATGTTGAGCGCGGCTATCTGGCTACAGGATTTCCTCAGGCCGCCGGCGGCCAAAACTTTGGGGCCCGAGGGCATGGTTTTTTTGCTGCCGGTCTTTCCCTTCGTTCTAACCGGCATAGCTGCCTTTGTAGCACGGCTGGCGATTTACCGCTAGGAGCAGTTTAGCCCTAACCCGCCTGGCGGCGGGGTTTAGGGCGAAAGCTCGGCCCAGACCTCCCGGAACATCTGGGCTACAGCGTAAGCATCGTAGAGGTCGAAGTAGCCCATCAGCGAGAGGCGGAACACCTTTCCCTTGAGCTGGCCCTGCCCGCCGATGATGGTAGCACCCCGCGCGGCAAAGGCGTTCTTGACCTGGCCGTAGGAAATCCCTTCAGGCAAATAGAAACAGGTGGTTGCACTGCTCCTCACCTCGGGCACCACTTGCAGGCCCAGTTCCTGGCCGGCGGCGTACAAAAGGTCGTTCTGTTGTTGCTTGAGGGCGATGTGTTTGGGCAGCCGGGGCAGCAGGTCTTCCAGCACCGCGGCGGTGGCGGCGACCAGGTTGATGGCGGGCGTCCAGGCCGACTCACCGCTGCTTTGCACCTTGAGCTCCGAGGCCAGGTTGAGGTAGAAGCCGCGGGGCTTCAGGCGCTCGATGGCAGCGGGTGAGAGGGCCGCATAGGCCAGCCCCGGCGGGCACATGATGCCCTTTTGCGAGCCACAGGCGGCAGCATCTAGGCCCCAGCTCTCGAGGGCAAACTCACTGACAAACAAACTGGTGATGGCATCCACCACCACCAGCGCCTCGGGAAAGCGGGCCTTGAACACCTGGGCCAGCCCCTGTACGTCGTTCAGGGCCCCGGTGGAGGACTCGGAGTGGGTGAGCAGCAGCCCGGCGAAGGGGCCTACGGGGCTTTCCAGGTGCTCCGGGCGCACCACCTGGCCCCAGGGTAGCTCCAGGCGAACGACCTCGAGGCCCGCTTCGGTGGCAATCCTGGCCCAGCGCTCGGAAAAGTTGCCGTGCACCGGCACCAGCACCCGTTCGCCGGGGGCAAACAGGTTCTGCACCAGCGCGTCCATGGCCGCCGTGCCCGAGCCGGTGAGCAGGAGCACCTGGCCCTGGGTCTGGAAGGCGGCCTCGAGGCCCGCCTTGGCCTGCAAGAAGACCTGTTTGGCGGCGTCCGAACGGTGGTGAAGCTGCGGACGGGAGAGGGCTTCCAGGGCTTTGGGGTGCAGTTCCACCGGGCCGGGGGTGAGGAGGCGAGGGCGGTACATGGGCTCTATTTTAGCCAGGATGGGGCATGAGTCCTGTCATACCACCTTTGCTCGAAGCTATGCATACTGCAGGAGCAGTGCAACAGGGATGAGGAGCAGGGATTAGGGGGTAGGGTGCAGGGATTGGAGTTCCACTGCCTGCCACCCGCTCCCTTTTGTGCTGGAAAAACCCGATGGAGCCCAATAAGACTTCCCCTCCGGCTACAGCGCGGCCAGATCCACCCGCTCGAGCACGTCCAGCCCCCGCAGCGCCTCCAGCACCGCCTCGCTGGGGCGCTCGTCAATGGCCAGCACAAACAGCGCCTTGCCGCCGGGGTTGTCGCGGCCTAGCTGCATACCGGCAATGTTGATCCCGTTCTCGCCTAAGAGCGTGCCCACCTTGCCCACCACCCCCGGTCGGTCGCGGTTCACGCAGACCAGCATGTGCCCGGTAGGGATGGCCTCCACGGTGTGGTCGTCAATGCCCACAATGCGGGGCTTGCCCCCCAGCACCGCCCCCCGAGCCACCCGCGACTCCTTGTCGGTCTCGAGGCGCACCTCGAGTACCTGGCGGTAGTCGAGCGGCTGCTCCACCTGGCGGGTGATGAGCGAGATGCCCCGGTCCCGCAGCAGGGGCCGCGCCGAGACCAGGTTGGTCGCCCCCGCTTCCAGCACCTGGTCTAAAAGCCCCTTAGCCACCGCCGAGGCGATGGGGTCAGGGTTTTTCTCGAACTCCCCGTAGTAGGAAACCTCTACCGTTTGAGGGCGGCCCTGGGTAATCTGAACCAGCAGCTTGCCTAAAGCCTCGCCGAGCGGCAGCCAGGCCGAGAAGAGCTGCAAGCCCTCGGCATCGAAGCCGGTGTTGAGGGCATGGGCCAGGTTGCCCTGCAGGGTCTCGATAACGCGCTCGAGCACCGCCTCCCCCACCCGCTCCTGGGCTTCCAGGGTGTTGGCCCCCAGGTGAGCGGTATGCACCACCCTGGGGTGATGCACCAGTGGGTGTTCGGCGTTGGGAGGCTCCTCTACAAACACGTCCAGGCCCGCCCCCCACAGGTGCCCCTCGTTCAGCACCTCCGCCAGGGCCTTTTCGTCCACAATGCCGCCCCGCGCCGCATTCACCACCACCGCCCCTTTAGGCAGCAGGTAAAGCTCGCGGCGGCCAATCATGCCCCGGGTTTCGCTCGTGAGCGGGGTATGTACGGTCAGAAAGTGGCTCTGGCGCAGCATATCGGCCAGGTCGTCCAAGAGCTCCACGCCCAGGGTCTGGGCCCGGCTGCGGGGGATGTAGGGGTCGTAGGCCAGCACCCGCATGTCAAAGCCTTTGGCAAACTTGGCCACCTGCCCCCCAATACGCCCCAGGCCCACAATCCCGATGGTCTTGTGGTTGAGCTCGAGGCCCAGGTACTTGCGATCCCACTGGCCCTGGCGAATTTTCTGATCCGACTCCACCACGCCCCGCGCCGTCGCCAGCAACAGGGCCCAGGCCAGCTCCGCCGCCGAGCGGGTGTTGGCCTCGGGTACGTTTACCACCAGAATGCCCCGGCGGGAGGCGGCCTCGAGGTCCACGTTATCCACCCCCACCCCACCCCGGCCCACCACCTTGAGGTTGACCCCGGCCTCGAGCAGCCTAGCATCTACCTGGGTACGGCTGCGGGTAATGAGAGCGTCGTACTGCCCGATTACCTGCAAGACCTCTTCTCGAGCCATTCCGGGCCGATAATCGAGCCGAAGATCCGGGTGCTTCGCCTCACCCAGCCGCATTTCATCGGTTACAAGCACTTTCCACATAGTTTTGTCCTGGGAGCCAGCCGGTGTACCCCGGCATTCGCCCCAACCTTATCACCTTGTCCCAGATGGCACAAGCTCTTGGAGAAGGCGACAGGCTTTCGTCATCATGGCTAAATATCGTGGCCAGACCCCTCCCATCCAGCAACACGGGGTTACTATCAGTAGGGTTCCAGAAAAGAAAGCAGGGCAACAAACGTGGGGTGTGGCCCCCTCTCCCACAGTGCGGAGAGGGAAAGGGCAAAACGATGAAACCCTAGCCCATCCAATCCCAAGAGACCCATAGAACAAAGCCTGTGCTAGACTTACGGAACAGGTGTGACCTAACCCAAAAACCCTGGTGACGGGCCGATAGCCCGAACCACAAAGGAGAAACTGCATGAAAATAGCCATCGTAACCGACTCGACCTCCGACCTACAGGCCCGCGCTGCGGAGATGGGCGTGGAAGTCGTGCCTCTCTACGTCAACTTCCAGGGCAAAATCCACAAAGACTGGGTGGAAATCACCCCCGCCGACATCTTCGCCGGGGTAGCCGCCGGGGCCGCGATGCCCAGCACCAGCCAGCCCTCCCCCGCCGACTTCAAGGCCGCCTACGAACGCGCCCTGCAAAAAGCCGACCACGTGCTCTCGATTCACATCTCCTCCAAGCTTTCCGGTACGCTAGGCTCGGCCAACCTGGCCGCGCAGGAGTTCCCCGGTAAGGTTACAGTCTTCGATTCGCTGGCCGCCAGCATGGGCATCGGGATGATGGTCGAGCGGGCCAAGGAACTGCTGGATCAGGGGGCCGACCTGAAGCAGGTACTGGTCGAACTCGAGCGCATCCGCGCCGACCACATCGTGCGCTTCACCCTGGCGACCCTGGACTACCTTAAGAAAAACGGGCGCATTGGCGGGGCCCAGGCCCTGCTGGGGGGCCTCCTGGGCATCAAACCCATCCTGACCGTCAAGGAAGGCAAGGTCGAGGCCGCAGGCCGGGCCAGGGGCGAGAAAAAAGCCCTGGCCGAGATGGTCGAATCCCTCAAGACCTGGGCCGCAGGCCGCCAGAAAATCCGTATCTACTACCTCTACAACGCCGAAGAAAGCGACGTGGCCGCATTCAAAGCCGCCGTGCAAGCCACCGGGCTGCCCTTAGAGGAGCGCATCACCAGTAGCATCGGGGGGGTCATCTCCACCCACACCGGGCCGGGGCTTTATGGGTACTACGCCTATAGCCTGTGAATGCCGTGTGGATTGTCGCCGGCTTGATAAACCAGACAACCGACCTGCGACGGAGGAACGGCATTTTCGGGGGCGACCACAGATAACCCAGACTCCCTTGAAAGCCGTTGGAGGCCGTAGCGCCCATCACGTAACGCGTGCGTCCGCTACAGCATCAGCTATACTCGCCTGAATCAGGTTTTTTGGAAACGCAAAGGGGAGGTGAAGATGGAACGTACCGCGTTCGTGGCCGATTCAACCCTGGGGCTGAGCCCCCAGGAAGCCCTAAAGCGGGAGGTGTACGTAATCCCGCAACAGGTCATTATCGAAGGCCAGAGCTACCGCGACTATGTGGAGATGACCCCGGGCGAGGTGATCCAGGCCCAGCTCGCCGGCAAAAAGGTGGGCACCAGCCAGATTTCACCGGTGGATCTGGAAGCCCTGTATAAGGATTTGCTCGAGAAATTCGACCGGATCGCCTCGGTACACGTCTCGAGCAAGCTCTCGGGTACCTGCTCCACAGCCCGCATGGTGGCCGAGAAATTCGGCAACCGCATCAAGGTGCTGGACAGCCTGAGCCTGAACGGGGGGCTTTCCTTCGTTATTGAAGAAGCCCGGCGTAAGCTCTCGGCGGGGGTAACCTGGGACAAACTGGAAGAAGCCATTGCACCCCTGGTAGAGCGGCTGCGGGGCTTTGTATTGCCAGCCACCCTGGAATACCTGCACCGAGGCGGGCGCATAGGGGGTTTGCAGCACTTCATCGGTTCCCTGCTCAAGCTGCTGCCGGTGCTCGAGGTGCGGGATGGGCTGGTAAGGCCCCTGGCCCGGGCCAGGGGCTGGCACAAGGGCTTGGAGGAGCTTTCCCAGGCTTTTCACCTGGCCTTTCCCGAGGGAGCCCGGGTGATCCTGGCCCACGCCTACAACCCCCAGGGCATCGAGGAACTCCGCAAGCTCATCAGCCAGGAGGGCGTGGTGATTGAGGACGTGCGCGAATGCGGCCCCGCCGTGGCCGCCCACACCGGCCCCGGCACGGTGGCGCTGTTCGCTGCACCAAGGTGAACCCGGGTTCACACACCAGAGCTAAGCTCGAGGGCCCCCACGCTCGCCACATAGCACTGGTCAAACTCCGCCTTAAAAGCACTGTGGCCTTTGGCCCCAGGCCTTCAGCTTCCGGCTGACAACACCCCCCCTCCCCTGTTATTGTCTGGGCGTGCGTGCCGTGGTGCAAAGAGTCTCTCAAGCCCAGGTGGTTGTAGAGGGCGAAATCGTGGGCCAGATCGGCCAGGGGTTGCTGGTACTGCTCGGGGTAGGTAAGGGCGACACCCCAGACGACGCCGCCTACCTGGCCCGCAAGATTGCAGGGCTGAGGATTTTTGCCGATGCCGAGGGCAAGATGAACCTGGCACTGCCAGACCTTGGCGGCGAGGTGCTGGTGGTGTCGCAGTTCACCCTGTATGGCGATACCCGCAAAGGCAACCGGCCCAGCTTCGTCGAGGCGGCGTTGCCCGAGGAAGGCCGACGGCTATACGAGCGTTTTTGCGACCTGCTCACAGCGCAAGGGCTCCACGTCGAGACTGGGATTTTCCAGGCCCACATGGAGGTGCATCTGGTCAACGATGGGCCGGTGACCATCTGGCTGGATTCGGCAGAAAAACAAGCTCCCAGGCGTGTGTGAGGACAATCAGGGTATCCCAATTCGGAAAAGGGATTGAATAGAGAGAGGGGACAGGGAAGGATAAAGGTGTGCGACCAAACCCTTCCCTGATACCGGATTCAAAAAGATACTTCACCAAACCAAAAGCCCCAGGGGCTATCTTTTTGAATCCTAGAGCGCTCCCTTCGGTCGGGTTAGTTCGTTACCATTCGGTAACGAACTAACCGAATCTGGTATCAAGTACGCCAACAAGACGCTGGAGTGCTTGAGCCAGCAAGGTTGGGAAGTACCTGCTACAAGCACCTACAGCGAGCGCAAGAAACTGCTGTTGGGGAGTGTGGTTCTGGCGGTCAAAGCCTTGTGCGGTTTTGGTTTGAAACCTACACGAGTGCATCTGGACTCCAAGATGGTTCCCACCAGTGAATATGCAAGAGTCAATCGGGTCAAACTGCCTGGGGCTGTAGCTTAGGATCACGTCAATGAGTGCTATTTCTTTGGCTTGCGGCTTCATGCCAGCGTGGATGACTCAGGGTGGCTAAGGCGGGTAGTACTTCGTAAAGCCAATCAACACGATGTCAAGGTAGCCCCAGTACTGCTGGATGGTTTGTCCTACACCGTAGCTACTGGCGATAAAGGCTACATCAGCAAAGAACTCAAGCAGTCCGTCGCGTCCAGTGCGGTTGACCTGGTTACCCCTAAACGCAAAAACCAAGCCCCGCTCTCCCTACGCGAGAAACGCCTACTCAAGCACCACAAGCAAGTTGAGTCCACTTTTTCCAACCTTGACCTTCTCGGTCTCAACATCCGTCGTTACCGCAAGCCTTGGGGCACCGTTTTCCATCTAATCTCAGTTCTCCTAGCTGATTTTCTCAACCGCCTTTTCCAAGCCTTCCCCTCTTTTGCCCTTCCCTTGGGCTTTTTATCTCTGCTTTTCCGAATTGGGGTACCTAAGGTGAGGCTCATTGATGAAGGTAGCTGTATATTCGCAGATCCTGGTACCGCCCATGGCGGAATACCGCCTCTCGCATCACACCCTCCTGAACAAAACCCACCTGCTCGAGACAACGGATCATGACCCAGTTAGTGGTGAGGCAGTTAGCTCCCAAGCGATGGAGCCCCCAGTCGTGGCAACCCAGTTGAACCACGCAGCGGAGCGCAGTCTGGCCTATGCCAAGCCCCCGTAGCGCGGGCTCGCCTATAAGCAAGGCAATTTTCGCAGCCCGGTCTTTCCGGTCAATGTATTCTAGAAATACCAGGCCTGCATCGCAATTTTGCTCCAAGGCTTGCACCACGTATAGCTTGCGGTCATCGCGGCCAAGCCACTTCTTAATCAGATCCTGTACCTCACTGAGGGAATACCCCAGGAATGGCTGGATAATGGCATACTCCACCACCTGCGGCTCGGCGTACCACCTCTGGATTGCAGTGGCATCGCTGAGATCCACAGGCCGCAGATGCACACACTTCTGGCGGGTCGTGATCATCCTGCAGGCTCCTCGATTTTCTCTGCCGAACCGTCACGAACCTTTGCAGCAATGTACAGCACAACCCCCAGGCTGCAAACAGCGAGCGAAGTGATTTGCAAGGCCCCAGCAGAGCCCAGCCAACGCACCAACGGATCCACCAGCGCCAGTACCGGCAGCACGCCCAGGGCCAGACTCACATTCACCAGGCTGAAAACCCGCCCCAGAAAATGCTTGGGCACTACCGCCTGCAACAGCGACTGGGTGGCCACACCGGATATGTCAAACAGGATACCGCTCAAAAAGAAAACCGCCAGAAGCATCGGAAACGTGGGGAAGGTCGCTCCCAGCAGCATGGGTACAGCCAGCAGGGTGTTGAGCAAGACGACCCAGGCAAGGCCGGGTACGCCCTTCTTCAGGGCCCCCAGAGTGGCCACCCCGACCACACCCCCCAGGGTGAGGCTGGTATACAAGAGCCCCAGGCCCGCGGCCCCAATCTGGGCCGCCTCCAGTGAGATGGGCACCATCACGATCTCCACCACCCGCCAGAACAAGGAGGTGAGCATGGAGAGCGCCAAAATTATGACTACTGTTCGGCGGGTCACAGCAAAACGTACCCCCTCGGCCGCCTCGGCCCAAACGGAGGCGCCGCGTCGGCTGGGAACTGTAACCAGGGCCGACGGTAGACCGAGCACAGCGTAGGCCACACCGGCAAAGGTGAGGGCGTCGAAGATGAACAGCCAGACCGGGCCCACCAGGCCGTACAGCAGGCCGGCCAGGGCCGGGCCCAGCGAGGCGGTAACCTTGGTTAGGACCACCCTCAGGGCGTTGGCCGAGACCAGTGCTTCCTTGGGAACCAAGGAGGGTACCACTGCGGCCATGGTGGGGCTCACCAGGCCTTCCACGGTCTGGATCAGGAAAACCAGGGGATAGACCAGCAGGGGCTCGAGCAGCACCAAGACCAGGCTGGCCGAGAGCAGTGCGCTCAATAGGTAACCGCCCACCAAGGTTCGGCGACGGTTCCAGCGGTCGGCCAGGGCGCCGGTGAAAGGCTGGAGCAGGAGCCTCGAGGCCACCCGCACTGCCCATATGCCAGCCAGCGAGGCCACCGACCCGGTGGCGGTGAAAACGGCCACACTAAGGGCCAGCACCGTAAACTGACTGCCCAGGCTCGACCAGGCGGTGGCCCAGAGCAGTCGGACGTAGGCCGGGTGCTCCAGCGCAAGGTAGTGACGGTTCAACCAGGCACGGATGAGATTTGCTCTCAAGTTAGACCCCCCATTCGCTAAAAGGCTCTCTAACCGCGATACCGGCATATTCCCAGGGGTAAGTGATCCCCTGGACAAGCGAAAAATTCAAAATCCTCAGACCCGCATCCGCAAAGACTGCCACCAATTCATGCTGGGTCGGACGCCAGCCCCTAGCGGGAGCTGGCAGCACAAGGGTCTCGCCAGTTGGCAGTTCCCACCATACGGGCAACGAGAGAGGGCGGCGTCGAACAGAGCTCGCGTTCGCAGTAAGGTCATCGGTACCAATGCGGAAGTAGAACTGACCCTGAGATGTGAGTGCATCACCGACAGCCTTCAGGTATCGCTTGCGTTGTGGGGGAACTTCGACTGTATGTAGACAACCGATATCCACTATGAGGTCAAAAGATTTACCAAGGATTGATCGCTCATCAGGCCAGAGTCCGACCTGAAAACGCACTTTGCTGTTGCTGTGAGCTTCCTGCGCACAAAGGATAGCCCAGGGACTCGCGTCGATAGCGATAACCTCCAGCCCCAGCTGAGCCAGCGCACATGCCTCGAACCCTTCACCACAGCCAATCTCTAGCACCGTAGCTCCGCGGCGCAATCTTTGGGCCAGCCGCAGTAACCACGGGTCTGGGTCATGCGGGTTGAGGAAAGCCATACCTGATGAGTAGGCTATCTGGTAGCGAGGATCACCGTTCATGCAACCTTTGAGTGAAACGGACCTAGACCTGCACTATAGAGGTATGCGCAAATATCTTGCGCATGAGGGGTGCCTTCTAAAAACGGCACGGCCGTGGGGAAACAGCTACTTTGCGAGAATGGACAACGCTGGCAGGACTGATAGTTGGCAATATGCACCTTGCTTAGAACCAGTTGACGGTAAGCCTCAAAGGAAGGCCCGAACCAGATAGACTGCATAGACTTATTGCGAATCGAGTTA
>CALFDH010000163.1 GCA_937950405.1 uncultured Meiothermus sp.
ATGGTGACGAACTAACCCGACCGAAGGGAGTGCTCTAGGATTCAAAAAGATAGCCACTAGGTTTTTTTGTTTGGTGAAGTATCTTTTTGAATCCGGTATAAAACCCTCCACTATCCGCCATTGGCTATAGACTATCGGCTATCGGCCATAGACCGTGAACCACCAAAGCCAAAACCCCCGGCCAGACCGAGGGTTTTCTGGTGACCCCAAGGGGATTCGAACCCCTGCCGCCGCCTTGAAAGGGCGGTGACCTAACCGCTAGTCGATGGGGCCAGATTGGGTTTATCTTGAGCTTCTGCCGAGCGCTTAGGTCAGGGTGCAGAGACTGGCAGTGCTTCAAAATAAATCTGGCTGGGGCACGTGGATTCGAACCACGATTGACGGAGCCAGAATCCGTAGTCCTGCCGTTAGACGATGCCCCAAAGGACGGAGCCTGTTCAAGCAGGCAACGGGTATGGTACAAGATGACCCTGGTTTTGACAAGGGCTTCACTATAATCTTCCACAGGCCCGGCGTGTTTCGGCCCAAAACCTCCCTGGAGGGCATAGTTGAACGATACCGAGCGGAAAATTATCGAGGCCCTGTCGCGGGTGATCTCTCCTGTGGCCGCCCACAACCTGCTCAAGCGGGCCCTGCGGGGACAGTCGCCGGATTTGCTGGGGCCCCGCAGTTGGGTAGAGCTCATCGAGAGATCTTTGCAGCGTGAGCTGATGGGCGTCCTGCCAGTGAGTGGTCTGATACCCGATCTGCAAAAGCTGGTGCAGCAACTCAGAGCCCAAACCCCCAGCGCCGAGGTGGTGCGCGACCCCACCCAGCCCACCCTCGAGACCACCGACCTCACCGAGTACGTGGACCTCGAGTGCGCACAAGACCGAGAAGCCCTGGTGCAGGAGCTGGCCCGCGGGGAGGGAGTTTTGGCCGTGGTGCTGGATTCAGTTCACGGGCGGGAAACCCGACTGGGAGCGTATACCGACAGCCTGGTGGGTTTGCTCAGTACCGTACATCGGTTACTTGACCGTAAAGGGAGTTACCGGGTGTTTTACACTGTGTTCAGGGAAGCTCAGCTGGTTCTTCGCCCGTTAGACCGTGGCTACCTGGCTGTGCTCACACGCAACGAAACCAATCTGGGGCAACTGCTATATCGAATGAGCAAGATTGAAGCCGTCCAGGTGGGGGAGCGTTAGGAGGTTATGACGATGAAGCGTTGGTTTGCCATAGTCGCTCTGTGGAGCGTGGCCTGGGCCGCCCCGGCCATCACCTTGTACGACCAGCTCGCGCCCACGCTGGATCAGGTGCGTTCGCTGCAAAACAGCAACCCCGCACGGGCCCTGGAACTCCTGACCAAGGCCGAGGACGACTTCCGCAAGGGGGCCGGCGATCTGGCCCCGGTGCTGCGCGATGGGGTGCAGCAATCGCTGGCCGATGCCCGCCAGGCCCTGGCCCGCCGCAGCAACACCGACCTCGAGGCACGTATCCAGATCATCAAGGCCATCGTGGGCAAGGCCCTCTACGACAACTATTTCAGCGCCCTCGCAGCCGGCAACAGCGCCGACGCCAGCCGCCTGCTGCCCAAGGTGCTCTCGGCCAGCGGGCTGCCCAGCAGCCTGCAAGCCCAGGCCCAGACCCTGGCCGCCGCCAACAACCTCGATGGCCTGCGGCGTCTGTTCGAGCGCACCTACGCCCAGGGCATTACCAACGCCCTCCAGCGGGCCCAGGCCCAGACCAGCGCCGTACAGGCTTACCTCGAGGCCACCCGGGCCTATGCCCTTTATCTGATCGTGCAGGACTCCCCCCGCGCCCGGGGCCTTACCGCCAAGGGGTTCGTGGATGCCTTGGGCAAGCTTTCCAGCGGCAACCTGAACGGCTTCAAAACCGATGTACAGGCGCTGGTAGCCCAGGCCCAGAACTTCTTGAAAGCGGTCTCGGCCCCACAAAGCCAGCGGCGAAGTACCCCTACCACCACCGCCCAAACCCCCCCCACTGCTGGGGGGGTTCGCCTACAGGCCCCCCGTACCCCACCCGCCCCCAAGGAGGTGGCTCCGGTCAGGGCCGCCGCCGTTCAACCCCCAGCCCGGCCTGCCACACGCCCGGCAAACCCCACCACACCCAAACCCATCCCGGCCCCCCGCCCGGTGCAAAGCGCGGCTTCGGCGCCTATCCCCGACGTCTACCAGCAGTTGCTGGCCGACCTGCAATTCCTCATCAAGGACAACCGCAAACTGGAGCGAGTGGCCGATAGCCTGTCGGGGGCAGGCATCTACAGCATTGACGACTGGAAGCGGGCCCTGCTCGAGGTGCGGGGGCGCTTGCTGGAGGCCCAGGCCCAGACCGAGACCGGCCAGAGCGACGCAGCCCGCCGTACCCTGGCCCAGGTGAATGCCCGCTACAAGACCGCTGTGCAACCGCTGGTAGAGGCTTTGCGACCCGAACTGGCCCAGCGCACCAGCCGGGTGCTGGCCCAGGCCGAGAACGCAGTGGGCTTGCGCACCAGCGACTTTACGGTGCTCTCGGGGGAGCTGCTCGAGAACGGCCTGGCCCTGGAAGGGAAAAGCCTGGGCGGCTTCCACAGCGCGCAGGTCTGGCTGTTACAGACCATTCTGGGCATCCCCAGGGCGTTTCTGTTCATCCTGATGGGTATGCTGGCCTTCTTCCCCCTCTACCTGCTAACCCTCACCTTTGGGGGACGCAATATGTACTGGCGTTTCCTGGGGCTGGCGTTCTTCTTCTTGCTGCTCCCCGCCATGATGGAAGGGCTCTCTTACATCGGCTCGATTCTGTCCGACTCGCGCTACGGACGGCTGCCTTTCCTGAGCTTCCTGACCAACCTCTCCATCCAGCAGAACCTGTTGGCCCAGTTGCTTTGGGGAATCACGGTGCTTCTGGTGATTATTTTCGCCACCATTGGCCTGCGCGGCATCGCGGCGCAGTTTGGGCTGCTACAAAACCAGCGCACCCCCCTGCGGCGGGGCCGCAATCCCACCCTGCCGCAGTCTTCCGCCACCACCGCCGCGGTGGGGGTCGCGGGCATGGGTGCGGCCGGTGCCAGCGCCAAGCCCAACCCGGGCTTGACCAGCGAGACCATTGTGGAGTGGGACGAGGAGTTCTGAAGTACCTGCGCAGCGAACTCCGATACTGCGCTTCTCACCCTGGCAACGCCCTTTGCGTCCGCATAATGCAGAAGAAACCCACCAGCTACTTGCCACCACCCACTTCCACCTTATGGAACGCCGAAAGTTGGGTATGAGGCCAGGGTGGTATCAGCGCCCTCCGGCTTCTGCGGATGCTTTGTCCTGGACAGAATAGTCCTCACCTGGATGGGCAGTCGCGTCCGTGAAGGGCGCGACAAAAGCCTGGGGCGACCTCCGCGTAACGCTGGCCACCCAAAGCCTGAGGGGTATAATCCACAGGCTGTCTTATGAGAATGGGTTTCAGCCCCTTCACTGCTGGCCTCAGCTACAGGGAGTCCTTTGACCTGGCAGCCGAACTGGGCCTGTTTTTGGAAATCACCTACGACCAGCACGAGATGGACCCGCGGCTACCGGGGGCGCGGGAGCTGGCCGCAATGGGCCAGGCTGCCGGGGTTGGGTTTACCCTGCACCTGCCTTTTGTGGACTGGAACCTTGCTTCACTGGTGCCTGAGGTGCAGCGGCTCTCCCTCGAGCGCACCCAGCAGGCCATTGCATTTGGAGCCGAGATTGGGGCCTTTTGCGGGGTGCTCCACACTGGCCTGGTGCCCTTGCGGCTGCCGGAGGCCATCACCCATGCCCACCACCGCCTCCACCAGGCGCTGGCGGGCCTCGAGCTGGCCATACCGGTCGCGCTGGAAAACCTGGGCCTGAGCAGATCCGATTTGCTGGAAACGCCCGCCGAGCTGGTGGATCTGTTGGAAGCCCACCCGCAGTACGGCTTCTGTCTGGACGTGGGGCACGCCCTGATTCAACGCGGCCCCGGCGGTTCGCAGGAATATCACCGCCTGCTAAAGAGCCGCCTGATTCACTTTCACCTGCATGACAACCAGGGTAGCCGGGACGAACACCTGCCCTGTGGATCTGGAGGAGTGGACTGGGCCTGGGTGCGTGAGGTGCTGGGAGGGTTTGCAGGAACGGTGGCCCTCGAGGTAACGGGTGGCGTAGAGGGTGTGCGCCAGAGTGTAGCCTTGTTGCGAGGGTCTTTTTGAGTCGCGAATGAACTCCCATGCCCCTAGATAAATTCACGGGCACTCTACTGGGGGCCGGTTTTTCTAGGATTAATCCAAAAGACAATGAATCCCAATTTGATTTTTTCTGTTTTGATCGGCTCGAAGGACAAATGTCCTTATTTAGAATTTCTAATATGAGACCTTGGGTGTGATTATCAGTCCACGCCAACAAGCCTTTATTTTTTTGGTATTCTTTGCAACAATACCCAAACCTCTAAAACGGTTTGGCAAGGAGGAATCAGACAATGCCGATTGAGCGCATCGAAGTCTATCTGGATGGTGGCACCGAGCCCGTACAGGTGCTTACCCAACCCCCTTTCAAAGTCACCTACGACACCCGCTCATTGAGCGATGGAGAACACCTGCTCCGGGTAATCACCCACTACACCAATGGCGCCAAGGAAGTGAAGGATGTTCCTTTCAAGGTGGCCAACACCCCCGGGGTGCTATTGCAGGGCCTGGAGGAAGGTAAGGAAGTTTCGGGCGTCCTCGACGTCACCCTGCGGGTGGCCGACCCGGAGGTCAAGCCCGCGCGCGAACGTTTCCCCGGCTTGGCAGCGGCTGTAGCCACGACCGCCATCCTGGGAGGGGTCTGGCTGTTCTTCGCAGCCACCGGTTCGACCAACAAAATCCTCGAGGAGGTGGCCAAGCCCCCCGCTACCGCAGAAGCCGGCGGCCACGGCAGCGGCCACGGCGGTCCAGTTGCCGCTGTAGACGAGGCCCTCAAAACCAAAGGGGAAGGGGTGTACACGGCAAGTTGTGCGGGCTGCCACCAGGCCAATGGCAAGGGCCTGCCGGGGGTCTTCCCCGCCCTGGACGGCAGCAAAAACGTGGCCGACAAGGCCTACACCATTAACATTCTGCTCAAGGGCAAGGGTGGTATGCCGGCTTTTGCCCAGCTTTCCGATGAAGAGCTGGCCGCCGTTACCACCTACATCAAGAACAGCTGGAGCAACAAGTTCGGCGGCGTAACACCCGACGAGTTCAAAGCGGCCCGCTAAACCCTGGAGGGGACATGTATCGGAATGACACCGTAGTGCCCTACTTTGCCCTGGTTTTTTCGGCGGCCCTGTTTCTGATGGCTTACCTGAACAACCAGATGCGGGTCGTCCACGAGGCCGGGGTCGTGCCTCACCTCACCGTGGGTAACATCGGACTGATTGCCTTCGCCATCGTGCTCTTCACCTACGGCTTCATCGGGCTGATGAGCAACTGGCTCGAGGGCTCCGAACTGCGCCCCGGCAAGCACGAACCCGAGCCCAGCAGCCTGCCCATGGTGGCGGGCGTGGTGCTCTCCATCCTGCTGGCGGTGCTTTCGGGCTTCTTTGTGCGGACGCTGGTCTTTGCCAATAATCCCGAGACTGGCTACTACAACGCCACCACCTTGCAAGCTGGGGTTTTTGGCGCAATGATGCTCATCCTCGCGGTCTTGATTGCCATCTACAAAAAATTCTTTATGCAAGAGGAAGTCCTGGCCGAGGACGAGAAGGGCGATTTCCCCTGGTAACATTGTTCACCCCTTAGGAGCTAAACCATGGCAGAACACGAAGCCACCGCTCATCACCACGAGCACCACCCCGAAGACCCGCAGGCCCACGCCACGCGGCGGGCCGTACTCCAGGCAGCCATTGGGGTCGGTGCGGGCGCAGCCGTACTCTCGAGCCTGTGGGTAGGTGCAGGCCTGCTGCCCCGCGAGGAAAAAATACCCAGCAAGGAGCCTGTGGCGGTTGGGGATACCCTGGTTTTCGCAACCGGCCCCAAGGCCGAACAGGAAATCACCCTGGACGACCTGAGAGCCGCCCAGGCCGAGCGAATCCCGTTCATTATTGCCTTCCCCAAGAGCCCCGAAAACGTAGTCAAGAAAGACCTGATCACCAACACCCTTATGGTCATACTGGCCGACCCGGCCAAAATGAGCCCTGAAACCAAGCAGTATGCCTCTCCGGAAGGGGTTCTGGCCTACTCGGCGGTGTGCAAACACCTGGGCTGTACCGTCAGTCAGTGGCAAAACGATACCTGGCTGTGCCCCTGCCACGGCGGCAAATACGACATCTACAATCAGGCCAAAGTGGTGGGTGGCCCGGTGCCAGCACCTGTGCCCCAACTGCCCATTAAGGTCGAAGGGGGCAAGGTGGTGGTGGCGGGCGAGTTCCTGGGCAAGCCAGGGGCCGATGTCTAGGGAGGAAGCATGTATCAGTGGCTAGATGATCGCTTGGCTATCGGAAAGCTCTATGCCAAGGCTTTCCGCAAGGCTTTCCCGGTGCATCACTCGTTCTTTTTGGGCGAGATCACCCTCTTTTCCTTTGTCACCCTGGTGCTCACCGGTATTTTCCTGACCCTCAACTACGAGCCTTCCATCCGTCCGGTCTCGGGCTCGCTCTCCGGCGGACAGGAAGTTCCGGCAGCCTACTACTCGATTCTGTACATTGACTCCCTGCCGTTTGGTGCGGTGCTGCGCTCGCTGCACCACTGGGCGGCCCACATCATGATTGCCGCGGCTTTCCTGCACATGCTGCGCATCCACCTGACCGGGGCCTACAAGAACCCCCGTGAGCTGAACTGGATTATTGGGGTGTTCCTGCTAGTGCTGGCCATCATTACGGCTTTCACCGGCTATGCCCTGCCCTTCGACAACTACGCCCTCACCGCCACCAAAATCGGCTACGAGATTGGGGCAGCAGCCCCCTGGGTGGGTAAGCTTTTGTCGGATATTCTCTTTGCTGGCGAGCTCTCCCCCACCAACGCCCAGACCATTCCCCGGCTCTTCCCCATTCACGTGCTGTGGCTGCCCCTGGCCCTGATTGGCCTGATCGGCGCCCACCTGGCCATCATGATCAAGCAGAAGCACACCCAGCCCAAGTACGCTGAGAAGGTCGCTCCGGGCAAGATTGTGGGGGTGCCGCTCTTCCCCCAGCAAGCGGCCATGATGGGCATTCTGTTCCTGGTTTACATAGCAGTCACCACCTTTATCGCCGGGGCGTTCCTGGCCCACCCAGTTGAGGCCTTTGGCCCTCCGACTGCCAATACTCCCGCGGTCAAGCCCGACTGGTACTTCATGTGGATTTACGGAATCCTGCAAATCATTCCCGCCAACTGGCGCTTTGAGTTCCTGGGCGCTACCTTTGGCCCGCAGTTCTGGGGCGGTATCCTGGTGCCCACCATCATCATTCTGGGGGCGCTGGCCATTCCCTTCCTGGACTACGCCAAAGACAAGCGGCGCTACCTCGAGCTCCCCAGCCAGCACCCCTTCCGCACCAGCTTTGTGATCGGGATGCTGATGTTCTACATCATGAGCACCCTGGCCGGGTACAAGGTAGACCTGGGCCTCTCCAACGCCCTGCTGTGGGTTCTGGTCTTCATCGTGCCCATCATTACTGGGCTGGTCTCTTACATCATCATGAAAGCGGTCTACGGCAAGGACTGGAACCAGGAGGTCGAGGTTAAGCTCATCGGTAAAGGCTCTGCTGCCGACGATTGATGGACTCCACCCATGAGCAGAGCACCCCCGCTTTGGGGGTGCTTTTTTGGTCAGGGCTATCGCCATATGCTGATGTCATACCGGATTCAAAAAAGATAATCACCCAAACCAGAGATTTTCTGAGGCTATCTTTTTGAATCCTAGAGCACTCCCTTCGGTCGGGTTAGTTCGCCGCCGTTCGGCGACGAACTAACCGAATCTGGTATCAGACTCGGTTGGAGCATCGCTCAGTGGCGTTGAATCAGCTTGAACAAAGGGGGGTGTATCCCGCACGACAAAACCGTCGCACTGGACATTGATGTAGCTGCTCTCACTATCTCAAAAAATGAAGGCAGTCTAGCCTTAAGAGGTGACCCATCAGAGCATTACCCTGCGGGGCCCTACGCTAAAGGCTGTCGAACAGCTAGTGGATCGTTCAGAGGTTCGGGCTATCGGCAATACCGTGATCGTGTACCCCAGGATTGAGCTGTCGCTGGAACAGCTGTACCAACAAGAAGAACGTTTTGCAGCCCTCACCGCCGAGCTCTCGCAGAAACTGAACTGCACCGCGCTGGGCCTGGTGAACCTGGAGGATGCCGTTCTGTTGTTCTGGGTTTACCACGAAGGAAAGCCCATCTTTCAGTACGACTCCAATCCAATGTACCTGAGCTGCCCAGTCTGTTCGTACAGCAGCGAAACCGTTTCGGCTGAGCATGGCAACGTAGAGCAGCTTTGCAACTTACTGGACGTTCCCCAAAACAGTAAAGCGCTCAAGTCCTGGCTGGTACGCAGAAAGGGTCTGGGCTTTCTGAGTGAAAGCGAACGGTTGGAGAAAATTCTGGCGCTGTTGGGCTTGCCGCTCCCAGTCTCACCTGTTGCTGCATACAAACCGCAGTAAAAGGCTGGCTTGTGCATGGCTAGTCATGAGACCTGGCAGGCCCGCTTGGATTATCTGCCTCATCCCCATCTGTTCTGGACGCCGCAGCCCGGCTACCGCTCATCGCTGGTTTGATTTTGCATAAGTATTCACTTGTGAAAAAAAGTGATATACTGTTCCAGTCTGGTTTACCCACTTGATTCCCATCGAAAAAAATACGGTTTTTGGGGCAATTGTGGGTAATCCTTCATCCCGGACAAAATCTCTCGGCTAGACTGAAACTACCCCACAAGGGGAATTCAGGCCCATAAGGAGGTAAACCGACAAAATACTGGCAGCCTTGCC
>CALFDH010000164.1 GCA_937950405.1 uncultured Meiothermus sp.
GTTGAGTACATTTTCAACGATGAAGCGCTCAAGAAAGCCCTGGCCAGCATTGGCGACAAGCCCTATGAAATCCAGCGCTTCAAGGGCCTGGGCGAGATGAACGCCGACCAGCTCTGGGAGACCACCATGGATCCGGCCAAGCGCGTGCTCAAAAAGGTGGACATGAAAGACGCCTCCTATGCGGCGCAAATTTTCGATGACCTGATGGGCTCGGACGTGCAGCCCCGCCGCGAGTTTATCGAGGAGAACGCCCGCTTTGCGCAGATTGAAATTTAGGGCAGCTCGAACACCCACAGATTGCGGTCCTGGCTGCTCAAAAAAACCACCCTCTGCCCATCCGGCGAGACCTGCCACTGGTCGTTCAGCACCTTTGAACCCAGGTCGGCCAGCAGACGGGTGGTGTTGTTTTGCAGGTCGTACTCAAAAAGGCGGTGGGTGGGTTGGCCCAGAACCAGGGGAATGTAGACCAGCCGTTGGCTATCCCGCCAGCGGTAGGAGCCAAACCAGTTCAGTTTGCGCGGTTCGCCTTCGCGGGAGACGGCAAAAAGACCGTTGCGCTCTGGGCGGTCGAAGGCCACGTAGTAGACCATCCAGCGCCCATCGGGGCTGGGAAGGATGCTGCGCATGCCCATGGCGCGGACCAGGACGCGGCGCTCCCCGGTGGGGAGGTGAAGGGTCTCGAGGTTCCTGAGTGCCTCCTGTGGGGCGCGTTTGCCCGTGAGCAAGAGGGTTTCCTCGTCCAGCCAGCCCGTGAGCCCGCCGCCATACACCGTGGCTACGCGCTGTGGCACCCCCCCCAGCGAGGCGACCCAGACCTCCGAGCGACGCCGGTCAAAGTTGCCCTCGGGCTGGGTGGTGTTCCAGGCCAGCCGCTGACTGCTGGGCGACCAGGCCACGTTGCCGCCTTCGGTCTCGAGGTAAAAGCGCTGCCCATCCGACAAACGCTCGATCAGGCTGGGCCTTCCGGGCAGCAGGGCATGGGTGAAACGGGGGTTGTAATGGGCAATGGGCAGCAGGGGTTTGGGAGGGCCGGGCTGTAGGGCAGACACCCCGTAGAGGGCCACCGGGCTTTGGTGGCCGGGCTTGTCGAGGAAGAGCACCGTGGTGGAGTCGGGGCCCCAGAGGGGGTTCACGCAGCAGCCGCCGGTGGTAAGGCGGCGGGGGGTGGGGGTGCGGGCGAACTCCAGCCGTGTGGCATTGGAAAGCAAGAGGTTGGACCAACCTGTAAAACCACTTGCCAAACCGATGGACTCGGGTTTGCCCCTCAGCGTGGCCGGCCAGGCGTTGGCGTAGTCGTTGAGGAGAGAACCACCGCGGCGGGCTTCGGGCTGCTGGTCAGGATGCTGCCAGCGGCGGGGGTTGTCCAGGTCGCGCTGAAAGGCTCTCGAAAACCCCCCCACCAGAGTGAGCGTTTCCCAGTCGGCAGCGATGTAGGGAATCGGGTTGAAAAAGCGTTGGTGGGAGCTGTCGCGGATTTCCAGGTGCAGGTGGGGGGCGGCGGTGCAACTAAACTGCGAATCGCCCACCTTGCCGACCACCTGCCCGCGCCGTACCCTGCTGCCCACCCGCAGAGGAGGGCGCTCCAACAAATGCCCGTAAAGGCTGGCCAGCCCATTGCCGTGGTCAATCACCAGGTTGTGCGGAGGGGAACCGTGTGGCCCGTCCACCTCTACCACTATCCCATCCCCAATGGCCACCACAGGGGTGCCGCACCGGGCCGAAAAGTCCAGACCAAAGTGAATACCCTGCCCGGCTCGGTAGGCGCTGTTCCGCTGGCGGTAGGCCCCGGTGGTGTTGCCGTAAAGCTGCCCCAAAAGCCAGGTATCAGGGCCCGGTGGCTCTTGCAGCGGCAGGCCAAACTGGCGTGCTGGCGGAGCAATTTTGGCATCGGGTAGGGGCGTGGCAAAGTGGGCTAGTGCCACGCCCAGCCCCAGCAACACGAAAGCCAGCAGCCGCATGCCCGGATTATCCCTGGGGGATTGCATAGCAAATGTGGCGTGAGAGGCGCATATCGCGCTCTTCACAGACGTGGCCGCCACTCCAGGCGGCCACTGTTCTGTCCAGGACAAAGCATTCTTAAAGCCAGAAGGCTCTGAATATGTGAAGAGAGCTCAAAAAAGAGCGAACCGGATGGTTCGCTCTTGTACCAGGAAGTGGCTACTGTAGCCAAGTGTAGCGGAAAGCCAGGTAGCTGGTATTGGGGAAGTGCAAAAAGCCCTGTACACGGCGGTTCATGGCCTCGTACTGGGCCGAGTGGAACAGGAAGGCCATGGGGCTGTCCTGCAAGACCAGCTCCTGTACCTGGGTGTAGATGCGCTGGCGCTCGGCCTGGCTGGCTATGCGGCGGCCCTGCTCCAGAAGCTGGGTGACGCGGTCGTTTTTGTACTTGGAGAGGTTCAAGGCCGAGGAGGGGTGAAAGGTGTTGAAGAGGTAGTCGTCGGGGTCGGCCTGGCCCGAGGTGCCCAGGAGGGTCACGTCGAACTCACTGCGCAGGGCTTTGGGCAGGTAGACGTTCCAGTCCTCGGCCTGGATGTTCACCCGGATGCCCACCTCGGCCAGGTTGTCGCGGATCACATCCGCCGGGGTACGCAGGAAGTCGTAGGTAGAGGTAACGTAGAGGTTCATGGTGAAGCCGTTGGGGAACCCGGCTTCGGCCAGGAGCTGCTTGGCCTTGGCCACATCACGGGTGTTGTAGGGGCTGTTGGTGTAGGCATAAGCCCCCGAGGGGATGGTGGTACCCCGGGCCACAATACCGCCGGTGCCAAAGAGGGCCAGATCCACGATGGCCTTTTTGTCAATGGCATGGGCGATGGCCTGGCGCACCTTGGGGTTGTTGTAGGGCTCACGGGTGGTGTTGAAGTAGAGGGCCCGGAAGTTGGCCGAGGGGCCACCCACCACGGTCAGGTTGCGGTCTGCCCGGAGCACGTTTACATCGGCAGCAGTCACGTATTCAATCCAGTCCACCGCCCCGGCCCTGAGCGCAGTGGAGCGGGCGGCGGGGTCGGGGTAGTAGGTGTAGGTGATGCCGTCGAGGTAGGGTAGGGGGCGGCCCTGATTGTCTTTTTGCCAGTATTTATCCCACTTGCGTACTACCAGGCGGGTTTGGGGAATGTACTCCACGAAGCGGAAGGGACCGGTACCGATGACCGCTTTGTTCAGGTCGTTGTTGTTTTCCTTGGTTACCTTTTCCGAGACCACCACGTTGGTACTGAAGGCCAGCTTGGCCAACAGGGGGGTAAAGGGCTGGGAAAGGGTCATGACCACGGTGCTGTCGTTGGGGGCTGTGACCGAGCGCACCACCGCAAAGTCGTTGGCGCGGGGGCTCTTGGTGGCGGGGTCTTTGATGCGGTTGATAGAGAAGGCCACATC
>CALFDH010000165.1 GCA_937950405.1 uncultured Meiothermus sp.
ACGCCCCGCAGGTCTTCGGGTCGGGTTCCGTGGCCGGGGAGGGTGGGCTGGGCTACGTTGAAACCGGCCTTTCGTAGCGTCTCGGGCAGTGGCCCCATGGTCAGGATGGGATGGGAGGTAAAGCCGTGCAGCACCAGTACATTTGACATCTACCCCAGCTTATCGCAAAGAAAGGTTGGCTGGCAGCTAGAAATGAAGCGTTGAAATGTTAGCCGTACATCCTACAAGGGAAAGTCGGTGAGAAGGCACACCAGCCAGTCTCTAGTGAACGGGCGTCTTTGCGAGGAGGCCAAAGGCCAGTAAAGCAATCCAGAACAAGTTTGCCAAACCACCGGCTGGGTAGGGCGATCTGGATTGCTTCGCATCCTGTTGATGCTCGCAATGACGAGAAGACTTCCGGGATTCCAGCAAGAATGCACGGGCAGTTATGAGACTGAGTAGGTGTGGAACTGTCGGTGGACATTACAAACCGCTGCGGTGTGGTTAGAATGGGTTTGCGATGCAAAATAGCGTCGGTCAAAGCGGACAGTAACACCCACGGAGGGGTATTGTGCTCAGCGGCAACCTGGCGGAGTTTCCCCTTTTGCGGCTCCTGGAGACCCTGATGGGCGCGGCCAGGGGCGGGGCTTTGTTCATTGAACACCCCCACTTAGCCGGGTGTATCTACTTATCCGGAGGGCTTCCGGTACATGCCGAAGCGGGTTCGCTGCGGGGTTTGGAGGCCCTCGAGCTCCTGGCTGGCGTTCGCTCCGCACCGTTTCGTTTCGAGTCCGAAACCCAAACCCAGGAACAGAGCATCGAGCCGAGCCTCGAGACCCACCAGCTCATCTTGCATCAGTTTGAAGCCTGGAAGGAAATCAGCCTTCCCGACAACTGGGGCCTGATACTCAGGGGAAAGGGGGCCCCGGAGAAGACCAAACTAAGCCCGTTGGAGCTGGCCGTGCTAACCTACGCACAGGGGCAGCGCATTGCAAAAACCCTTATGAACCCGCGTCTTTCGCCCCTCGAGACCGCCCAGGTACTCAGCAAGCTGTTGCGGCTGGGTCTGCTCGAGGCCCGGCTGCACCTGGAAATCAGACCCGAACCCCTGGTGGTACTCTCTTTATACGGCGGAGGGCAGGGGGTGGCCGTGATAGACGAAGATTTATACGCCCAGTGGCAGGGTTTGCTAGGCGGCCCGTTCCGGGTGCGGCTGCGTACCAAGCACCAGGAGACCACCCTGCGCCCCGAGCCTCGCATTAACATGCAAGGCCGCCTGGGGCTCTTCGAGCACGACTTGCGCCAACTGCGCCTTAGCCGGGGGATGCCGGTAGAAGCCTGGCCAGAAGCCGGGTAAACAAGGGCAAGCTATGGATATTCTTGCGCTAAACGATTTTGTCAACCGAGCAGTTTACGGCGAATGGATGATGCTGGTTTTCATCCTGGTGGGTCTGTATCTGTCGTTTCGTGCCGGCTTTCCCCAGTTCAGTCGGCTGGGTATTGCCCTGCGCGAGACGTTCGGGGCCATCCGGGAGCGCTTCCAGAGTTTCGGAGGTCAGATCACGCCCTTTCAGGCTGCCATGGTGGCTATGTCGGCCACCATCGGAACCGGCCACATCATCGGGATGGTGGGTGCCGTGCTGATTGGCGGGCCTGGGGCGGTGCTGTGGATGTGGGTTGCTTATCTGGTGGGCATGGCTACCAAGTTTGCCGAGGCCGTCCTGGCCGTCCATTTTCGCCGTCAGTACACCGATGGTTCAGTTATGGGTGGGCCCATGGTCTATATTCGCTATGGCCTGGGTAGGCGGTTGGCCTGGTTGGCCGGGCTATTTGCGCTATTTGCGGCCATTGCCGCCTTTGGTATTGGCAACCTTTCGCAGGCGGGTGCGGTGGGTGCGGCCTTCGCACAGGAATTTAGCGTGCCTCCTGCCATCACCGGCTTGCTGGTAGCCCTGCTGGTGGGGGTGCTGCTGGCCGGAGGTATTCGCTTGATTGCCCGCTTCGCCCAGGTAGTGGTACCGCTCAAGCTACTCCTGTTCCTGGTGGGGATTCTGCCCCTGCTCTTGATCCACCTCGGGGATATTCCCGGTGCGCTGGCCCTGATTGTCTCCTCGGCTTTTAGCTTTCAGGCTGCGGCGGGGGGAGCCGCCGGAGCCGCAGTGTCGCTTGGCCTGGCCGAAATTCTGAAAGCGGGCGTCGGACGGGGCATTTTTGCCAACGAAGCAGGGCTGGGCTCGGCAGCGATTGCCCACGCCCAGGCCCAGGTAGACCACCCGGTGCGGCAGGGCTTTTGGGGCCTGACCGAGATGCTCGTGAGCCTGGGCGTAACCACCCTGACGGCCCTGACCTTTATTGCCAGTGGCCTCTGGCAGCGCTTTTTGGGGGGCGACCGGGTAGAGGCCGCCCGCTTCTTGTTTGCCGAGCATCCGCTGGGGGTGGCCGTACTTGGGCTGATGCTGGCTATTTTTGCCCTGGGAACCATGGTTGCCTGGGGTTTCTACGGCGAGGAAGGAGCGGCCTATCTGTTTGGCGAGGGCATCCGCTGGCCCTACCGCCTGACCTATGTGGCCTTTGCCTTTGTGGGGCCGCTGGGGGGTCTGGCTGCCCTGACCAGTGTGGCCGATACCCTGAACGGCCTGATGGCGATTCCCAACCTGATTGCCCTCCTGGCCCTGGGGGGGCTAGTGGGTCGGCTGGTGCGGGAGTTCTTCGGCGGTATGCCCTGGCAGCCACCCGAGGAAGATTAAGAATGGTCGGAATCCCACGGCTCAAGGCCAAATGCCGAGAGCTCGAATACTCTGTTTACGAGAGTAAAAGTCTTGGAATGGTTTGGTAGATATTTACTCCGCTAGTGCTCTGGTAACTTTATCTCCTTGTCATTCCGAACGTAGCGAGGCGAAGTGAGGAATCCGACATGGCACAGTCCACTGTATTCACTGACCCTTTGCAGAGCCAGATTCCTCGTTGCACCGCGTATGCCTCGGAATGACAACAAGAAGTCAAGGACAGGGGCTCACCTGCGGCCCGTGCTGCATTCGTAAGCCTTGCTAGCCAGTACACTTGGCCCATGAGCGTACCCAAGCGTCTGGTGGTGGGGCTTTCGGGGGCTTCCGGGATGCCCTACGCCCTCGACCTGCTGCAAACCCTGCGCCACATTCCGGGCCTGGAAACCCACCTGGTGATGACCCCGGGGGCCAAGCGGGTGCTGGTGGAGGAAGCCGAGCAAAGCGTGGAGGCGGTGGAAGCCCTGGCCCACGTGGCACACCGCAGCAGCGACCTAGGCGCGTCGGTGGCTTCGGGCAGTTTTCGCACGATGGGGATGGTGATTGTGCCCTGTAGTGCGACCACCCTTTCCAAGGTGGCCTATGGCCTGGCCGACAACCTGCTGACCCGGGCGGCCTACGTCACCCTGAAGGAACGCCGCCCCCTGGTGCTGGTGCCGCGCGAGGCGCCCCTGCCCCTGCCCAGCCTCGAGGCCATGGTCAAGGCCGCCCAGGCCGGAGCCACCATCCTGCCAGCCGCACCGGGCTTTTACCACAAGCCCCGGCAAATAGACGACCTGCTGGCCTTCATCACCCAGCGCATCATGGACTTGTTTGGGCTGGATTACCCCCGGGCACCGCGCTGGAAGGAGATGGTGGAACTCGAGCTCGATTAGCGCAGGAAGAAAACCGCGTACACCACACCGATGATGATGCGGTAGACGGCAAAGGGCACAAAGCTATTGCGGCTCACAAAGCCCAGCAGCCAGCGCACCGTGAGCAGGGCCGCCACAAAAGCGGTGATGAAGCCCACCGCCAGTAGACCCCAACTGTCGGCCCTGAATTCATCCAGGTTGCGGAGTAGCGAGAACCCGGTGGCCGAGAGCATGGTGGGCACGGCCAGGATGAAGGAAAACTCGGCGGCAGCCTTGCGCGACATCCCCAAAGCCATGCCCCCCACGATGGTGGCCCCGCTGCGTGAGACCCCCGGCATCATCGCCACGGCCTGAAACAGGCCGATCAACACCGCCTGCGGCAGGGGCATCTGGTTCACGTCGTCGTAGCGCTTGTGGTGCTGCAACCAGCGATCCACAAAGAGCAAAAGAACCCCCACCCCAATCAGGTTCACCACCACAATCAGGTCGTTGCCCAGGAATACATTTTCAATTACATCGGCCAACAAAAACCCCAGGATGCCGGTAGGGATGAAGGCTACGATTATGCGCTTCCACACCTCCATATCCCGCAAGAAGCGCTTGAAGTACAGCGCCAGCACGGCCAGGATGGCCCCAAGCTGAATCACGATGATGAAGCTCTTGATGAAGGGGTCGTTTTGGATGTCGAGCTTGAGCAGATGGGCGGCCAGGGTCAGGTGGCCGGTAGAGGAGATGGGTAAAAACTCGGTCAGGCCCTCCAAGAGCCCCAGGATGAAGGCCTCAAAAACGCTCACGCCCCTGAGAATACCACTGCTTATGGCCAGATGGAGATTTTCAGCAGCTTCCAGCCACTCAGTGGGGTTGGCTGGTTGTTGTCCGGTGACGAACTAACCGAATCCGGTGTCGTTCCACGTTAGCTTAATACATGGGTAGAGCACTCTAAATGCGGTACTATGCCAGGCGTGAAGGTTTCCGTACTGTTGCCCGCCGCCGGTTCGGGCGAGCGAATCGGGCGGGGGCCTAAAGCGTTCCTCGAGGTCGGCGGCAAGACCCTCCTGGACTGGGCTCTGGAAGGGTTTGCCTGGGCCGACGAGCGGGTGGTGGCGCTGCCCCCGGGGCGCAACCTGGATGTCCCTGGCATCAAAACAGTCTGGGGCGGCAAGACCCGCCAGCAAAGCGTGCTCAATCTGGTGCAGGCCGCTACGGGCGAAGTGGTGCTGGTGCACGACGTGGCCAGGCCCTTTGTGGTGCGGGCTGCCGTGGAGCGCTTGCTGGACGAGGTACGAGCCTCCGGGGCAGCTACCCTGGCGGTGCCGGTGCCCGATACGCTGGTGCAGGAAGCGTTCGGTGAATACGGTGCGGTGACTCCCCGCGAACACTACCGGCTGGTGCAGACCCCCCAGGGTTTCCGGCGTGAGCTATTGTGGAACGCCCACCTGAAGGCCCAGGTGGAGGGCCTCGAGTTCACCGATGATGCCCAGTTGGTGCGCTGGCAAGGCCATCCCGTAGCGCTGGTGGAGGGCGACCGGCGGATGTTCAAAATCACCTACCCGGAGGATCTGCTTCTGGCGGAAGGGTTAGCGCAGGTATGGAGCTCCTAGCCCCGGCCAAGGTAAACCTGGGCCTTTCGGTGCTGGGTCGGCGGGCCGATGGCTACCACGAGCTGCACACCGTGTTTGCTGCTTTGCAGGTGGGTGACCGGCTCTTCCTGGAGCCTATTCCCGAGGGGGTGGAGCTGGAAGTGCGGCGCTCCGCGCTGCCCGCGGGCCCCGACAACCTGGTCTACAAGGCGGCGGTGGCCTACCTGAATGCCGCCGGCTGGCCGGGGGGGGTAAAGGTGGTGCTGGAGAAGAACCTGCCCGTGGCGGCGGGGCTGGGTGGGGGCTCGTCCGATGCGGCGGCGGTGCTGCGGGGCCTCAGCCGGCTTTATCCGGCCTCGCTCGACCTGCCCGGCCTGGCCCTTCGGCTGGGGGCCGACGTGCCGTTTTTCCTGGAGGCAGGCCTGGCCGAAGCGCGGGGGGTGGGTGAGCAACTGAGGCCACTGGGGTCTCTCGAGGCCCACCTGGTGCTGCTCAATCCGGGCATAGCGGTCTCGGCGGCGGATGCCTACCGGCACCTTCGCCCCGAGGAGTGGCAGCCCGGGCTGGATGTGCTGGGCATCCTGGCAGCCCTTCGCGCGGGCGAGGAGCCCCCTTACTGGAACACCCTCGAGCAGCCCGTTTTCCGGTTGGTGCCCTATTTGCAGGAGCTCAAGCTAGAGCTGCGCCGGGCCGGGCTCCGCGGGGTCTTGATGTCGGGGTCGGGCTCGAGCCTGTTTGGACTGGCCCGGGATGCCGAAGAGGCCCGGTTTGTGGCCCAGACGCTGCGAACCAAGTACCCCCATTTCTGGGTGGCGGCCACGCAAATCGTAAGCTGAGGCTTTGCAATAGAAGGCGTTGATATTATCATCAGATTGTCACCGGGGGTGCTTGCGCATTGTGCAGGCTGAGAGATACCCTTGGAACCTGACTCGGCTAATACCGACGTAGGAAGCGTGACACGGGCTAACTGCCCGCCGCTCAGGTTCGTTCCCCCTCCCGGTGACAGGAGGGGATTTTTATGTGGAAAAAGCTGTGGATAAGTTTGCTTCTAGCCCTTGGACTCTCATCTGCGCTGGCCCAGACCTCCCTGACTGTGCTAACCCACAGCAGCTGGGCGCTGGACAAAAACCTGATTGCTCAGTTCGAGCGCCAGTCGGGGATTCGCCTGCGCTTCCTCAAGGGGGGCGATGCCGGTGAGATGCTCAACAAGGCCATCCTGAGCAAAGGGGCGCCAATTGCCGACGTAATTTATGGCTTCGACAACACCCTGCTCTCCCGCGCCCTGCAGGCCGACATCCTCCAACCCTACCGCTCCCCCGAACTACCGGCCCTACGCCCCGAACTGCTGATCGACCAGACCTTCCGGGTTACCCCGGTGGACTTTGGCTACGTGGCCCTCAACTACGACCGCGATTACTTCAAAGACAGGCCTCTGCCCGAGCGCTTTGCCGACCTGGCCTCGCCCGAGTTTGCGCGGCTGTTGGTGGTGCAGAACCCCGCCAGCAGCTCCCCAGGGCTGGCCTTTTTGCTGGCCACGGTGGCCGCTTTTGGCGAGGACGGCTACCTGGGCTTCTGGGAGAGCCTGCGCAAGAACG
>CALFDH010000166.1 GCA_937950405.1 uncultured Meiothermus sp.
GTAGCTAAAGAACCAGAAGGCATAGGCCGCCCACCAGTTGTTCTTATCGCCATACAGCACGATGGTGGTGTCGTTGGAGATGCCCAGGCGCTCGAACAGAGCGGCCAGCTCGTGGGGTTGGATAAACTCGCGGATGGTGTCGTCCCAGAGGTCGGCCTGCCAGTCGATCTTCTGACTGCCGGGGATATGGCCGGTGTCGTAGAGCAGGATGTCCTCGTTGACCTCGAGAATCCGGATATTGGGGTCTTGGTGGTGCTCCAGCACCCAGTCGGTGGAAACCAGTACGTCGGGGTTGGCGTAGCTCATCTTTTGCCTCCAAGATGTGTTTAGCTGTCCCAAAAGCAGCAAACGCGTCAGCGGCCTCGGGTGACAGCAACATAGATTACAATAAATGTAATCTATGGGCTTTCATCTTACACGTTACGCATTTTAGTAGCAACATAGGGCCATGAATCTAGGTCGTTCGGCGGGAGGCGCTGAGCAGCCCAATGGGCAAGGTAAACAGGTCGCTCAGGGCACTTTTTTTGTTCGTGCTACACGCTGACCGAGCAGCTCGCTCGAGTGCAGCAGATGGCCTAGGCACTCTGAGTAATCCACCCCTTGACTGAAGTCGGCGGCCAGGTCGGCCACACTCACCTGACTCAGGCTTTCTAATACGGCGTCGCGCACCTTGAGCCAGACGGCGCTTCGCGCCCTGCAACGCTTTTCTTCCTCACAAGCCTTGGGCCAGTTGAGGCTCACGCAGGCCAGGGGGGCGATAGGCCCATCCACTGCTCGGATCACGTCGCGCAGATTGATTTCCTCGGGTGGGCGGGGCAGCGCATACCCCCCGCCCTGCCCCTTTTTGGAGATCACTAGGTTGTGCCCGACCAGTGCAGCCAGAATTCGAACCAGATAGGTGTGCCGCACCCCCGTGGCCTGGCTGAGTTCCTCGCTACCTACGAGGCGCCCGGGCGGCTGGGTGCCCAGGTAGCCCAGGGTTTTGAAGGCGTAGATGTCGGTTTTGGAGAGGCGCATAAACCATAATTTAGCCGAAAGCCCAAAGCCAAAGGCCAGGTTAGTGGGTGTACCTACCCGGCGAATCGGGTATCTCCACCACCGCTCGCACAAAGTCCTTGCCCACCGCGCTTTCCGCCAGAGCCAGGGGCGCACCTGGCTGGTAGATGCCGCTCTTGCCCTCGAAATAGAGGTCGTAAAAGTGCCCGTTCAGCATGGGGTTGAGACCATAGCGCAGGTTTTCGCGGTTTTGCAGCTTCCTGGCCAGCCCTTCGCGCAGCCAGACCTCGCCTTCAACTTGGCGGGGGTCTTTGCTCCAGGGCCCCTCCCAGCGGGCAGCGTTGGCCGAGGGTTGTACTACTAGCCAGGCCCCGGCGGCGTCGGCTTGCTCAATCAGGTCGTCGTGAAAAGCATCCAGGCAGATCAGGTTGGCCAGGATGCCCAGTCGGGTGTGGAGGGTCTGTCTGCCAGGTTGACCGACCGTCAGAAAGGCCCTGCGTTCATCGGCGGTCAGATAAACCTTGGGGATGCGCCCCAGCACGGCGCCCTGGGGCGAAATGATAAGCGAGAGGTTGTACACGCCTTTGCCCCTGGGGTGGAGGCGCTGCGCGGGTTCCCAGTCCATGTGCGGGCTAAAAATGCTGCCGGCCACAATATAGGCCTGGACGGCCTGAGCGGCTTCCCGAAAGGCTTGTTCGTACACTGGCCAGACCAAAGGGGCTCGCAGATGGTAAAGCGCGGCGGGGCTCCAGACGCCAAGCCGCAAGAGGGCAGGCCAGTGTTCTCGGAGCAACTGAAGGGCGGCCTGCAGGCTGGTTCTGGCCCCCTGCACCGCCCTCGAGGTCTCCAGCCAGAACACCAGGGGCAGGGCAAAGGCCTCGGGAAAGCCCAGAATGCGGGGTTCGTCCTGGGGCAGGCCCTCTGTGGCGGTCTGGCAGAGCTCGAGCACGTACTGCTTGAAGGCCGGGGCGCTGGTATAGGGCGCGGTTTGCAGCTCGGTCTGAACGGCGATCAGGTGCACCCGCATCTGCTTCACCTTACTACAGCCAGGGCGTATGGCGAGAGCCGTGGGGGCCAGGCGGCCCGGTATGTGGCTTGCCTCCCCGAACGAAGGGCCAGAATCCCGTAAGCTGGGCTTTGATGAAAGGCTGGATGTGGGGTCTGTTACCGCTGGGGGTGCTGGCAGGGTTCTGGCTATTGCAACCTCGAGCCGAGTCCAGAGTGGAGATACTGCCCTCTTTTACCCTTTCGCAAATAGACGGCCAAACCGCCAACCTGGCCGATTTCAAAGGCAAACCCATCGTGCTCAATGCCTGGGCGAGCTGGTGCGGGCCCTGCCGCCGCGAAATGCCCCTGCTGGTAGAAGCCGCCAGGGCCAACCCGGAGGTTCATTTCGTGTTCCTGAACATCAGCGACGGCCCCGAGGCGGTGCGGGCCTTTGAGAAGGAGCTGGGGCTCAAGATTCCCAACGTTTTGCTCGACCCCGACGCCAAACTGAGCGACCCATTGCGTATTCAGGGCTTGCCGGTCACGCTGTTCTACGATGCCGAAGGTACTTTGCTGAACCGGCACATTGGCGAAATTAGTGCTGCAGAACTCGAGGAGTTGTTGAAAGCGTTTTAGCAGAGGGTCTATGGTCCATAGTCTATAGCCTATGGTCAGGGAAGGCCCTGGTTCTTGTGTTCTGGCTGCGGTTTCATGCCTTCTTTACTTGAACACCTTGCTACCCAGGGAGGTAGGAAGTAGGGTGTAGACGTTTCTTACCACCCACCCCCCACTTGTGCATCGCAGAAGGTTGGTCACACGCTAGAAGTTGGTATCAGACCCTTGACACGAGCAGAATCCGTTCCAGCAAGTCGAGTTTTGATCACAAAGGGCTAGTAGCAGCAATCGGTGCAGCGTCCGTACAGGACGATTTCGTGTTTTTCGGTTTTGAAACCCTGGGGCACCATGAAGGAGAAATCGCCAGGGCAGCCCTCGAGCTCGAACACCTTGCCGCACCGGGTGCAGTGGAAGTGATGGTGGTGTTTTTTGCCGGCCAGCTCGTAGCGGGGCGCTTCGCCGGGTAGTTCGACCGCTACCGCGCTGCCTTCCTCTACCAGTCCCTTCAGGGTGCGGTAGACCGTAGCGATGCCGAGGCCGGGTACTTTATAGCGGGCAGCCTCGAGGACCTCGGTGGGCGAGAGCGGGCGGTTGAGCTCGGTCATCACCTCACGAATGGCCTTCCGCTGGCGGGTGGAGCGTTCCATGGCTTTCAGCATAGCAAACCTGGGCCTTGACAATGTGATAATGAGTTATCAGTATAAGTAATCGGCGAACGAGGAGGCTGTACATGAAACTCATTCTCCCAATGGGATTTTTGTTGATGCTGGGGCTGGGCTCGGCCCTGGCCCAGCCGGTACCGGTAGTGGCGACCACGGGCTTTATTGCCGATATGGTGCGAAATGTGGGCGGCAGCCGGGTCAGTGTGGTGCAGGTCGTACCCAACGGCAGCGACCCGCACAGCTTTGAGCCGCGCCCTTCGGTCATCCAGGCCGTCAGCCGGGCCCGGGTCTTTTTTGCCAATGGACTGGGGCTCGAGCCCTTTTTTGAGAAGCTCGAGGCCCAGCTTCCCCGCAATGCCCGCATCGTCGAGCTGGCCGACAGTATGCCCAACCTGATCAAGGCCCAAAAAGAAGCCCATGCAGACGAGCACGGCCATGAACACGCCGAGTACGACCCCCACCTCTGGCTGGACCCCACCTACGGCATCCGCTACGTGGAGAAAATCCGCGATACCCTGACGGCTGTTGACCCCGCCGGACGCTCTACCTATGCCCAGAATGCGTCGGGTTACATTGCCCAGATCCGCCAGGCCGATGCAGCGGTTCGGCGCTGCCTGGCCGATATACCGCAATCCCTTCGCAAGCTGGTTTCCCAGCACGAGGCGTTGCTCTATTTTAACCGCCACTACCAGCTCAAAAGCATCGGCACCATCGCCGATTTTGCCGGACAGGAACGCGGCCCGGCCAGTCTGGCCAGGCTGGCACAGGCCATGAAGAAGGAAAATGTGCGGGTAATTTTTGTGGAGCCTCAGTTTTCGCAAGGCCAGGCCCGCGCACTGGCCGAGGCCACCGGCGCCCGCATTGCCCGCATCTACTCCGACGCCTTCGATAACACGGTCAATTCCTACCTGAAGCTTATCCAGGCCAACGGGCAGGCCATCTGTCAGGCCTTCAAGTAATACCGGATTCAAAAAGATAATAATCCAAACCAGAGGTTTTCAGAGGCTATCTTTTTGAATCCTAGAGCACTCCCTTCAGTCGGGTTAGTTCGTTACCATTCGGTAACGAACTAACCAAATCTGGTATAAAGCCCTGCCTACCCATGCCACATCCAGAGAACCCGATGCTGGTGCAGTTCTGGCTCTGGGGTCAGGACGCGCTCACCGGTATCCTGGTAGCCTATGGTTTCCAGAAAAACCCCAGTCCAACCGCTCGGGGCTCGAGCCTCTACCTCAAAGACGGGGTAGGGCTTCATTCATCGTCAGCCTGGCTACTACAATCCGACGGGGTGCTGCTCTACTACCGGCCCGGCGAATCTTTTTACTGGCTGGAAAGCGCCGATGGTCTGCCCGAGCTGCCTGCTCGACGGAAGCCCTTCGATTTCGACCCCGGTCTGGATATCTTCAGGCCCTTTGTAAGTGCTTATGAGGGGTGGATTGCAGGCCGATATGGTCTGGACCATCGTCGGCAACAGCTTGCGAACCTCCCCAGGCTGGCCCGGCGCTCGCTGAACAGTTGGGAGCGCTGGGTGCGGCCTGCTGTGGGTGAAGGTAAGGCTTTTCCGGTCCTGCGAGGCCCGCTCGAGCGCCCCCTCTAGCGCTGGGCATTGCCACTGTTCAAGAAAGCCATAATGCCCCCGGCCAGTCCATTGGCGAGCTGCTGGCGGTAAGCGCTGGTGGCCAGCTTTTTGCCTTCAGCCGGGTGGTTGACAAAGCCAATCTCCACCAGAATGGCCGGAATGCGGGCGTTGCGGATGACGTAGAACGGCGCAGTGTGCACACCCCGGCTCACCGCGCCCGTTTCGCGCACCAGCGCGCGCAAAGTTTTGAGCGCCAACTGCTCGGAAAACTTGAGGTTGGCCTGGGCGATCAGGTCGCGCATGAGGCGCTGGGCCACGCTCTGGGCTTCGCGGGTCAGGCGCTGCCCCAGCGCACCGCCACCGTTCTCCAGGATGGCTTTGGACAGGAGCCGCTGGTCAATGGTCTCGCCAAAGTAGTACACCTCAATCCCCTGCGCGGCCCGTTCGGCGGCATTGGCGTGGATAGAAACAAACAGCGTGCGCTTGCTATCGGCCATGGCCGCCCGCAGGCCCAGGTCGGCGGCCTTGTTGGCCGAGAGGTGCTTATCGGCGGTGCGGGTCAGGATGACCCGGATGCCCCTGGCCTCGAGCAGCTTTTTGGTGCGAAGGGCCACTTCCAGCACGGCCTCTTCCTCGTGCACGAACCCCACTGCGCCGGGGTCTATGCCGCCATGTCCAGGGTCCAGAACCACCACAGGTGCGGGCGCCCTTGACGTGCTCCGGGGCCGGGCGGTGGTGGTTGGGGTTTTGCTCCTAACCTCGAGCACCAGACGGCGGGGGTTGGCAAGCTCGAGGGTGCGGTAGCTGGTGCCTGCCCGGAGCGTTACCACGTAAGTCGAGCCACCCGGACTGGGGGTGGCTCGATAGCCGACTACCTGCGGCGTGTTGAGTAAGGTCCGTAAGTTTCGGGGCGGGGTGCCCTGGAAGCGAATGGAAACCTCGTTGCCTGAGCGGCTCAGGCTAAGTTTTGCTTCGTTGGGGATGCCAAATACCAGTCGGGTCAGGCCGTCTTCGGTGCCCACTCGAGGTTGAGCCAGTCCCAGAGAAGCCAAACAAAACACCAGTACCAGAATGTATCGCATCTAACGCAATTGTAGTGCCACCCGATGAGAATTGTCACGCCGCGCTCGAGGCTACGTAAGTGTGCAGGGTTCCTTTGAGTCGAATACCCCTTACTGCCCCGGCCACCGACGCTCGATGTAGTCCAGCTTTCGCCCCCGCAGTAGCCAGGCGGCCATCAGGGTGGTGAGCGGAACCGCCAGCACCAGGGCCAGCGAACCCACCAGCATGGTTACAATTTCGGCGGCAAAGGTCTCGTTATTGATCAGTAGCATCAGCGGAACATCGCTCTGGCTGATCAGCAGCAGCAAGGGCAGCGTACCTGCCGCGTAGGCCAGAATCAGGGTGTTGACCAGACTGCCGATGTGGTCGAAGCCCACCGTCATGCCCCTGGAGTAAAGCTCCCGCAGGCTGTAGCGAGGGTTGGCCTGTACCAGTGCCTGGATGACCGCAGCCTGGGTGACCGTCACGTCATTGAGCGCGCCCAGCGCCCCCACCACCACCCCGGCCAGGTACAGCGAGACCAGATCGAGGTTGCCCCCTAGCTGGAAACGGGCCAGGAAGGCTTCTTCCGAAGTGAGGCCGGTAAACTGCATCCACTCGGTCAGCAGCACGGAAAGCACCAGGGCTACCAGCGTGGCAAAAGTGGTTCCGATCAGGGCCGCAGTGGTCTTGCGGTTGATGCCGTGCACGAAATAAATCGAGAGCGCCAGAATGCCAAAAGCGCCCACAAAAGTGACCAGGAGGGGGTTATTGCCCGACGCAATTTGCGGCACCACAAAAAAAGCCAGAACCGCCATGCTGGCGCCGGTTCCCAATAGACCCCGCAAACCTTTGCCTCGCCCCAGGGCTACCGTTACCAGCACAAACAGCCCCAGCAAGCCCCACAGGTAGGGGATGCGGTAGGGTTCGGCAATGTAAGTTTTGCCATCGGCCTCGTACACCACCACCTGCTGCCCCGCCCGAAAGGCTGCCGACTCGGTGGGAAACTCCGCCTCCTTGAGCTGCTTACCCACCCGCACGGTTGCACTCTTGTCGCCCATCGAAACGATACGGGCGATCGAGTACGCGCCGGGTGAACTGGGGGGAGCCGGGTCTTGCGGGGGTGTGTCCTGCGCCCAGGCCAGGCCCAGAACCATCATGAGAACGAGCCAAAAACGCATGGCTCTAATCTTATTGGCTTTCAAATGAGAGGGTAATGGCCCGCAGCGAACCCTCAGAACTGATTGTCCGATGAGATTCCGTAGTAAACTACATTTGTACCAAAAACCCAGGGGGTTGTTATGAATACCACACCGTCCATTACCGATACCGTGATGAATATGGTCAGCCAGAGCATTCAGGTGCTGACCAAACCCAGCGTAGAAACCTTTGAGCAGTACGAAAACAAAGGCACCCTGCGGGAGGCCGTGATCTACGTTCTCATTGCTGCTGTTATCACCGGCCTTTTCAGCCTGGGCAGCGGCCTGGGGGCTTTTTTGAACGGCATTATTGGCACCATTGTGGGCTTTCTGGTTTTTACCTACCTGGTGCACTATGTTGGCAAGACTCAGGGCGGCACCGGGTCGCTGGACAATGTAGCCTACACGTTTGCGCTGTTCTGGGCGCCCATCAATGTGATGGTTGCGGTGGTCAGCCTGATTTTGCTCATCACGCTGATTGGCATCTTCCTGATTCCCTTGCTTGCGATTGGAGCGCTGGTCATCAACGTCTATTTTGCCTACCTGGCCGTGCAGTCGAGCATGAACCTGCGCGAAAGCGGCAAAATCTGGATCACCTTGGCGGTGGCTTTTGTCGGCACGCTGATTGCCAGCATGGTTATTGCGGGTATTCTGCGATAAACAGCAATCCTGCAAACACCTTCCTGGGTGGGGAGGTGTTTTGCTTTGGGTAAAGCTACTGAATCCGAATGATGCTTGCCACCGAGGGCACACCCTGATCGTCAAGGATGAAGAGCATGTAGAAACCCGGAGGGGCGGCGTTGTGCGACTGATTGGCTCCTCCAAACTTGACCAGGGTGCGGAAATCGGTGCGGATGGTCAGGACGTTGTCGCTGGCAGTGAACTCGGGCTCGAGGTAGCGCTGGTTCTGGTCGAAGCCGTGGGTGGGTGCGCCCAGGGCGATGAGCGACACCTTCTGGATGCTGCGGCCCGACTCGGGGTGGGCCCAGGTAAGGGTGAATTCGCTGTCGTAGGCCACGGTGGGATAAGGCGGGTTGCCGGTTAAGCTGAGAGAGGTGCTCTGGATAACAGGGCGGGGTGCAAGTGAACCGTCGGATTTGAACAGGTAGGGGGGGTAGTAGATCTCGTGGTTCTTCTTGTTGATACGCTCCCCTCGAGCGGCCCCTGATAAACCGCTCAGGCTGCCGTAAACGGCAGGCTCAAGCTGGTCGCAGGTTCCACAGCCCCCACCCCCTGCCGTGAGTACGGTGCCATCGGGCAGGAGCATGGCGGTGGAGTGGTAGATGCGCTCTTCTTGTGAGCGAGCCCCCAGCGCAAAGCTCCCGGCGCCACTACTTCCTGAAGGAGGCGTCCAGATTTCGCTGGTGCGTACTGCCAGATCGAGGTTCCAGAGGGTGTCTGGGTTAACAGTGTTGGCCCACTGGCTGGTATCGAGGGTGCCGTTCTCGCCTCCACTTTGCAGACCTCCGTGGACAAATACCCTTCCGTCCGGTAACAGCACGGTGTTGGCATGGGTGCGGCGATAGGTCATGTTGGGGCCGGCAGAAACCATGGCGCTGCTGGCATTGAGCGGAACGGTCAGGACAAAGGTGGTGTTTGCCAAACCGCTCTGGCCCAACTGGACGTTGCCGCTGCCATCGCGGTACGCATACCCGCCCCCCACCACCAGCACGCTGCCGGGGCGGAACATCACCGAACTCCCGTAGACCCGCTGCCCGTCCCGGCGCAGGAGCCCCCCAAAATTATCGGTAGTCACGTTCAAAATGGCGGTATCCTGCGAGGCCCCAGCCAGCAAAACCCGCCCATCGGGAACCACGTGCCACCAGGGGTAGTAGTGCTCGAAGCTATTAACCGCAGAGGCATTGGAAATGAGCATCCGGAGGCTGCTGTTGGTGGGGTTGTAGACCTCGAAGGCATTGTTGTAGCCAATGTTGCCAGCCCGGATGGTGCCGTTGGCTTCACGGATACCCCTTATACCTGCCGTGACCGTATTGGGTGGCGAAGCCGGGTTGAGTACGCCATGCTCGAGACCATTCGGACAGGTTCCACTGGGGGTTCGACAGAGGTTCTGGTCTGTTCGGCTGGGGTCGCCAGCGGCGGTTTCTATATTCCCATTGTCGTCGTTGCTGGCGCTGTCGCGGTAGCTGTCCTGCCGCTGGGCGGTACCACCAGTGATGAGCAACTCGCCGTTCGGCAGCTTGGTAACGGTGGGATACCAGCGGTCGCGCCACATGTTGGGGGTGGCGGGGCCTGGGCCGTTTTCCCACTGCTTGGCAACGGGGTCAAAGATATTGAGGCGGATGCTCCCCCACTCCAGGCCGGTGTTGCCCCCGGCGGTGAAGAGCCGGCCATCGGTGAGGACGGTGTAGCCCGCACAGAAGAGGTCGGTGCCTTTGGGTTGCCCGCTAACAGCCAGGCTGCTGCGATTGCCAAAGCTGGCGTCTTCGAAGGCATCCCTGGCGGGATCCCATAGCGTGACCAGGCTGCCGTCTTCAGCGCCAAGGGTGGCGCTGCTGCGGGGCGAAACGTTGTGTACGTCGGTACGCTCACGGTATTTGCCCACATCATCCGAAGCGTACCAGGCAATCACCTTGCCGGTGGGCAGGAGGGCGGCGTAGGTGGGAACCAGCGGCCATTGGCGTCGCACCGGGCCAAAGCAGCCCCGCTGGGTTACCTGTTGGGGGGCATTGCAGGGCGCTGGTACCGGCACGGGGTTGGACTCGGTGCCGGCGCTGGTGCCGGTTCCGTTCACGGCACGAACACGGTAAGTATAGGTGAGCGGGTTGCTGACGGTGCTGTCGAGGTAGAACAGATTCTGGATGTTGGAGGCCACCATGCTGTAGCTGCCATCGGCCAGACGGCGCTCGAGGACATAGCTACTCACCGCACCCCCAGATGCAGGGGCTTGCCACTGAACCCGAACCGCTGTGGGGGAGGTAGCCCAGGCCAGCACGTTTTGGGGGTTACCGGGCGCCGAAGTTGAGCCCGAAGGGGTGGTGACCGGGGAAGAGACGGTGTATGGACTGTTCCCAGCTGAGTTCTCGGCCCGCACCTGATAGGTATAGGTGGTACTGGGGCTGGCGCTGTTGTCGATAAAGTTGGGGGTGAAAACAGTAGCCAGGTTGCTAAAACTGCCCGAAGCCCCCTCCCTCCGCTGGATACGGTAACTGGCAACCGCCCCCCCAGAGGTGGGAGCCTGCCAGGTCAGGGTAATGCTGGTGGGGCTGGTGGCAGTAGCCGACAGGTTCTGGGGTGCGCCGGGGGGCTGAGTGGGTTGAGCCAGGGTAGCCACATTGGCGCGTTCCAGCCAGTCGCTTTTACCACCTACACCTACGGCCCGGATACGGTAGGAGTACGTGGCGCTGAAGACCACGCCGGTATCGGTAAAAGTGGTGGTGCCTCCGTTGGGAGAGGCAATGAGGACATAGGTGCCGCTGCTCCCGGTCTTGCGTTCGAGTTCGTAGCTGGTGGCACGTTCCGAGGCACCCCAGGAGAGCACCACCGCCGGCGTGGCATTGGGGGTCGCGCTCAAAGAGCCCGGGGTGGAGGGTGGGGGTGTGGGCTGATTGCAAGCCACCAACGCAGAGAGCCCCAACACCAGCGCTAACAGCCCCCGCATGTTCTTCCCCAAGTTGTAAAAGAATCCAACCCCTGTCATGGAAACCATAGAAAATACCCTCATGGTACATCTGCACAGCCCAATTTCATGTGTCATGCCAAAGCCTTTGGGAAACTGGGCCGTAAAGCAAAATTGCGTGTACTGGATGGGTTTTATAAACCAACGTTAAGTGCATGGGCTGGCGTTAAGTGCATGGGCTGGGTTTTGGCGCTTAGATAACGATGGTTGTGAACAAAAATAGAACCCAGGCCGGATGAGCCTGGGTTACGAGCCAAGGAAGCCCTACTGAACGCGCAAAATACGTGCTACCGAAGGAACGCCCCGGTCATCAATGAGGAACAACATATAGAAGCCAGGCGGGGCGATGTTGCGGGCGCCGCCGGGGGTGGGCGAGTTGTACTGTCCGTCGTATGGGGCCTTGACGTTCAGGCTGAAGCCGTTGCGCTGGGCAATGTCCAGACTCAAGAAGCGCTGGTTCTGGTTGAAGGCATGGGTGGGCACGCCCAGGGCCAGCAGCGTTACTTTCTGAATGCTGCGATTGGGGTCGGGGTGATTCCAGGTCACGGTGAACTGGCTATTGTAGCTGATGGTGGGGTAGTCATCGGGGCTGCTGGCGGTATTGCTCAGGCCGGTGATGATGGGGCGCGGAGCCAGGCTGCCATCGCTCTTGAACAGGTAGGCGGGGTAGTAGATTTCGTGGTTTTTTTGATTAATCATCTCGTGCTGACCAAACCAGCGACCGTAGTAGCCACCATCCTGCCAGCTTGTTTCAAAATTGCCGTTGCAAAGTCCACAACCCCCTCCACCCAGGGTCAGGACGGTGGCGTCTGGCAACAGCAGCGAGGCTGAGTGATAGATACGAGGTTTCTGGGCCCTTGGCCCCAATACAAATTTGCCGGTGCCACCATTTTCTGGGCCGGGTGACCAGATTTCGCTTTGATATACGGCCAGATCTATGTTGAACACCGTAGCCGGGTTGACGGTTTTGGGCCACCATTCCCGCGACTCTTGGGGGGTCATGGGGGTGGGTGGGATGGCACCGGGGTTCTCGCCGCCGTCCTGCTGTCCGCCATTCACAAAAACCTTGCCATCGGCCAACAATGTGGCATCGAGATGGGTGCGGCTGTACTGCATGTTAGGCCCCTGCTTCATTACAGGAGGTATGGAAGAACTGTTGCTGAGCTCGAGGTGCAGACTGGTTTTGCCGTTGCGTTGGTTGTTCAGGGCATAGATGACCAGCTCGCCGTTAGGGTAGGTATCGGCGGCATATCCGCCCCCAATCACCAGCACCTTGCCGGGTTCATACATCACCGAGGTGCCGTAGACCCGGTGGGCATCGTAGGGAATGCCGTGGTTTGTAGACTCCCAGATGCCCTTCCACTGGCCCTGCTGCCAGTCCAGCAAGCCTTTTTGTTTACCCGCCCCGGCAAGGAAGGCCAGGCCGTTGGGGGCGATGTGCCACCAGGGGTAGTAGTGCTCAAAGGACTGTACATCGGCGGCGGTGGCCTCGAGCATTCGCAAGCTACCACTATCGGGGCTGTAGATCTCAAAGGCATTGTTGAAAGCGGTGCCCCTGGCGTTTTGCGTCTTGATACCGGTAGAAAGACCGGGCGCATTGGCGATGGAACTGAAGGTTTTGCCCAGGGCCAGTCCTTCCGGGCAGCGACCAGAGGGGGTGCGGCAAGGGTTGTTGGGGTCGCTGGAGGAGCCCTCCACAAACGCCGAGTCGGGCTCGGCGGTGCCGCCGCTAATCATCACCTCGCCGTTGGGCAGTTTGGTGACGGTGGGGTACCAGCGGTCGCGCCACATGTCGGGGGTGATGGGGCCGGGCCCCAGGTTCCAGGTGTTGGTTTTTGGGTCGAAGAGGTTGGTGCGCAGGCTGCCCCACTCCAACCCACGGTTGCCCCCGGCGGTGAAGAATCGGCCATCGCTGAGCACGGTAAAGCCTGCGCAAAAGAGGTCGGTGCCTTTGGGTTGACCACTTACAGTTCGACCGTTTTGCTGACTGCCGTTTCCGAAGCTCACGTCCTCGAAGCTGCCGCTGTCAGGGTTCCACAGCACCGCCATGGTACCGTCCTCCTGGGCCGGGGGGTCGTTGCGGCGGTCGCGCTGGTGGTCGCTGGTGAGTTCGCGGTAGCGCCCAATATCATCGGAGGCATACCAGGCAATCACCTTGCCGTTGGGCAATAAGGCCACGTAGGTGGCTACCACCGGCCAGTTGGACACCACCGGCCCAAAGCAACCGATGGTTGGCGCGTCGGCAAGGTTGCTCTCGCAGCGGGCCGGTACCGGTAATGGGTTGGATTCGACCCATACGCTCTGGCCGTTTGCAGTTCGCGTGCGAATGCGGTAGGTAAAGGTTTTGCCTCCACTAACGATCTGGGTATCGTCGTGACTGCTGCTGCTGAGACCAGTGGCGAGTGGTTGGTAACCCTGGTTGCCCTCCTTGCGTTCGATTTCGAAGCTGGGGTTGGTAAGGCTGTCGGGAGCTTTCCAGGAGAGCTTTACGTGTGTAGGGGAGACAGCATATGCAAGCACGTTGCGCGGAGGATCGAGCGTGGCAGGAGGTTGGGGTGTGGACTGCGGACATCCAGTAATCAGCAATGCCAACGCCACCCCGAGCCCACCTGCTTTCAGAAATCGTATCTTCATACGTGCCTTCCTCCTGGCTTTACTGACTCAGATATGTCGAGAAACGATACAAAAAACCTCGGTGCTGCGGGAAAACCCCGTCTCCCAAGGCGAGGTTAGCCTCAGGATATACGTACTTTTGTCCTTTACGAGGTTATTTATGTGAATTATGCCGTTATCCCATAAGTTGCGTACTGGACAGGCGGAAAACCGTGTCGTTATGGACTTAATCTGGTAACGCGGCCAACTTTAACACGGCAAGTAATGCATACCCCAGGCGTGTACTGTCATTTGGCAGCAGGTAGCAAAGAACCACGGCCAGTTTATGATTGAGACCATGCAAGACACCAACATCAGGACTGCGTTTATTGGCCTCGGGGCGATGGGGTATCCGATGGCGGGGCACCTCGCCAAAAAATACGAGACCCTGGTATGGAACCGCACCTTTGCTAAAGCCGAAGCCCATGCGAAAGAGTTTGGCTCGAGGGCCGTGGAGCTACCCGAGGTAGCCCAGGCCGATATTCTGCTAACCTGCCTGCCCACATCCCTCGAGGTAGATGAACTTGCCCGGCGGCTTCTGCCGTACCTCCGGCCTGGAATGCTGTGGGTAGACCACACCTCGGGTGAACCTGAACTGGCTAAAATGACCGCCCAGATGCTTCAGGAGAAAGGGGTTTCATACCTGGATGCCTGCCTGTCGGGGGGAGTGGCGGGCGCAATTCAGGGCAGGGCCACCGTCATGGCGGGGGGTTCTCCGGAGGATTTTGCCAGGGCCAGGCCGGTCATGGAAGCTTATGCCGCCAAGATTGTGCACGTGGGGCCGCTGGGGTCGGGCCATGCCGTCAAGGCCGTCAACAACGCCCTGCTGGCGGTTAATCTGTGGGCACTCAGCGAGGGCATGGTAGCCCTGGTCAAGCAAGGTGTGGATGCGGGGCTGGCCCTGGAGGTGATCAACGCCTCCTCGGGCCGCTCGAATGTGAGCGAGAATTTGTTTGGCCAGCGGGTTATTTCCCGGCAGTTTCCCAACACCTTTGCCCTGGGTTTGCTGGCCAAGGACACAGGTATTTGTGTGAAGGTGCTCGAGGCCGCAGGAACACCGGCCCCCATGCTCCGGCAGGTGCGGGAGTTCTTCGAAATTGCCAAACGCGAAGTGGGCGCTGCCGAGGTAGACCACACGGCGGTGGCGCGACTGCTGGAGAAGTGGTCGGGGGTGGAGATCAGGTAGCGGGGGTCAGGAGGGCTTCGCAGGGGCCCGATACCCTGGGCCGCGCACAATCCGGCCGGGGGTGGCACCGGTGTGCTGGCCGTCTTTCAGGACTGGCTGCCCGTTGACCCAGACGCGCAGGATGCCCGTGGAGAGGCGGTGCGGTTCCTCGAAGGTAGCGTGGTCGGTGATGCTTTGGGGGTCGAAGAGGACCAGATCGGCCCTGGCCCCCATCTGAATGCGCCCCCGGTCGAAGAGCCCCAGCCGGTTTGCCGGGAGTGAGGTCATTTTGCGGATGGCCTCTTCCAGCGTCAGCAAACCCTCCTCGCGCACGTACCGGCGCAGCACCCTGGGGTAGCTGCCGTATCCCCTGGGATGCACCGGCCCATAAGTTTGTGCCCAGGCGGGGTCGAACCCGCCCGCATCGGTCGAGACCATGGTCCAGGGCTCTCGGTACTGAAGCCGCAGGTTGTCCTCGCTCATAGTGAAGTAGAGGGTGCCGATACGCTGCTCTTCAGACACCAGTAAATCGAAGATACACTCGAGCCAGTCCTGACCTCGCATCTGGGCAATTTCACTCAGCCGTCTGCCCACGTAAATCTGGTTCTCCGGCTTTTGAAAGCCAACGGGCATCACGTGCTCGGCCCTCGAGCGGGTGTCCACCTCCGGGCTGGGGCCCTGCAACTCCGCCCTAATGCGCTCGCGCAGGGTCGGGTCGCGCAGCCGCTCGTAGACCTGGCCACCCTCGAAGACCCAGCCCGGCAGCATGGCGCTCAGGCCGGTGCCGCTGGCGGTGTAGGGGTACACGTCGGCGGTCACATCCTGTCCGCTCCGGCGGGCCTGATTGATTCGCTTCAAAACCTCAGGCATTTTGGGCCAGTTTTCCGGGCGGCTGGCCTTGAGATGATAGATGTGTACCGGCAGGTGGGCCTGTTGTCCGATTTCCAGGGCTTCCTCCAGGGCCTCCAGCAGTCGGTCGCTCTCGGAGCGCAGGTGGGTGATGTAAACCCCCCCATATTCCGCTACCACCCGGCAGACCTCCACAATCTCGTCGGTATCGGCATAATCGTCGGGGGGGTAGATGAGCGCATAGGAAACCCCAAAGGCCCCGTCCTGCATGGCCTCCTGCATGACCTGGCGCATGGTTTGCAGTTCTTCGGGACTGGCTTTGCCCATCCGCATTCCACAGGCATACTCACGCAGGGTGCCACCGCCCAAAAATGCCCCGATGTTGGGTGAGACGCCCGCTTCCTGCATGGCCCCCAGCCAGTCGCCCATCCGCCTCCAGCCCTGCATTTTCTGCTGCCAGGCTTCGGGCACGTAGGGGGCCAGGGTACGGGGGGCCACCTTGCCCCCGAAAGGGGCTGGTGTCCAGGCTTCCCCCATAATTTCGGTGGTGACCCCCTGGGTAATCTTGGATAAACACCGCCCATCGCGCATGAGGGGGGCAATGGAGTGGGACAGAATATCAATGAAGCCAGGGGCCAGCACCAGTCCATCGGCTTCAATGGTTTGGCGGGCGCTCGTAGGGCTAATTTGGCCGGCTGGGCTTATGGCGGCAATTCGATCCTGGTGTACCGCCACATCGCCATAGAACCAGGGGTTGCCGCTGCCATCCACCACTTTGGCACCGCGAATCAGGAAATCGTAGAGCATACACCTAGCCTACTCTGGAGATTGGGCGGATGGTTTTTGCGGATGGGCGCCACCACGACCTTGATGAGAGGTAGCGGCTTAAAATCGCAGAGCATTCTCAGATTGAACCCAGTATTGCATC
>CALFDH010000167.1 GCA_937950405.1 uncultured Meiothermus sp.
CGCGCCATGACCCGCCGGATGGCGCAGGAGTTTACGCCTTCGGCCCAGAACCGCCTCAAAACGCTCGGGCTATCCGGTATCCACGACTGGATCACGCTGGCCTCCATCGTGCAGGCCGAGGCCGCCAACAGCAGCGAAAAGCCCGTCATCGCCGGAATCTTCCTCAATCGCCTGGAAATCGGGATGCCACTCCAGGCCGACCCCACCGTGGCCTACGGCCTGGGCAAACGCCTGCCCGAACTCAACCGCAACGCGGGCGACTTCGAAAAAGACACCCCCTACAACAGCTACACCCGGCGCGGCCTGCCCCCCGGTGCCATTGGCAACCCCGGCGCCGAAGCGCTGCGGGCCGTGCTCAACCCCACCCGCACCAACGAAAAAGGCCAGAAATACCTCTACTTCCTGCACGCCCAGGGTCGCCTATTCCTGAACGTGGACTTCCAGGGGCATCTGCGCGATACGGCCAAGTATTATCGCTAATCTTCTTCAAAAAAGTCTCTATCTACTCGTTTTATCTCGTACCGAGCAGCTACCGTGACGCCCACATTGTATTCAATCATGTATAGAGCCAGGGTCTCCCCATCTATCAGCACAATATTCCCCAGCGTTTTAGCTGTTTCTCTGGCGCTGCTTGAGAAATCTGATGTGGTAATGATTACACCCCGGTTGGCTTTTTGCACCGCCAGACTTCCTGCAAAGGTGCGAACGACTTCACTCGAAACGGTGGCGTTCCATCGCTTTGCTTGAATGTAGATGTTGTCCAGGCCAAGCCTGTCCTGCTTGATAATGCCGTCTATGCCGTCATCACCGCTGCGTCCGACAGCTTTTCCAGCATCGCTCACCGAGCCTCCATATCCCATGGCTACCAGTAGTTGCACAACCAGCCGCTCGAAGAAAGCGGGTGAGCATTGCTTAACCCGATCCAAAAGGTCATGGGCCAACTGCTTTTGAAGCAAAAGGTGAAGCTGCTCGAGCTGTTCGTCTGGCGTGTTGGTGCTATTTTCCTCTCCGCCCGATTCGCCTTCGATCTCAGAGCGATCCCTTTTTCTAAACTCAATAAACCCAGGAAACTGCCTGAGATATGTGTTGTCTATCTCGGCAACTCCAGATTGCAAGGTCCGCAAACCCAGTGGGGTGATCCGGAATCTCCCCCGTGCAGGAGACTCCAGCAAACCGGCCTTTGTCAAATAGGTTCTGGCCCATCCAACACGGTTTTCATACCGGCTCTGCCCCCCACTTGGTAATAGTTCTGTCCTTTCCTCAGGGGTTAGTGCAAATTGTTTTGCCAAAATCTCGTAGGCTTCATCCATGTTATGTTCCAGGCCATCGGAGGCAAGCTGGAGCAATGGAAGCATAAAGCGTTGATAGTTTGGTACTGGCATTTATCCAGCATTGTATATAAAAAGCTCAAGTTCTGCGTCCCAATCGCACCTGATATAGCACCACCCCCAGGGCCACCGCCGCATTCAGGCTTTCGGCCCCTTCGGCCAGGGGAATTTTGGCCAGCTCGTCGCAGTGCTCGGTCACCAGGCGGCGCATACCCTCGCCTTCAGAGCCAATTACAATCGCCAGGGGGCGACGGTAGTCCAGTTCGGCGATGGTCTTGCTGGCTTGGCCGCTGGTGCCATACACCCAGACCCCCTGCTGCTTGATTTGTTCCAGATGCCGCGCAATGTTCTTGACCTGCACCAGGGGAATCTTGCGGGCCGTGCCTGCCGAGGCTTTGAGCACCAGGGCCGATAAGGGCGCACTGCGGCGCTCTTCGGTAATGACCCCGTGCGCCCCCAGCGCAAAGGCGCTGCGGATGATCGCGCCATAGTTGCGCGGGTCGGTGATGCCGTCCAGCACCACCAGCAAGAGCGGCTCGCCGCGCTGTTGGGCCAGCCGAAAGGGGGCCTCCGGGTCGGCATAAGTGGCCTCTTCAATTTCGGCCACCAGCCCCTGGTGCTGGGTGGTTCGCACCATCTGGTCGAGCTCGATGCGGGGCACCAGCTTGTAGGGGGCTCCCAGCTTCTCGATCTCCTTCAAGAGCCAGCTTTCCACGCCCCTGGCCACCCAGACCTGCCCCACCTGGCCCTCGCGCAGGGCTTCTAAAACCGGGTTGCGTCCGTAGATCAACACGTGTACAGTTTAGAGCGTTTTTCACAAAAATCGAGCCGTACAGGACTAAATATCCTTTTTCCTAGACAGAATAGTGGCTGCCTAGATGGACGGTTTGTTATGCGAAGTGCACAACTGGTATACCAGACTCGGCTGGTTTGTCGAGGTTTGGTGACGAACAGACCCGACTGAAAGGAGGCGCTTTCTTCGCCGATCGAAGGGAGGGGTGCGCTCTGGGATTCAAAAGATAGTCTCTGGATTCGAATGACATCTTGTTGAAAGCTATTATGCCCATACCCCACCTGTTTCTTCGCCCGACGCATACATACACCCTCGAGCGGGAGAGCATAGTTTGTCACCAGGGGTCAAGGGACTAACCAAGCTCAAATAGCAAGCACGCCGCAGTGGGGCTTAGTTACTCTGTTGCGCGACCGATTCGTCGATCAGGGTCTGGCGGGCTGCGTTGATTTGCAGGGCTTTTACCTTGACGTACTGGGCGCTGGTGGCGTGGGCCAATGCGGTTTCCAGGTCAATCTGGTCGTGGGCGTAAAGCTCGGCCAGGTGGTCGTCGAAGGTCTGCATCCCATCGAGCGACGAATCCTTGAGGGCCTCGTAGATTTCGTTGGTGCGGTTAGGGTCTTTGATCAGGTCGCGGATACGCAGGTTGCCCTTGAGAATTTCCATGGCACACACCCGCCCCCCTTGTTTGTTGGGTAGCAGGCGCTGGGAGACAATGCCCACCAGTGACTCAGCAAACAGGATACGGGCCACCTCCCGCTCGTGCGGAGGAAAGAGGTCAAGCACGCGGTTGACGGTACGCACGGTATCGAGGGTGTGTAGGGTGGAGAAGACCAGGTGGCCGGTCTGAGCGGCTTCCAGCGCTGCCGCCGCCGTGGCGTGGTCGCGAATCTCCCCAATCATGATTACGTCGGGGTCCTGACGCATGGCCGCTACCAGCCCATCCTTGAAGCTGGGGGCATCCTGACCGATCTCGCGCTGTACCACGATGGAATTTTTGCCCTTGTGCAGGTACTCGATGGGGTCTTCCAGGGTCACGATCATTTTGGAGTGGTGCTGGTTAATCTCATCAAGGATGCGGGCCAGGGTAGTGGACTTGCCAGAGCCGGTGGGACCGGTAACCAGGACCAGCCCCTTTTCCTTATCGCGGAAAAAGTTGATGGTTTCCTGGGGCAGCGAGACGATCTTGAGCTTGCTCTCGTCGGAGTTGACCACCCGCATCACGCAGCTTACCGAGCCACGCTGCCGAAACAGATTGACACGGAAACGGGCCACCCCCTGCACCGAGTAGGCCAGGTCGACCTGGCTGCGTTCGGCAAAAATTGCTTTTTGCCGCTCGTTGCACATCATATCTACCAGAGCGGCGGTGTATTGGGGTGTGAGGGGGCTTTGGGTGATGGGACTAAGTTTGCCGTGCAGGCGGGCCATCAGGGGCAACCCCACGTGCATGTGGATGTCGGAAACCCCTCGAGCAACTAGATTGGCAAGCAGATCCGGAAAAGTCATAAGCAATTGCGATTGTAGGAGGACTTTGACAAGAAGGCCGGGCCATGTGAACGCTGGGCTGTTACGTTAATTTTGGTTGTTTGCGCTTGACAGCCAGCAAGGGGGATTCTCTTGTGTTTATCGGGTTTTTAGCCCAAAATAGGGGCGTTACGCGATAGGGCGGGAGCGTTACTTTCTGGTATCTTCCGCAGGGGCTTTCGTCCTGACAAACGAAGGCTAGATTAGAGTCAGAAGGACAAGGAGGGCGCAATGTACAAAAAAATCCTGATGCCCACCGATGGCAGTGCTTGCAGCCAGAAAGCCATTACAGAAGGCTTGGAGGTTGCCAAGAGCATGGGGGCCAGCGTGACGTTCTTGTATGCGGTGGAGAACATCAGCTCGACCCTGTGGATCAGCCCTGAGAGCGTGCCCTATGGCCTCGAGCTGATCGAAGACCTCAAGCGGGTAGGCAACGAGGCCCTCAGCAAAGCCGCCGAACTCGCCCAGGCCGCCGGGGTAGCCGCCGAGACCAAGCTGGTCGAGGCCAGACCAGTAGACGCCATCCTGGCCGAAGCCAAGAACCACGACCTGATCGTGATGGGCACCCACGGACGCAGCGGGCTGGATCGCTTCATGCTGGGCTCGGTGACGGAGGCGGTGTTGCACCGTTCGGACAAGCCGGTGCTGGTGCTGCGGAGCAAGTGATACGCTTATTGGTGAGACATCATCAGTTTGGGGCTGGCCAGGGATTGCTTTCCCCTTATCTCTGAGTTCAAACCACCCCAGGGAAGCGTGGCTGGTGCTGTTCGACCCCTATAAAGGCTCGCTTTGGTGCGCATTTTTCGGTAAGGAAACGATTGATAAAAAGTAAGGAAAACTATACCATTGGTGTATGATGCGGCAAATTAGCAAAATCACCAGCAAGGGGCAAATCACCCTGCCCATCGCCATTCGCAGGTTGCTGGCGCTAAAAGAGGGTGATCGAGTTTTGTTCGAGGTGGACGAAAGCGGGAATGTACGCATGCGCCCGGAGGGTCGCGAGGGACGTTTTGCCAAATACCGGGGGGTGGGGGTGGGCCACCTCAAGACCCAGCAACAAGCTGACGAGTGGCTCAAAGCCCTGCGCGGGCGCAAGGAATGATTACTGCCCTGGACACCAACATCCTGATTGGGCTGTGGTTGCCCGAACATCCCTTCAATCAAAAAGCTGAACGCGCCCTGGAGGCCGCTGCAGCAGCAGGTTCTTTGATCATTACACCTATGGTCTATGCTGAGTTGCTGGCTGCTCCAGGAAAAACCCGCCTGTGGGTAGAAGAATTCCTTGACGATGTGGGGATTCGTGTAGATTGGAACATCACCGAAACAAGCTGGCTAGAGGCCGGTGAAGCCTTCGCGGATTACGCCCATCGCCGTCGCAAGCAGACCACCCAGGCACCCCGCCGTATTCTGGCCGACTTTGTGATTGGAGCGCACGCCCTGCACCAGGCCGACCGTCTGCTCAGTACCGATGGCTGGTATAAGACCATCTACAAAAGACTGCGGATGGAGGTGGTGCGGTAAGCGAAGACATGGTGTGGTTCCTGGCGCATAGGGTCACGTGAGAACGGTTACCACCAGTGCCCTGCATATGCCAGCTTTATCGTGTCCATCACAGATGTGGCCACCCATCCAGGGCCATTGTGCAGTCCAGGACAAAGCTTTCTCAAAGCCGAATGACCCTACGCATGTGGAGGGTGCCCTGCTACGCAGTGGTTTTCCCAGTCACCAAGAAAATCCAAACCGGAAATCAAAAGCTCCGCACGGTAGACTGTTTTAGTGCTTCGCAAACTGCGTGCCCTCCTGTCGGTCTGGTATGCCTACTTTCTGGAATACCGCGCCGAGGTACTGCTCTGGTCGCTCTCGGCCATGCTACCCCTGATCCTGATGGGGGTCTGGACCCAGGCTGCCGAAGGGGGCAGTTTCGCGCTTTCGGCAGAGGAGTTCGCCCGCTATTTTCTGTGCGTGTTTCTGGTGCGCCAGCTCACCATTGTCTGGGTGATCTGGGAGTTTCAGGACGACGTGGTGCAGGGGCGGCTCTCGTTCAAGCTCTTGAAGCCTATTGACCCCGGCTGGGACCACCTGATGCAGCACGTGGCCGAGCGCCTGACCCGGCTGCCCTTTGGGCTTGTCATTGTGGCGGTTTTTCTGCTGGTCTATCCGCAGGCCCGCTTCGTACCCGAGCTGGAAGGTGTGGTGCTGGGGCTGGTGGCCTCGGTGGCCGCTTTTCTGTTGCGCTTCCTGATGCAGTACACCTTCGCCATGCTGTGCTTCTGGACGGAGCGCGGGGCCGCCGTGGAGGAGCTGTGGTTTATGGCCTATCTTTTTCTTTCGGGCCTGATTGCACCCCTGTCGGTTTTCCCCGAAGCCATCCGCAACATTGCGCTCCTCACACCCTTTCCCTACCTAGTCTACTTTCCGGCCTCGCTCTTTGCCGGGCTGCCGGTAACGGGCAGTGTGGCCCAGGGGTTTTTGGTGCTGGGAGTGTGGTTTGCGGTGTTCTGGACAATTAACCGCTGGCTCTGGCGCAAGGGGCTCAAGCAGTTCTCCGGCATGGGGGCTTGAGTAGCCCAGGTATGGGTGGAGGCGGGTGATAACGTCTTCATAACGTCGTGTGAGTTACCCTGAAAGCAAACCATGTCCGAGGTTCGGCTGCGTTTGCTGGGAGCGCCTGCGCTGGAGCAGGCGGGAAGGCCGCTGGCCCTGCCCACCCGAAAGTTGTTGGGGCTGCTGGCGTATCTGGCCCTGGAAGGCCCCGCCCCCCGGAGCAAGCTGGCCGGGCTTTTCTGGAGCGAGCAGGACGAGGCCACCGCGCGGGGCAACCTGCGGCGTGAACTCAACCGGCTGCGGCATACGCCGATCGCAACCCTGCTGCAAACCGACCGCGACCTGCTGCAACTGGGGCCTATCCAGACCGATGTAGCCGAGTTCCAAACCCACCTGAAGGAAGGGGCACTCGAGCCCGCCCTGGCCCTTTACCGGGGGCCGTTGCTCCTGGGGCTGGAACTCTCGGGCGCGGAGGGCTTTGCCGAATGGCTCGAGGCCCGGCGCGAGGAGCTGGCCCGTCTGTGGCGCGAGGCCCTGCAAAGGCAAGCCGAACACCTCGAGGCTGCCCACGACCTGCGGGGGGCACTCTCGGCGCGGCTGACACTCCTGCGCGAAGACGAACTGCAAGAGCTGCACCACCGCGAGGCCATGCGGCTGCATGCCCTCCTGGGCGAACGGGAAGCTGCGCTGGCCCGCTTTGCCCGGCTCCAGGAGCTGCTCCGCAAAGAACTGCGCCTGGAGCCGCTGCCCGAGACCCTGGCGCTGGCCCGGCAGATTGAGCAAGGCACCCTGGCCACCCCGCCAGCCCACCCGCCAACCCCAGCCCCGCAGGGTGTCGCGCTCCACCCCCCCCTTGATCGGGCGCGAGCGCGAGTGGGCCCGCATGGAAGCGGCCTGGGAGGCCCGGCAGGCCATCTACCTGGCGGGGCCGCCGGGGGTGGGGAAAAGCCGGTTGCTGCACGAGTTTGCCCAGCACAAAGGCCCCTTTTTTCTGTTGCAGGCCCAGCCCTCCGATAGCGGCATCCCCTATGCCTTTTACAGCCGGGCCATCCGGCAGTCGCTGGCCCAGTTTCCGAACCTGTCGCTCCCGCCCTGGGCGCGGCGGGAGCTGGCCCGACTGGTGCCCGAGCTCTCGGACGAGTCGCCGCCCCCCATCACCACCGCAGAGGGCAAGCTGCGGCTGCTCGAGGCCATCACCGAGGTGATCCGGGCCCTGGGGCAGCAGGGGGTGAGAAGCATCGTGACCGACGACTTGCAGTTCGTGCAGGATGCCGCCAGCAACGAGGTGGCCGCCTACGCCATGGCCCGGCTGCTGCCCGAAGGGGTGCTGCGCCCGCTGGTGGCCTTCCGCCCGGAAGAGCTGAACCCCCTGGTTCGGGATACCATTCGGCAACAGGCCCTTCAGGGGCAGGCCCTACTGATTGACCTGAAGCCGCTCTCCGAAACCGACCTCCTGCGGCTGGTGCGGGCCCTATCGGGTGCCTCGGGGGCCATCCGCTTCACCCAGCGCCTGTACGGGGCCACCGGGGGCAACCCGCTGTTTTTGCTCGAGACTCTCAAGTCGCTCTTTGAGTCGGGGGCGTTGCAAACGGGCCCGGAGGGCTGGCGCACCCCCTACGACCACGAGACCACCGACTACCGCGAGCTGCCCCTGCCGGCCTCGGTGCGCGAGGTGGTGTGGCGCCGCCTGGAACACCTGGGCGCCGCGCCCCGGCGACTTTTGGAGGCCGCCAGCCTGGCCGGCGATGGCTTCGGGCTGGAGGCGCTGAGGGGGGCCACCGCCCTTTCGGAGTGGGAAAGCCTGGAGGCCCTCGAGCAAGCCCTGGCCACCGACCTTCTGCGGCCCTGGGACCAGGGCTACGCCTTCAGTCACGATCTGCTGCGGCGCTCGGTTCGGGAGGGCTTGAGCCTGGAGCGCCGCCAACTGCTGCACCGCAAACTGGCCCAGAGCCTGGAGCGGCAGGGCGACAGCCCGGCCCGCATCGCCGAGCACTGGGAAGAGGGCGGGAAGCCCAGAGAGGCCATCCCCTGGCGCATCCGGGCCGCCGAGGCAGCAGTGCGGGTCTATGCCCACGCCGAGGCCCTGGAACAGTACCAGAAAGCCCTGTCCGACGGGGCAGAGGGCCGGGTGGCCTTCGAGGTTCAGCGCGAACGGGCCCGGCTCTGGCAAAACCTGGACGAGCGCACCCCCTGGGCCGAGGCCTTGCAGGCCATGCAGCACCTGGCCGACGAACTGCAAGAGGCCCCCTTGCAGGCCGAGGCCCGGCTGGGCTGGGCCGAGCATCACCTGCTCTGCGGGCGCTACGGGGAGGCTTTAGCGGAGGCCGAGGGGGTGTTGCAGTCGGGAAACCTGGTCGCACCCCTACAGGCCCGGCGCTGTATCTGGGGGGCCGGACCCTGGCCGCCACCGGCGGTCTGGAGGCCGCCGAAGCCCGTTTGCTGAAAGCCCTAGAGTACCTGCCAGAGCAGCCCCTCACCCTGGAAATCTACGACTGGCTCAGCATTTTCGCCCACCGGCAGGGCAACCTGGAAGCCGCCCTGGGTTACACTGAAGCCGAACGGGCCCTGGCCCTGGCGCTGGGCAGCCGTACCGGGCAGAACAACGCCCTGCAAAACGCCGCCACCTTCACTGCTGCCCAGGGCCGCTACGAGGAGGCGGTGCAGCTCGCCGAACAGGCCATTGCCGAGGCACGGGAGATGGGGGACGTGACCCTGCTGCGCTATGCCCTCTTGAACCTGTTTGCCATCCACTACCAGCGCAGCAACTTTGAGGCCGCCCAGGGCCCCCTCGAGGAGGGCCTGCAAAGCACCCGTGAGCCGCAAAACCCCGAGATGGAGGCCAAGTTTCTCAACAACCTGAGCCTGGTGTACTGGTACCGGGGGGGCGCTGGGGGCCGCTTACCGGGCGGTATCGCAGGCCTGGGAACTCAGCCGGAAAAGCGGCCACTGGATCGACGCCCTGTTCTACCGGGTGGTGCTTGCCGACGACCTGCACCTGCTGGGCCAGCCCGCCGAGGCTGCCGCCCTGCTGGCCTCCGCCGCCGAGGCCACACGGGAACTGGGGCTGTAGAGCCGAGTGCCTTGGGCCGAGACCCACCTGGCCCGCTGTGAGGTCTCGCTGGGGCGGCCCGAACAGGCCCTGGAGCGGCTCGAGCGCCTGCACCAGGAGCCCCGCCTGGCCGGCTTCCTGAACCCCCCGCGCATGGCCTGGGTGGAGGGGCTGGTCTGGCTGAAGCTGGACACACTGGCACTGGCGTTACAGGCGGTGCAGGATGCCCACACCGACGACCCCACCACCGCCTCGCAGCTCTGGAGCGTTCGGCTTTTGGCCCAGGCCCGGCTGGGGCAGGTTTCCCCCGAAGACCTGCAAACAAGGCTAAGGCTTTTGCAGGCCCAGGAAATACCCCCCTTAGAAAAGCTCTCGCTGCGCCAGGCAATGATGGCGGCCTTGCGTGCCCAGGGGGATTTGAACCAGGCCCTGAACCAGCAACGCCTGGCAGAGCAGGGCTTGCAAGCCCTATCCGAAAGCCTGAAGGAGCATCCAGAGCTACAGGAGGGGTTTGAGCAGTGGTACGGTGTTCAATAAGAACATCCCTTCTGAAAAGTTGAGGCATCCATACGTACAAAAAATCTGCGAGTTGATGTGCTGAGAATCTTTTGGGCCCAGTTGTATTCAACTCCAAGCAAAGCAAAGTGCTGAGAGGGCTACGTTTGGGGTTGAGCGCGGTCGTGTCAAGATTTATGTGTAAACGTCTGTGTACGAGGGGCATACCTCTCCAGAAGCATCTTCTCCAGTACTTCCCGCACCTCAGCAAAGCCCTTGAGCTTGCGCTCCGCCCACCTTCCTTCCTGACGCTCCCCCTCCAGGTACAGGAGCTTGAATACCGCCTCAGGCCGGTGGAACTTATGGTCCCGCACCTTCGTCCCCCGCCTCACTTCACGGATAAACCTCTCCATCAGGTTGGTGCTTCGAAGGTAGGGCCAGCGCCCCAAGGGCCTCTGGTCGGCTCCCCGCCGTGTAGACCCCCCGCAAGCCCTGGGCCAGCAAGGCCCTGTCCCGGGAGCGCACCCGGGCCAGGCTGTTCCTCACCTGGTGCACCACACACCGCTGCCACTGGGCCAGGGGATACACCCGGCGGATCGCCTCTTCTATCCCGGGCAGGCCATCGGTGACGAAAAGCAAAGCCCGCCGCAGGCCCCTGTGCCATAGCTCCCCCAAAACCCCCTCCCAGGCGGCAGCGCTCTCCGTGGGAAGGAGCCAGAAGCCCAGCACCTGCCTCGCCCCGCAAGGGCTGACGCCCAGGGCCACGTACACCGCCTCCCGCTCCACCCCCAGCCCCTCCCTTAGAACCTTCAAAAAGAAGCCGTCCAGGTAGACCAGGGCCATCTCCTCCGGTAAGGGTCTTTTGCAGAAGGCCTGCGCTCCCTCCAGCACCTGATCCGTGATGGCGCTGATGGTCTCGTGGGTGTAGCGGTGGCCCAGCAGCAGGCTCATCACCTCCGCCGCCTTGCGCTGACTGAGCCCGGCGGCATACAGCGCCACCGCCACTTCCCCCACGTCCACCTGGCGACGGGCGTAGGGCTGGAGCAGGCTGGGGTAGTATTGCCCTTCCCGATCTCGGGGGATGGCCAGCTCCACCTGGCCAAAGGCGGTCTCCAGCTTGCGGGGGTAGTAGCCGTTCTTTCGCCCGCCGTGCTCGCGCAAGAAGGCCTCCCGGTCAGCGTTCAGTAGAATCTGCAAAACCTCGGTCGCCGTTTCCCTCACCGCTTCCCTCATAATCGCCTGCAGGGTATCCTGATCCATGGGGTACCTCCCTTCTCATTGGGTACCCCCATTCATACACAAACCCCTACACATAATTCCTTACACGACCCTTAGAGCCTATCCGAAAAGCCCTGTTGCCCTGAGGCAGATAAGCGCACAAGCCAGATGCAGGAAGCCCAGGTAGTTCTCCGCCTTCTTTTCCCAACGGATCAATAAGCGCCGGTAGCGGTTGAGCCAGGAAGCGGTGCGCTCCACCACCCAGCGACGGGGTTGCTTATGGGGGTAGCGTACCTGCTCGGCCCGCTCCTCCCGCCTTGAGCGGATGTGGGGAACATACCCATGCGCCTCCACCATGGGTGGAATGTCCAGGTAGTCATACCCCGCATCCAGGCACAGATGCCAGTTCGTCTCAGGCTCTGGCTCTATGGCCAAGACCAGCCCCGCCAAGGTAGCCTCCAATAGCTTCTTGTCGTGCCGCTGGGCCCCTCGATCTCCACCGCCAGGGGCAGCCCCTGCCCCTCCACCAGCAGGCTACGCTTGCACCCCAGCTTGCCCCGGTCGGTAGGGTTGGGCCCGGTTTTTTTCCCCTCCCAGCGGCGCCTTGACCATCGAGCCATCCGCTGCCTGCCATTCCAGGTTCAGCTTCTGCATCACCTCCAGGCTCAGCAGGCCCTGTTGCCACAGTCGCTCAAACACCCCTTCTGTAACCCATGCTTGAAACCGATCATGCACCGTGCTCTTGGCCCCCAGGCTACGGGGTAGGGCCGCCCACTGTAGCCCGGTACGCAAGACGTACAGGATTGCGGTCATGGCCTGACGATCCTCCATCCGGGGACGACCCGCCTTGAGTTTGGGCTTGGGCGGTGGCAGGCACTGCTGCATGGCCTGCCAGAGTTCATCGCTGATCAGGTACTCCGGAGGCAGTCCGTAGTCAGCGGGATGGTTCTGTTTCTTCTTTTGCTTGCGCTTGCCCTTTTTTCCCTTGGACATGCCGTTAGTGTAGCAAAAATAATGCTACTTTCCGGATAGGCTCTTAGTCCTCCTGTACGCCATATCGCTGTCCCTACACTTCTCCTATCTGGGAACAGCCTCTCCACATATTTTGAACCATCCGGCTTCAAGAAAGCCTTGTCCTTGACCGAACAGTGGCCGCCTGGATTGGCGACCACGTCTGTGAAGAGTGCGATAGCGGGCCATCGGCCATCAGCTATCGGCTATTGACTATCGGCTTTCAGCTCACCACCTCGAGCATCTTCTCCACACTGGTCACCTTGACCCGTGGCCGGCCCTGGGCCTGCCCCAGCGCGGTTTCGTGGGCGTCCAGGCGCAGCCAGTGCTCGAGGGTCACATACCGCACCCCCCGCTCCCTCAGGAGCCGCGGAATGGCCTCGAGGTCGGGGTCGGGGGCCAGCGGCAGGTGGGGGGCATCCTCCAGCAGCAGTTTTACCGTCTCGGTAGCACAGGCTTTGTTGGTACCAATCACCCCACTGGGGCCGCGCTTGATCCAGCCCGCCGTGTACTCCCCTGCCGCCACCTGGCCCTCGCGCAGCACCCGCCCGGCCTGGTTGGGGATAACCCCTTTGCGGCTTTCGAAGGGCACCTCGGGCAGGGGTACGCCCTTGTAGCCCACCGAGCGCAGCACCATCCCCACCTCGAGCTCCTCGAACACCCCGGTACCCACCGCGTTCAGGTTGTCGTCCAGGCGGTTTTTCTCCAGACGAATCTTCTGCACCCGGCCCTCGCCCAGAATCGCCACCGGCGAGACCAAAAAGCGAATATGCACCCGGCGCGGCTTGCCCGTAAGCGGCCTGGCCGCAAACTCACGCAGAATTTCCAGGTTCTTCTGAAGGGCGGGTTCGTCCGCAATGGAGGCAGCGCTTTTTTCGTCGAGCTCGAGTTCCTCCGGCTTCACCACCACATCCGCACTCAGCAGCTCGCCCAGCTCGCGCAGTTCCTTGGTGGTGAACTTGGCCTGCGCCGGGCCCCGGCGGCCCAGCATGTAGATGTCGGTGACCTGGCTCTCGGCCAGCACGCTCAGGGCGTGGTCGGCAATATCGGTGGTTCGCAGTTCGTCTGCCGACTTGGCCAGGATGCGGGCAACGTCCACCGCCACATTCCCCATCCCCACCACCGCCACCCCGCGCATATCGAGGTGGATGGGCAGGTGCTTGTAGTCGGGGTGGCCGTTGTACCAGGCCACAAACTCGGTAGCCGAGAGGCTCCCCGGCAGGTCTTCGCCGGGGATGCTCAGATGACGGTCGCTCGAGGCCCCCACCGTATACACCACCGCATCGTAATGCCGACGCAGGTCACCCAGGGTCAGGTCGCGGCCAAACTCGACATTGCCCCAAAAGCGCACCCGGGGGTCTTGCAACACCTTCTGCATCACCTTGGTCACCGACTTGATGGTCTGGTGGTCGGGAGCCACCCCGTAGCGCACCAGCCCATAGGGGGTGGGCAGTCGGTCAAACACATCTACCGAGACAGGGGTTTCGCTTTGCTTGATCAGGGCTTCCGCAGCGTAGATACCCGAAGGCCCCGAACCGATGACTGCGATCCGCAAGGGGCGGTTTGCGTCAAACTGGTTTGCCATTTTCAACATCCTCCGGCCTGTTGGTGGAATACGGTAGCGGGTCAGCCCCGCACAGACAGCGCAAATCATATCCCATCGGCAGGGGGAAAGTAGTACCTGCACAGGTTGAGGGGTGGGTAGGGGAACTATTGCTGGGGGAGAATCCCATTTCCCGCTCTGCTCGGAATGCCCATTCCAGCATGAAAATGTGTTCACAATAACCTGAAGCCTCAAGTTTGCAGGAAACGAAATTGCAATCAAATCTTGTCCATAGCAACGGTTTTTCTGTACAGCACTGGTTTAGTCGTACTACGCTTAAGCGATTCGTAACGGCAACTGGGCGGGTTTTGTTTATTTGACCTGACCCAGGGCCATTAATTTGTCTACCCTCAGGAGTGAGACCTTTTTGAGGCATTTATGGCCAGACTGAGCCGAACCAAACCCTCCTCTGGAAGCACCATTTTGGTTGTGGATGATGACGCCGCAATTGTTTCCACCCTCGAGCAAATCCTCAGCCACGAAGGCCATACCGTCCTGACGGCCACTTCGGGGGCCCAGGCCATTGAGCTTTGCCAGAACCATACGGTTCACCTGATGCTACTGGACTACTTCATGCCGGGTATGACCGGCGAGGAAGTGGTGCGGGCGGTGCGGGCTTTCAACCAGGAGATGCAGATTGTGCTGCAAACCGGCTATGCCTCCGAGCGCCCCGCCCGGCAGATGCTGGCCGAACTGGATATCCAGGGCTACCACGACAAATCCGAGGGGCCCGAAAAGCTGTTGGTGTGGGTAGACGCGGCCCTCAAAGCCTACCGTCAGGTACGGGCCTTGCGGGCCTCCCGCGATGGGCTGCGCTACATCCTGGAGGCCGCCCCCGAGCTGCACCGCTTGCAACCACTGGAAGACCTGCTGTATGGCATCCTGTTGCAAATTGAGGGTTTGCTGGGCCTGTCCGGCACCCTGATTGCCCTTCAGCAAAGCGGTCTGTTGGCCCTGGGCGACGACCCGCCCTTTGAGGTACGGGTGGGCACCGGGCGCTTTGTGGGGAAAAACTGGTATCAACTGGCCAGCGACGAGCAAAAACTGGTGCTGGAAGCCGCCCGCTCGGGCCAGATTCAGTGGCAAACCCTGCTGGCCCTGCCCTTGCGGGCCGGCGAACGGGTGGTGGGGGTGGTTCTGGTGGACCGCGCCCCTGACAGCAGCGCTGATCGGGAGGTGCTCGAGCTATTCTCCAGCCAGGCCGCCGTAGCCATCGAAAACGTGCGCCTGTACGAACTGGCCACCATAGACGACCTGACCCGGCTGGCCACCCGCCGCCACTGGCTCGTGCGCCTCAACGATACCCTGCGCCTGGGGCTGCGCCACGGTCAGACCTTGAGCGTAATTCTGCTGGACATCGATCACTTCAAAACCATCAACGACACCTACGGTCACCTGGCCGGCGACCAGGTGCTGTCTGCCTTGGGCCACACCATCGGGCATTCGGTGCGCCGCAGCGACCTGGCCGGGCGCTACGGGGGCGAGGAGTTTGCAGTTCTGTTGCCCCACACCCCCCTCGAGGGGGCTCTAGCCCTGGCCCACAAACTCTGTCAGGCGGTGCGCGACCTGGAAGTACCCTGGGAGGCCCAGACCCTGCGCGTGACCGCCAGCCTGGGGGTAGTCAGCCTGCAGGTTGAGAGCATCAACCGCAGGAGCGCAAAGGCCGTGCTCGAAACAGCCCGCACGGCACTCCTGCAAGCCGCCGACGAGGCGCTCTACGAGGCCAAAAACCGGGGGCGCGACCAGGTAGTGCAGGCCCCGGAGCTCAGCACCCGTGCTTTCCAGCCCGAAGAAGCTGTGTGAGTCCTTTGCGAAAGCTGGAGCACCCATGACCTTACCCGCCCCTCATAGCCACCGACCCATTTACCAGATAGCACTGGCAGGGTTGGCCGTATTGCTGGTACTGGGAGGCTTGAATCACACCCTGGCCCTGACCTTTCGCTGGGGAGGCGACGACCTCGAGCTTCTGCTGGGCAACACCCTCAACCTGATCCCCGATTTTCTGGGGGCCTTGCTGGTATGGCTGGTAGCCCGGCAACACCAGGGCGCGGCCCGGCGGGCCTGGAGCATGATCGCCCTGGCCCTCACCTCCTACCTGGCTGGCGACCTTACCTGGGCCTACATCGAGCTGATACTCCAGGACGACCCCTTTCCCTCCATTGCCGACGTGTTTTACCTGGCCTTTCCGCTCTGCCTGCTGATGGGCCTGCTCTGGCTGCCCAAAACCCCCTTGAGCCGCCTGGAAGGCCTCAAGCTGGGCCTGGACGTGGCCGTGATCGTGAGCGCCGCCGGGGTGTTTGCCTGGCAAGCCTTTCTGGCTCACAGCATTCTGTATTACGGCAACGACTACCTGTCTCTGGGGGTCAGCCTGGCCTACCCGGTGGCCGACCTGGCCCTGCTGGCCCTGCTGCTGCTTATGGCGCTGCGGCAGACCTCTGGGGGCAGCTACCAACTGTTGCTGGGCTTGGGCCTCACCATACTTATCTTTGCCGATGCCATCTACAACGTACAAAACGCCACCGAAAGCTACGTTACCGGCACCCTGCTGGATGGCGCCTGGAGCTGGGCCATTGTACTGTTTGGGCTGGCAGCGTTCTCGACGCTACACCCGGGGGCCAATGACTTTGGCCGGCGAGCCCGGCGGGTGCTGACGCACCTGGGCCGGGGCGGAATTTTTGCCCCCTATGCCGCCATTCTGCTGACTTTTTATCTGGCCGTGAGCCAAAGCGACATGGAGGGGCTCCTGGAGACCGGCACCCTGATCGGGGCCGGGGTGGTTACGCTTCTGGTGGTCATCCGCCAGGCAGCGGCCTTTGCCGAAAACCGCCACCTGACCGCCCAACTGCAGCAGCTCAACGAGGAGCTCGAGCAGCGCGTGGAGGAGCGCACCCGCGAGCTGGACGAGAGCCGCCAGCGCCTGGTGGCCTCGGAAAAACTGGCTGTGCTGGGTAAACTGACCGCCGGCATCGCCCACGAGATCAACACCCCCCTGGCCGCCTCGCTCAACCACCTGATGCAGGCCCGCAAGCTGGCCGAGGAGTACCGTGATTCCATTGGGGTAGCCCAGGTCAGCGAGGCCGACCACCGCGAGATTGCCGCCGAGCTGGAAAAAGCCCTGAACGATACCAGCGCCTCTTTGGAACGCATGGGGGAGTTCATCCGCAAGATGCGCTCCCAGGCCCGCAACCCCGAAGGGGTCATCTCCAGCTTCGACCCGGTCAAGACCGCCCGGGAAGCCCTGGCCTTGCTCGAGAGCGAAGCCAAAAAAGCGGGGGTGCAGCTGGCGCTCGAGGCCCCCGAGCAGCCCCTCCTGCTCCACGGAGAGCCCGGACGCTTCAGCCAGATTCTCAACAACCTGATACAAAACGCCATCCACGCCTGCGAAGAACGCCGCGACAGGGCCGGTTCCAGGGTTCTGGTGGAGTTCATCCAGGAGGCCGAACAGCTTCTGCTGAAGGTAGAGGACAATGGCAGCGGCATCGCCCTCGAGGTGCTGCCCAAGATTTTCGAACCGCTCTTCACCACCAAACCCATCGGTAAGGGCACCGGGCTGGGACTTCCGATTATTCAAGACATCGTGCAAGGCCATTTTGGGGGCCAGATGGATCTGCAGACCACCGTCGGGCAAGGCACCACCTTTACCCTGCGTTTCCCCCTCGAGCCCAGGCCACCCCAGCACCCCATCATGGCTTGAGAGGGATATTGCCGAAAATGCTGAGCCGTTTTTAGCAGCACCAGCTCGAGCAGCACTGTTTTTCCCCTGAATCAAGCCGCAGGGCGCCCCACCGCACAAAATCAGGCTTTGGAAGAAGCTGGCAATATGTTTCAAACCGTTCCCAGCTTTACCTCGTCCGCCAGATTAAGTTCGTCCTCCTCTTCCATCTTTAGAGTTTTTCTGCCCCTGCCAGGCTTACGGTCCAACTTGCGCACTTCCTCGATAAAGTTTTCCAGGCTGTCGAACTCGCGGTAGACCGAGGCGAAGCGAATATAGGCCACCGGATCCAGTTCTTTCAAGAATGCCAGGGAGCGCAGCCCAATCTCCTCGGAGGTAATCTCCATTTCCTTGACGGTGTCCTCAAAGCCAAAGGCAAACTCCTGCAAGACCTCGGGGTCAATGGGGCGCTTCTGGGCGGCCAGGCTCAGGCCACGCAGCAGTTTGTTGGGGTCAAAGGTCTCTTTGCGCCCCGAACGCTTGACCACCAGCAAGGGCTCTACCTGGGCCCGCTCGTAGGTAGTAAAGCGACGTTTACAGGCGGGGCACTCCCGGCGGCGGCGAATGACCGAGCCCTCGTCGGAAGGACGAGAATCCAGCACGCGGCTATCGGGGTTTCCACAAAACGGGCAGTTCATAGCTGTGTCGAGCGTCGAGGGCCCCATGTCAAGAGCCAAAGAACACCTCTTGATCTTAGACCTCCAACCCTGAACCCTTTCACGGTAGCTCCCTCAGCAAATCGTAGATTTCCGGCTGGTGCGGCGGCTCAGGGAGCAAAACCTCTAAAAGCTGGCCCCGTACCCCCTCCGAGACCATCGAGCCCAGGGCCACGGCCACCCGCACCAGGGGTCGGTCGTGCTCCTCGCCGACGGGATCGCGGCTGGGGATGACTCCATTGACCCGTACGTTGGTGGGGAAGATGCGGGTGGCCCCTTCAATCAAGCCGGCCACCGCTCCGCGAATCGCCGCGACATGGGGCTGCTCACGTTGCAAGGGGGGCAGTACCAGGGTCACGAAGCCCCCGCCGCTCAGGTAGCGCAGGCCCTGCTGCAACACGTAGAGGCTGGACTTCACGTCGGCGTTGAGCAGGTCGTACCACTCCCCCTCCAGGAGCTCCACAAAGGGGGTTTTGCTCTCGGCGCTGGTAACATGCACAATCCCGTCGAGCATTCCGAACAGCTCTTCGATTTTCTCGAAGGTGTTCATCACGTCGAGCACCATCGACATATCCCCCCGGATGGGAATGGCAGTAGCCCCCAACTGCTCAACCTCGGAGGCAATCGCGGTGGCCATTTCCACATCGGGGTCTACGGTGATGACCGTGGCCCCATTGCGGGCATAGGAGCGGGCCACCGAGCGCCCAAACCCCCGCCCAGCCCCCGTCACCATGACGATACGCTGCTCCAGACCCAACAAATCTCGTGAAAATTCGACCATTGAACCCCATCATAGCGCAAAAAGCCGTGTGGGGCGTAATGCCAGAAACGCTGGGGCACTTTCCCCTCTCATCAGTCAGCCGCCTGGGAGACCCGCATGGCCTCTTCCAGGCCCTGGGTTCTGAGGAATACCTCGACCAGATGGCGATCCAGATGTCCGTGGTGGACGCTGCGCCATAGCTCCTGGGCCGCCATTTCAGGCAGCATGGCGGCCTTGTAAGGCCGCTCGGAGCAGAGCGCATCAAACACATCGCAGATGGCAAAAATGCGGGCCGACAGGGGAATATGTTCAGCCGCCAGGCCATCCGGGTAGCCGCGGCCATCCCAGCGCTCGTGGTGGTGGCGCACCACCTGGCGGGCCGCCGGTGGTACAAAAGGCAGGTTGCGTACCAGGTCATCGCCCAGAGGGGCGTGGGTTTTCATGGTACTGAACTCTTCCGGGGTGAGCTTGCCTGGCTTCAGCAGGATGGCATCGGGGATGGTGAGCTTGCCCACATCGTGCAGATAGGCCCCCCAGCGCAAATCGCGCAACTCGGTCTCGCTCATGCCCAGTGCGCGGCCCAACTGCTCGGCCAGGGCTGCTACCCGGTCGGTGTGACCGGCGGTCTCGCGGTCGCGGGCCTCGAGGGCCAGACCGATGGCCCGCAAGGCCCCGTCGTAGGCGGCCTCGAGCTGCCGGGTGCGCTCCAGTCGCAGCAGCAAAGCCCCCAGGATTTGCGCCGCCCCTTCCAGCAGACGGTTTTCCGAGGCATTCCAGCCCTGGCTGGGCTTGTAACGGTACAGCGCCATCCCGGCCTGGAGTTCCGTTTCGTTGACCACACCAATCATGTAGAGCCCATGGATACCGGCTGCCGTGAAGGCCTGCAGCTCTGGGTGGGATTCCGTTTGGCCCCACTGGAAGGGCTTACCGGGAGCTATTTGCTGCACCACCGGGTGGTTGAGGGGCAGGTGCTTTTCCAGCAGCCTCGCAATATCCGAATGCACATCTCCGGCAACGGCCCTGGTACGGAAAACCTCGCCCTCGAGGACCCCCAAAGCCACACAGTCGGCGTGTCCCATCTGGCGGATTTTCTCCAGCGCCATGGGTAAAAGCGAAGCATCGTTACCTCCCAGCATCTGGGAAAGCTCCAGCAGGGCGGTTTTTTCGGCAATCTCGGCCTCGAGGCTCTCGTTGGCTCGTACCCGCTCGAGGGTATTGGCAGCAATGTTGCTGATCACCTGCATCAAGCGCATGTCCCGGTCAAAGAAGGTGCCTGCCCCATTGCGGGCGGAGATTAAGACCCCCAGGGGATGCCCTTTGGAGTTGAACAGGGGCATCACAATCTGTGAATAAGGTGGTCGGGGCGTTTTGAAGCGCCCGAAGGCCCGCTTGTCGAGATGGGCCTGCTGGCTCCAGATGGGTGCTCGGGTTTCCACCGCTGCCCAGCTTAAACCCTGGCCCTGGGGTACTGGCATATCCTTGATCTCCAGGAAAAAACCTGCTGCTGCATAACAGCGCATGTGCTGGCCGTCGGGTTCAATCAGAAGCAGGGCCGCGTGCTCCGAGTTCATCAGGCGAATGGTCTCGCGCACCAGGCGCTTGGTAATCTCGCCGGTGCCCTTGAGACCCCGCAAGGCCGCGCTCAGGGCCTCGATCACTTCGAACTCGTGGATGCGGGCCTCGAGCTCGGCCTGCTGGCGGTG
>CALFDH010000168.1 GCA_937950405.1 uncultured Meiothermus sp.
GTGCTGGAAGTGCTGGTACGGGAGGGTAGCCGGGTGGCAGCGGGGCAGGTGGTTTTGCGGCTCGACCCCGTCAACGCCCAGTCGGCCCTGCGAAACGCCGAGCTGGCCCTCGAGCAGGCCAGGGTGAACCTCGAGCGGGCCCAGCGCTCCACCTCGGGCTCCCTCGCACCGTTGCAGTCGAGTCTCGAGTCCGCCCTGGCCAACCTGCAGGTCGCCGAACGGCGCTACCGCGAGGGCAAGCAGCTTTTCGCCGCCGGGGCCATTGCCCTGGTCGAGCTGACCGGCCTCGAGGCCGCCTACAACCAGGCCAAAGCCGCCGCCGACAATGCCCGCGAGAACCTGGCCCGCACCCAGCGCGCCTCCAGCGAAGATCTGGCCTTGCTCCGCCTCCAGGTACAGCAAGCCCAGAACCAGCTGGCCCAGGCCCGGCGGGCCGTGGCCGATACCGAGGTCAAGGCCCCCTTTGCGGGGGTGGTCGCAGAGGTCTTCCTCAACCCTGGCGAATTCGTAGCGGCTGGGCAGCGGGCCTTCCGACTGGCCGATATCAGCCGGCTCGAGGCCAGCTTCCGCCTGCCACCCGAGGAAGCCGCTGCCCTGCCCATAGGCAGCCAGGTCAACCTGATTTTTGGCGGCCAGACCTACCCGGCTACCCTCAGCAAGAGCAGCAAGGTGCCGGGCACTGACCGCCTGGTGGAGCTGGTGGCCGAGGTGTCGGGCAGCCTGCCCCCCGGCGCCAGCGCCCAGGTGCGCTACACCCTGCGCCTGGCCCAGGGCCGTCTACTGCCCGCAGGCGCATTACGCACCGAGGGGCGCAATACCTTCGTGTTCGTGGTTCAGGACGGCAGAGCCGTGCGGACGCCCGTGCGGGTGCTGGGCGATACCGGCACCCGTGTGGCCGTGGAAGGGCTCTCCGGCCAGCTGGTGGTGTTTCCGGTGCCCTCGAGCCTCTCCGACGGCGATACCGTGGAGGTGGTGCAGTGAGGGTTCGCCAGGCCCAAATCTTTGTGAACCCCTGGCCTTCTTCCCTTTTGGGCGAAGGTGGCAACACCCCACCGGTGCCTTTGCGCTCCATCGCGGCGACGCGATTGACTGGAGCGGGGGTGCCGCGGCGTGAGGGGCATAGGGAATGCCTCACGAAAATAACCATTCGGGTTGGGTTGGTGTTCGCGCAGCAGGAGGGGGTGCCGGCATGAGCCAGGAAGAACGTAAAAACCAAGAGCCCCAGACCGGCGACAAACCGGAGAACCCGGCCATTGCGTTCTTTGTCAAGCGCTTCGTGTTCTCCACCGCGGTATTCCTGGCCATGGTGCTCTTTGGCCTCATCTCGGGCAGCCGGGTAGGGGTAGACCTGCTGCCCCGCTTCGAAATTCCTGTGGTGGCAGTCACGACGGCCTACCCCGGCGCCGGGCCCGAGGAGGTTGAGCAGCAGATAAGCCGCCCCATCGAGGATGCGGTCTCGACCCTTTCCGGCCTCGACCAGATCGCCTCGCTTTCGGGAGAGGGCTTCTCCCAGGTAATTGTTTCGTTCGAGTTTGGCCAGGACATCAACCGCGTGGCCACCGATGTCTCCCAGCGGGTGGCGGCGGTGCGGGGCCAGTTGCCGCGCGATGCCCAGGCCCCGGTGGTGCAGCGCTTCGACCCTGCGGCAGCGCCCATCCTGTTCATCGCGCTGTCTGCCGAGGGGCGCGACCTGCGCGAGGTGGCCAAGTACGCCAACGATGTGCTCAAGCCCCGGCTGCAGCTGGTGGGCGGGGTGGCCGATGTGCAGGTACAAGGCGCCCCCGACCGGCAGATTCAAGTGCTGTTAGACCCCTACAAGGTGGCCGCCTACAACCTCTCCCCGGCCCAGGTGGTGGGGGCCATCCAGGCCTCGGCGCTGGCGGTGCCTGCCGGCACCCAGAGCGACCAGGGGCAGCGCCTCCTGTTCACCCTGCGCAACACCCCCACCACCCCGGAGGAGGTGGGGCGCATCCTGGTAGACCCCGCCCGGGGCCTCGAGGTGCGCGATCTGGGCGTGGTGCGCGACACCCAGGCCGAGCCCACCCGCCTGACCCGGCTGGGCGGCCAGCCGGTAATTCCCCTGGCCATCCGCAAAACCCCCGACTCCAACGCCGTGGCGGTGGCTCAGGGCATCAAGCGCACCCTGCAAGAAGCCCGCCTGCCCCAGGGCTACCAGGCCCGCATCGTGGGCGACACCACCACCTTCATCGAGAACACCGTCAACGACACCTTCCGCGAGGTGCTGCTGGTCGCCCTGATCGTCTCCTTCATCACCCTGATCTTCCTGGGCAAGCTGAACTCGGTGTTTAGCGTGGTGCTGGCCATTCCCATCACCATGTCGGGCGCCTTAATTGTGTTTGGCTTGCTGGGCTTTACCTTCAACATCATCAGCCTGCTGGCCATCATTGTAGCGGTCGGCATTGTGGTAGACGACTCCATTGTGCTGGCCGAGAACATCGAGCGTTACCGCAAAATGGGCTACGACAACCTGCAAGCGGTGCTGAAGGGCTCTACCGAGGTACTCTCGGCGGTTTCGGCGGCCACCCTCTCGCTTCTGGCGGTGTTCTTGCCGATTAGCTTCTTGCCGGGCATCATCGGGGAGTTTTTCCGGCAGTTTGGCATCGTGCTGGCCGCGGCCATTGCGGTGAGCTGGCTCGAGGCCCTGTTCTTCCTGACCGTGCGCCTGGCTTACTTCCCCGACCCCGAACCCCCGACCTGGCGACAACTGGGGGCCCGCTTTTTGGGTCTGGGCCAGGACCTGCGCTGGGGGCTGCGGTTGCATGTCTACCGGCAGCCGGGCCTGAGCTGGGAGCGCCGCCTACTTAATGTGCTGATTACGCCCGTCACCCTGCTCCTGGCCCCCTTGCGCTGGCTGTTTTCGGTGATCTTCGGGCTGGCCGGGGCCATTACCGGCAGCCTGCATGGGGTTTCGGAGCGGGTATTCCTGGGGCTGCGCGAGCTATATGCCCGCACCCTGGCCGCCGCCCTAAAGCGCAGCGGTCTGGTGCTCTTGCTAGGCCTGGGCTTCTTCCTGAGCATTGGCTATGTGGGACCCAAAATTCCTTTCAACTTCACCGCCAAAAACGACAACGGCCAGATGAACGTGGATCTTGTACTGCCCAAAGGCACCGCCCTCACCGAGACCGATGCCCTCACCCGGCGGCTCGAGGGCTGGCTGGCAACCCGGCCCGAGGTTCGGGCGGTACTCAACACCGTGGGCAGCTCACAAAACGTCCTGGGCGCGGGCAACCCCGAACGGGCCCGCCTGGTGATTGAGCTGGTGCCCAAGGACGAACGCGAGAACGTCTACGATCTGCTGCCCATCTACCGCGAAGCCCTGGAGAAGCTCCTGGCCGACCGCCCCGAGGCCGACCTGCGGGTGACCGTGCCGGAAGGGGGGCCGGGTGGCGCTGCCGACCTGCAGTACACCCTAACCGCCCCCAGCCCCGCGCTGCTGGCCGAAAAGAACCGCCAGGCCCTCCAGGTTATGCGGCAGCTCCCCTACCTCATTGATGTGCGCAGCAGCCTCGAGGAGACCGCCAGCGAGCGGGTACTGGTGCCCAACCCCAACAAGCTCCAGGGCACCGGCCTGACCCCCAACGATCTCGCCCAGACCCTGCGCATCTACAATGCCGGCACCGAGGCCGGCAACCTGCGCTCCGGCGGCGATGATATTCCCATCGTGGTCAAGGCCGACCCGCGCCTGGTGCCCGACCAGACCAGCCTGCTCTCGCTTCCGGTCACCGCCCCGGCCCTGCGTAGCGCCCTGCCCCTGGGGAGCCTAGGGCAGTTCGAAAACCGCCAGACCCCCGCGCAGCTTTCCCGCACTAACCAGGCTTTCTCCACCGGTATCAACGCCAACCGTGCGCCCAGCACCGAGGTCGGCACCTTCCAGCTTTCCAACCTGGTGCGCCAGGAGCTGGAAAAGGCCGGGGTCTTTACCGATGGGGTACGGCTTGAGACCCAAGGCTCCACTGCTTTTGTGGGCGACCTGGCCCGCAGCGCCCCCATTGCCTTTGGGCTGGCCCTCCTGCTCAATTTTTTGGTGATCTCGAGCCAGTTCAACACCTTCCGCTACCCGCTTTACCTGCTGCTGCCGGTGCCGCTTGCGCTGGTGGGGGCCTTCTGGTTCCTCTACTTTTTTAGAAGCGGTCTGGATGTGGTATCGGTGCTGGGCGTGGTCATTCTGATTGGCCTGGTCACCAAAAACGCCATCCTGCTGCTGGACTTTGCGGTGCGCGAGGCCCGCGAAAAGCCCCTCTACGATGCCCTGGTGGAGGCGGCCCGGCTGCGTCTGCGCCCCATCCTGATGACCACCCTGACGGTGCTGATGATCTCCATACCCCTCATCGTTGCGGCTGGCGAAGGCTCGGAGTTCCGCAAGCCCCTGGGCATCATCATCCTGGGCGGGGTCTCGGTTTCCATGCTGCTGACCTTGTTTGTGGTGCCGGCTGCGTTTTACCTGTTTGAGCGCAAACGCTACGAGAAGATGCGCCAGGAGCGCACCGCTGCCCTGAGTGCCGCCCCGGCGGTGGGGGACTAAAACACGCCCAGGCTGACCCCTATGCCCTGTCTCCGGTTCGCTACGCATTTATGAGCAAATACCGTGTTTTCTGGCTGGTTTTCTTTGGAGGTCTGCTGCTTTTTGCCGGGGCCATGGTCTGGTACACCCGGCAGGCCCTCAAACCTTACCCGGCAAACCAGGCTGCCCAGGCGGCCCTGCAAACCGATGCCCAGGTGCAGGTACGCGCCACCCCCTACGGCTGGGTCTTCCTGCCGCAAGGGCTGGTCAAGGGCGGGCTGGCCTTCTATCCGGGGGGTCTGGTAGAGCCCCAGGCCTATGCCCCCGTGATGCGCCGGATTGCCCAGGGGGGGTACCGGGTGGCGCTGCTCCAGGTGCGCTTTAACCTGGCCGTCACCGAGCAAGGCAAGGCCCGCCAGGCCATCGCCGAGGCGCCCGACCTGCCCTGGGCGGTGGGAGGTCATAGCCTGGGGGGGGTAGTGGCCTCCAACTTCGCCGACAGCAACCCCGGCGTTAAAGCCCTGGTGATGTGGGCCGCCTATCCCCAGAACGACCTCTCGAGCAAAACCCTGCCCACCCTGGCCCTGTTTGGCGAAAAAGACGGGGTGATCCGACAGGAGCAGCTCAGCGCCAGTCAGAGTAAATTTCCACAAGGCACCCAGCAGCAAACCATCCCCGGCCTCAATCATGCCGGTTTCGGCGGCTATGGCCCTCAGCGCGGCGACAACCCCGCCGCCATCCCCCCAGAAGCCGGCTGGGAGCAGATTGCCCAAAGAACCATGGCTTTTCTAGAAGCCTCGCTGAGCGGGCGCTGATGCCGGGCGGTCTCATACCAACACTGCGCGTGAGTGGCGCTAAACGCGCCCCTCACTTGCTGCGCCAGGGGGCGCGTCCGTGGGACTTGTATATCGCCTTTGGGTCACTTTTGGGCAGCTTTGGTATCAGGCCGGCTGCCGCTCCAGCAGCACCACCGCTATGGCATAGTTTTTTTCGTGGGCCAGCGAAAGGTGGGCACTAAGGCGCTCTGCCATCATCACCGATTGCAGCCGGGGGGCCAGTTGCAGTCGGGGTTTGCGGCCTTCTGACTCAACCCAGACCTCGAGCCAGCCAAAAGACGCCGGCCAGCACTTCTGAAAGGCTTCCTTGGCCGCAAAGCGAGCCGCCAGCGAAGGAACCGGGTCGGCCTTGGCCAGACAGTAGGCGATTTCGGGAGGGGCGAAGTGGCGCTCCAAAAACCGCTCGGGATGCCGCTCCCAGACCCGGCGGAGCCGCTCTAGCTCTACAATGTCTGTGCCGATAGCCACGATAGACATCGGTTAGCATTGTAAGCGTTGTGCTGCCCAAAGCCTTTCTGTCCCGCATGTCCGACCTGCTCGGCGAGGATTTTCCCAACTTCCTGCGAGCCCTTACCGGCGCCGACCGCAGCTACGGCCTGCGGGTAAATACCCTCAAGCTAACCCCCGAACAGCTTTTGCAGATAAGCCCCTGGCCGCTGGAGCCTATTCCCTGGTCGCCCGAGGGCTTCTACTACCCCGCCGAGGCCCGCCCCGGCCCGCACCCGTATTACTACGCCGGCCTCTACTACATTCAGGAGCCTTCGGCCCAGGCCGTGGGGGCGCTGGCCGACCCCCAACCAGGCGAGCGCGTGCTGGACCTGGCCGCCGCCCCCGGCGGCAAAACCACCCACCTGGCCGCCCGCATGCAGGGCCAGGGACTTTTGGTGTCCAACGAAATTGATAGCAGCCGCATTCGCGGGCTTTTGGAAAACGTGGAGCGCTGGGGAGCCCGTCTGGCGGTGGTCTCGGCGTCTGTCGAAAAACTGGCCGAGCAATGGGGCGCCTACTTCGACAGGGTGGTGCTGGATGCGCCCTGCTCGGGTGAGGGAATGTTTCGAAAGGACCCCGAGGTGGTGCGCCACTGGGGGCCGGGAGCCCCGGCGCGGGCCGCGCGGGTGCAAAAAAGCCTGCTTGCTGCCGCCGGAGACCTGGTGCGCCCGGGCGGGGTGCTGGTTTACTCTACCTGCACCTTTGCCCCCGAGGAAAACGAGCAGGTGATTGCGGAATTCCTGCGCAGTCCGGGCTGGGCCCCCGAGGAAGCCCGCATCCACCCCTCCTTTGCACCAGGGGTTCCGGCCTGGGGCGATGGCAACCCGGCCCTGGCCAAAACCGCCCGACTGTGGCCCCACCTTTTGCGGGGCGAGGGGCATTTTCTGGCCAGGCTCCGCAAAACCGAGGGCCATGAAAGCAACCCCGCGCTCGAGCGCGCCGCCCCTCTGTCCCGCGAGACGCGGGCGCTGTGGCAAGCCTGGAGTGAGGAACATTTGCGCGTGAGCCTTACGGGGGAAATCATGGAGCGCGCCGGGCACCTCTACCTGCTGCCGCCTGGGCTACCCAGCCTGGCGGGCATTCGGGCCCCAGCGCCGGGGCTCTACCTGGGGGAAGCCCGCGTGGGCCAGCGCAAGGATTCAGGCCGGTTCTTGCCTGGAAAGCCCTTGGCACACCACCTCCCGCCCAGCCAGGTAAAGAAAACGCTGGTCATGGATGCCGATGACCCTCGAGGTCTTCCCTTTGCCCTGGGCCAGCCCATTTCTGCGGAAGGGCCGGAGGGCTGGTACCTGGTTACACTACAAACCCCAGTAGGCGCTTTTGGCCTGGGCTGGGGGCGGCTCAAGGGGGGGGTGCTGCGCCCAGGGAAGGCCGGGCTGTGATGGGTCAGAACCAGCTTATACCAACTCTGCGCGTGAGCGGCGCTAACGCGCCCCTTACTTGCCGCGCCAGGGGGCGCGTCCGAGGGACTTGTATATCGCTTTTGGGTCACTTCTGAGCAGATTTGGTATTAGGTCGAAGCACACGGTAGTAGCTGTGAGGCAGGGCGCAAGAGCTAGGGGGTAGGGGCCAGCGGTTACAAGCCCTCTATCCACCTCCCACCCCCAACTCCCGACTTGTGTATCGTTGAAAGTTGGTTCCCGAAGATAGTGTAAGCTTACTCTTCTTCGGCCTCGAGCCGCTTCAACAGCTCCTTGAGCTGCGCTTTTTGCTGACCCTCTTCCATCCCGTCGGCCAGTTTTTCGATGGCCAGGCGCACCACTTCGGACTTGGAAACCAACTGCTCGGGGCTGGAAAGCTCGTAGGCCAGCCTGGTCAGGAGTGCGTCCTGATCATCGCTGATAACTACCTGCAAACGTTTTTTTTCTTTTTTGGGCATAACCGATACACGCTGGAGCTGTACGAGTATGGTAACGGTAGAATACTCGTATGCGTTTCTGACTAAACTTTAGCACGTTACATTTGTGCTTGACAATACGATTCTAACTTACTATGCTCATGGTGAGTATCGTGTGTAACATGTTCAAAGATACTCGGTAGTAACCAGGAGATGAGTCCCAGTATGGATCGAACTCTTATTATTCGCGGCGGAATCCCCCTAAGCGGCGAACTTCGTATTTTTCCAGCCAAAAACTCCGCTCTAAAGCTCATGGCCGCCAGCCTGCTCACCGACGAGCCGGTGACCTTGACCGAGGTTCCACGCCTACGGGATATTGACGTTTTACTCGAGCTTCTAGGGCACCTGGGCACCCGCCACGCCTGGGAGGGCCGCACCCTGCACCTGCACACCCCGGAGATTCTCTCCACCCAGGCTCCCCTCGAGCTCGTCAGCAAAATGCGGGCCAGCTTCAATGTGCTGGGCGCGCTGGCCGCCCGGGCCGGTGAGGGTACCGTGCCCCTGCCGGGGGGTTGCAATTTTGCCGAGCGCCCGGTAGACCAGCATATCAAGGCCCTGCGCGCCCTCGGCTTAGAGGTCAGCACCGAAATTACCGAACAGGGCGTGGCCTACACCGCAAGGCGGCATAAACCCGCCTCGGGCCGGGTGGTTTACGACCTGCCCACCCTAGGCGGTACCGAGCAGGCCCTGATGGCCGCCGCCTTGGGGGGCGAGGCGGTACTGGTCAACACCCCGCAGGAGCCCGAGATTGTAGACCTGTGCCACTTCTTGACCCAAATGGGCGCCGAAATCAAGGGCATCGGCAGCAGCATCCTGCACATCAAGGGCAAGTCGAGCCTGCGCGGAGTTCGCTACAGCGTAATCCCAGACCGAATCGAGGCCGGCACTTACCTGTTTGCAGCCGCCGCTACCCGGGGCTCCATCACCCTTACCAACGTGGAGCCCTTTCACATGGATGCCGTCCTGGACAAACTAATCCAGTCGGGCCACCACATCACCACCGGCAAGGACTGGATTCACCTGGAGTCCACCGCCCACCCCCAGCCTTTCAACATCGAAGCCCGTGAGTATCCCGGCTTCATTACCGACCTGCAACCCCCGGCCGCAGCCTATCTGGCCACCGTACACGGCACCTCGCTGGTTTCCGACCGGGTCTACCCGGATCGCTTTACCCATGCCAGTGAGCTCGCCCGCATGGGCGCCGAGGTAATCCTGAAGGAGCGCACTTTGATGATTCAGGGGCGTCAACTGACCGGAGCCGCCGTTGAAGCCCGTGATATTCGTGCGGGTGGGGGGCTGATCATTGCCGCGCTGGCCGCCGAGGGCGAGAGCCACATCGCCGGTATGCAGTACATTGAGCGGGGTTACGACGACATCGAAAACCGCCTGCGGAGCCTGGGTGCGCAGGTGGGCGTACAGACACCCGAGCTGGCTTTAGCGGCTGACTGAAACGCCCTTCACGCATTATGAGCCATCCAACATCAAAGTGGTTTTGTCCTAGACAGGACTGTGGCCACCTGGAAACTCGAAATCCAAGCACCCGTTCCGGCCCACACCAGGGTGTGCAACATACGTTTGGGCGCAGAATGCTCTCATTTTCGTGAGTGACCACGTCAGCGAAGAGCACGGTGGTGCGAGTTTTGCAAATGCGTGACCTGTCAGATTCTGAGCCGCTTTTGAAATGATTTGGTAGAGCCTTTTACCCATGGTCAGCATCTGGGGCCTCCGGCGTTTGACGTAGAGGCCCAGAAACCCTACACTCAGGTGCTATGGATTTGCAGACCCTACAACACCGGCTCGAGGCCCTTCGGGGGTATCTTTGACATCGCCGGCAAAGAAGCCCGCCTGAGCGAACTCGAGCAACAAATCAACGACCCCCGCCTCTGGGACGACCCGGCCCACGCCCGCAAGGTCTCGCAGGAGTCGGCCCAGCTGCGCAAGGTGGTGGACGGCTTCAAACGGCTGCAGTCTGACCTCGAGGGTCTTCTGGAGCTGTGGCCGGAGCTTTCCCCACAAGAACAAGAAGAAATGCAACCCGAGCTCGAGCGTGCCGGGAGGGAGCTCGAGGACCTCTACCACCAGACCCTGCTCTCCTTCCCCTACGCCGAAAACGCCGCCATCGTGACCATCAAACCCGGCGCAGGAGGCACCGAGGCCTGCGACTGGGCCCAGATGCTCTACCGCATGTACACCCGCTTCGCCGAGCGCCACGGTTTTACCCTGGAGCTGATCGACCTGGAGCCGGGGGCCGAGGCCGGCATTGATTACGCACAGTTCATCGTGCGGGGCGAGAACGCCTTTGGTCTGATGTCCCCCGAGGCCGGGGTACACCGTCTGGTGCGGCCCTCCCCCTTCAACGCCCAGGGCAAACGCCAGACCAGTTTTGCCGCGCTGGAGGTGATGCCCGAGATCGACGAGTCGGTTGACGTCCAGATTGCCCCCGAAGACCTACGCATTGACGTGATGCGCTCGCAGGGCAAGGGCGGCCAGGGCGTGAACACCACCGACTCAGCGGTGCGGGTTGTCCACCTGCCCACCGGCATCATCGTAAAGTGCCAGAACACGCGCAGCCAGCAGAAAAACAAAGAGATGGCCCTGAACATCCTGCGCTCCAAGCTCTTCGAGATCGAGTTCAAGAAAAAGCAGGAGGAGCTGGCCCGCATTAAAGGCGAAAGCCGACCCATCGAGTGGGGCAGCCAGATCCGCAGTTACGTGCTGGACAAGCGCTACATCAAAGACCACCGCACCGGCGAGATGCGCCACGACCCCGAGAACGTGCTCGACGGCGACCTGGAAAGCCTGATCTGGGCGGGGCTCGAGTGGAAAGCCGGGCGTAGAGAAACGGTTGCGAGCACCGAGGATGAGTAAAAAAGGTTGCTGTATGGGCAACCCCATCCAACCAGAGAAAAGCCATCTTGTTGAGCCTGCGTTTGTCTAATTGGGCCTATCAAGCAACACCACCATGGGCCGAGTGCTCCGAGGTCTGCGCCTTGGGTGTAGCTATAGAGATTTGGCCAGAGCAGAACCCAGCGATCCTCGAGCGGCAAAAAACTGCTTTGAGCTGGTTTTTGCCGCCACAAGTTCGTTACAAAGATTGAGCCGCTCAGGGTCAAGACGCCTGGATTCCGAACAAGATAACTGCCGCCCGGAGGGGCGGCAACGTCTGTGAAGTTTGCGATAAGCCTTGCAAAATCATGACGACCAACGCGGCTAAAACGCTTTATTGTGCGGGCGTTGCTTTGAGCCGCTCCACCACCGCCCGGTCTTCTAAGGTGCTGGTATCGCCCTTAATTTCCTCGCCCGAGGCCACCTGCCGCAGCAGGCGGCGCATGATCTTGCCCGAGCGGGTCTTGGGCAGGGCGTCGGTCAGGCGAATCTCGTCGGGGCGGGCAATGGCGCCAATGGACTTGACCACGTGGGCCTTGAGCTCCTTGGCCAGTTCGGCGCTGGGGGTCTGGCCGGTCTTGAGGGTTACGAAAGCCACAATCCCCTCACCCTTGATGGGGTCGGGGCGGCCCACCACCGCCGCCTCGGCCACCGCAGGGTGCGAGACCAGGGCGCTCTCCACTTCCATGGTGCCCAGGCGGTGGCCCGAAACATTGAGCACGTCGTCCACCCGACCCAGAATCAGGTGATAGCCGTCGGCATCGCGCCGGGCCCCGTCGCCGGTGAAGTAGTTGCCGGGGTACTGGGCAAAATACTGCCGCTCGAAGCGCTCGGGGTCGCCCCAGACGGTACGCAGCATGGAGGGCCAGGGTTTCTGGATGATCAGGTGCCCGCCTTCATCGGGGTTGCTGACGGGCTGGCCGGTGGTGTCCACGATTTCGGGCTGCACGCCAAAAAAGGGCTTGCCAGCGTGGCCGGGCTTCATGGGGTGCACCCCGGGCAGGGTGGTAATCATGATGCCGCCGGTCTCGGTCTGCCACCAGGTATCCACAATAGGGCAGCGCTCCTTGCCGATTACCCTGTAATACCACAACCAGGCTTCGGGGTTGATGGGCTCTCCCACCGAGCCCAGGAGACGCAGGCTGCTCAGGTTGTACTTGAGGGGCCACTGCTCGCCCCACTTCATGAAGGCGCGGATAGCGGTGGGGGCGGTGTAGAGGATGCTCACGCTGTATTTTTCGATGATGTTCCAGATCCGACCCTCATCCGGGGCGTTGGGGGCCCCTTCGTACATGAGGGTGGTGGCCCCGTTCTGCAAGAGCCCATACACCACATAGCTGTGGCCGGTAATCCAGCCCACGTCAGCGGTACAGAAGTAGGTGTCGGTGTCCTTGAGATCGAATATGTATCGGGCGGTCAGGTAGGTGTAAACCGAGTAGCCGCCGGTGGTGTGCAGCACCCCCTTGGGCTTACCGGTAGAACCCGAGGTATAGAGGATAAATAGCGGGTCTTCGGCGTCCATGGGCTCGGGCGGGCAGTCGGGCGAGGCATTAACCATGAGCTCGTGGTACCAGTGGTCGCGGCCCGGCTCCATGTGTACCTCGTTGCCGCAGCGCTGAACGACCACCACATTCTCGATGGACTTGGCGTCCGCTAAGGCCTCGTCGCTGTTGGCCTTAAGGGGCACCACGCTCCCGCGCCGCCAGCCGCCGTCGGCGGTGATGAGCACCTTGGCCTGGGCATCGTTGATGCGGTCGGCCAGAGCCGAGGCCGAAAAACCCCCAAACACCACCGAATGCACCGCGCCAATGCGGGCGCAGGCCAGCATGGCAATGGCGGCCTCGGCAATCATGGGCAGGTAGATGGTGACGCGGTCGCCTTTCTGTACCCCCAGCCCCTTGAGCACGTTGGCGAACTTGCTCACCTCGCGGTGGAGCTGCTGGTAGGTCAGGATGCGCGAGTCGCCCGGCTCCCCCTCGAAGACGATGGCGGCTTTGTTACCCCTCTCGACCAGGTGCCGATCAAGACAGTTATAAGATAGGTTGGTTTTACCGCCGATGAACCACTTGGCGTTGGGGGGGTTCCACTCGAGCACCTTATCCCAGGGTTTGAACCAGTGTAGCTCGGAGGCCACCCGGCTCCAGAACTGCTCGGGCTGCTCGAGGCTTTCGCGGTAGAGGGCCTCGTAGGCCTCGAGCTGGTTGATGCGGGCCGAACGTTTGAAGGCTTCGGAGGGTTCAAAGACCCGGTCTTCTTTCAAGACGGTTTCAATTTTTTCCATAACATTCCTTTCTGGCAGCAAGAAACAAACCTGACATCTGGCCTGGGCTAGCCTTTTTACGGTGAGCATAGGCTTTACAGCACACCCCGTCAAGAAAAAACCTGGTTTGGAAATGGTAGGAATTTGTCGGTTACTTGACAGCCTGTGAACACCCCGCCACAATAGCGCCAACTACAATTTTCAGGCCGCTCTATCGAGATATGCAGCTTCAGTTCTTCTAGAGGTTTATGGCACAAAGTCGCAAACTCACCACCGTTCAGGCTGCGCTGCGCGTGCTGGCCTACCTGGCCCAGCACCCAGAAGGCGTCGAGGCCCCGCAGCTTGCGGCCTTTCTGGGCAAGAGCCTCTCGACTGCTTATGCGCTCCTGGCCAGTCTGGTCTCGGAAGGTTTCGCCGAACGGGATGGCAGCGCTTATCGGCTCTCCAAAAACGCCCTGGCCCCGAGCCGCGCCCCGTTGGCCGAGCCCGAAAAGCTATCCGATGCGCTCGAGGAACTCTACCTACGCACCCGCGAGCGAACCTACCTGGCGCAGCTAACCCCCGAAGGTAAGCTGCGTCTGACCACCCGGGGCCGACAGGGTTTACCCAAGCTGGCCGGCGTGGACGACCAGATTACCGAGGGTTTCCACGCCCTGGCCATGGGTAAGGCTGTTCTGGCTTTTCTGGATGCTGAAGCCCAGACCGCTCATTTTCAGAATCTCAAGGCTTTTACCCACCTCACCATCACCGACCCCCTGACCCTCGAGGAAGAGCTTACTAAGGTACGCCAGATGGGCTTTGCGGTGGAGATTGAAGAGCACACCGACGGCATTTCGGGGCTGGCCGCACCCATCTTCGGCAAGGACGGGCAGGTGATAGGGGCTTTCGGGGTGGTGGTGCCCTCGAGGCGGTTTCCCTATGCCTTCACCCGGCTGGTTCAGGCCGTGCAGGAGGTGGCCAGGGCGGCCTCGAGCGTCAGACGAGGCTCACCCAGTGAGGCAGACCCTCCTCAGGACACAGCAAGCTCACACCTGTCGGCCTCGAGCCATCCCAGGGCCGAGCCCCGGTCGTTTCCGCCCCAGGAGCCTCCCTGCCTGTGTTCCTCGAGCGAGGAGCAGGCCATATGGCCGCCCAGGCCGCTGGTGCAAAACGCCAACCTGCAGGACTACCTCGCCGAATACCGGCGGAGCCTCGAGGACCCCGAGGCTTTCTGGGGCGAGTGGGCCCAGCGTTTTCACTGGTTCAGCCCCTGGAAGCAAGTGCGGGAGCTCAATCTGCCGCACCACCGCTGGTTTGTGGGCGCAAAGACCAACATTGCCTACAACGCCCTGGATCGCCATGCCGACGGTCCCCGCCGCAACCAACTGGCCCTGATTGCGCTGGCGGGCGACGGCGCAGTACATAAACTCACCTACCGGGAACTGCGCGACCTGACCGCCCGCCTGGCCGGTGGACTGCTTTCACTGGGCATTCAGCCGGGCGACCGGGTGGCCGTCTATATGCCTACCGGCCTGGAAATGGCCCTGACTTTTTTGGCTTGCGCCCGCATCGGGGCGGTACACGTGGCGGTTCCTGCGGGGTTAGGTAGTCAGGCCCTGCGCGAACGCTTGCAGGACACCGGGGCCCGCTTGCTGGTGGCCGCCGACCGGATGTACCAGGGCGGGCGCACACTTTCTTTCGCCAGTTTGATTGAGGAGGCTACCCAGGGTCTGGAGGTGCCGGTACTCTGGTTCAGCCACGGAGGTACCTACCGGCCCCTCGAGTTCTGGGACTTGATCGAGGCCCACCAGCCCACCACCCCCGCCCTGCCGGTAGACAGCGAACACCCGCTTTTCATTCTCTACACCTCCGGCTCTACCGGGAAGCCCAAAGGGGTGGTGCATGTGCACGGGGGCTACATGGTGGGCATCACCTACCACCTGCGTACCCTGTTTGACCTCAAAGAGGGCGACATCTCCTGGGCCACCGCCGACCTCTCCTGGATTGTGGGGCACAGCTACGGCCTATATGCGCCCCTGCTCGAAGGGCTAACCACCGTGCTGCGGGCCGAACGGCTCGACTACCCCGACCCCAGCGGGTTCTACGAGACCCTGGAAGAGTGCGGGGTCAATGTGCTTATCATCAGCCCCACCTGGCTACGCACCCTGCGCAAGCATGGCGACGAATGGGCTCAGAACGCCCGGCTCTCCGACCTGCGCCTGGTGGCCAGCGTGGGCGAGTATCTGGCCCCCGAGGTCTGGCACTGGGCTACCAGGAACCTGGCCCACGTGGTGGACAACTGGTGGCAAACCGAGACCGGCGGGCCCTGCCTTTCCACCCCGGTCTGTATGCCGGCCAAGCCGGGCAAGGCCGGTTTCCCTCTGCCGGGGGTGGAGATGCGGGTTGTTGATGCACAGGGGCGCGTGTTGCCGCCGGGTCAGAAGGGACATCTTGTCATCTGCAAGCCCTTCCCCCACTTCATGCGAACCTTCTGGAACAACCCCGAGCGCTACGCCGAGCAGTGGAGCCGCATTCCCGGCTGCTACGCCACAGGCGACATCGCCGTGCAGGACAGCGAGGGGTATATGGCCCTGCTGGGGCGTTCGGATGATGTGATCAAGGCCGGGGAACTGCGCATTGGCACAGCGGAAATCGAGGGCGCTATGCTGACTCATCCGGCAGTAGCCGAGGCGGCTGCGGTGGGAATAGCCCACCACGAGCGGGGTGAGGTGATCAAGGTTTACGTGGTGCTCAAAACCCGCGAGGCCAGCCCCCAGGTGCGCGAAATACTGGCCGTCAAGCTCTCGAGCCACCTCAGACGACAGCTCGGCAGCGTCAGCCTGCAAACCGAGGTCGAAATCATAGACCAGTTGCCGCGAACCAAGAGCGGCAAAATCCTCCGCCGTCTGCTCAAGGCCCAGGAACTGGGGGCCGATCCGGGCGACCTCTCCACGCTAGAACCATGAAGGCCGCTTCGAGCGCTAGCCAGCTGGCACAGTCCGGGTGATACTCTGCCAACCCTTGAACTGCCCGACGACAAACGGCATTTGTCCCTCGCTCCCTCTGCCAAGATAAACCCTCAGGAGGCCCCATGGAACTCGAGCAATTGCTAAAATCCAAGGTCAGCTACGAAGCCCCCGCCAACTTACGCCAAAATGCCAATGTTCCGGACTTCTGGGCCGAATACAACCGCAGCCTGCAAGACCCCGAGGCGTTCTGGGGGGAGCAGGCCCGGCAGTTTCACTGGTTCCAGCCTTTTGGCCAGGTACTTCAGTGGAACTTCCCGGATCATCAGTGGTTCGTGGGC
>CALFDH010000169.1 GCA_937950405.1 uncultured Meiothermus sp.
AGCGACCTGCATTTGCAGCTCAAACGGGGCGAGCCGGAGGCGCTCCTGGCCCTCAAAGCCATTGTGGAAGGACGTGCCGGCGATGCCAAACCGGAAGTATTGCATGAGCTGGTGCGCGAGGGTCTGATTCGGCAGATTTGACCACCTGTAACCTAATGGCGCTTTTGCGAACCAGACCGCCCATCCAGGGGTAAGCGTGATGTCCAGGACAAAGCTTTCTTGAAGCGAAATGGTTCTGAAGCAGCGCTTTATGTTTTAGAAATCCCAGTCTTAAACAACTCTTTGGAGTACATTGATATTCAGGTGACTGCATATACCGATAGGTCGGCAACTGCCCCACGCACCCTGGTGATTGGGTTGGTGGTGGTGGTTCTGCTGGCCTCGCTCTTGTTTGGTTTGCGCGGGATGGTGATGTATCCGGCAGAGTCTATCCCGGTTACGCATCACCCGCCGGTTCATGGCGACTCGAGCTCAACCCATGACCACCAGAACCACTGCCCGCTGTGCTTTTTGCTGTTGCTTCTGCCCTCCCCGGCGCCCGAGCCTGGGGTGGCGTGGTTTTTGAGCTTCTCACTGCAAATTTGGTATGGGGGGGGCCGGGCCAGGGACGCTTTTCTGAAGGCTATAGCAGCTCGAGGGCCTCCGGTGCCTGCTGCGCTGCGACATCAGGTATAAGTTCGCCTACCCCAAGAGGCGATTTGGACTTTAGCTTGGCTGGTTTGGCAGTACAGTTATTCACCTGGCGGTCTTTTAGCCGCGGCAGCGGCGAAACGGACGCAATGCCCGGGCGCTGATCCTGAAACCCAATTCCGAAGCCTCCATAGACGCCCGAACCGACCGTGATTCGACTGTGTTGCCTCTGGATTCCGCTCAGGAGGAGAGATGAAAAGGTTAGTTTTTGCCGGACTGCTTTGCTTGGGTCTCGCAATGGCCCATGCCGACTACAAAAGTTCTGTGCCCGCCGCAGGCGCTACGGTTAAAACCGCCCCCAGATCGGTGGTCATCAACTTTACCCAGGCAGTAGAGGTCAAGCTCTCGACCTTCAAGGTATATCCGCTCAATGCGCCGCAAGAGGCCTGGAGCAGCTCTACCCGGTTGCGCCGGCTGGCCCAACCCCTGGTGCGCGAGGTGCTTGTCCTCAAAGGCGATGCGGCCCGGCGTATAGATAGTGGCGTAAGCACCAGTGCCCGCACCGCGCAAAGCGTCTCGCTTTCGCTCAAGCCGGGGCTCGCGCCAGGGGCTTACGTGGTGATGTGGAAGGTGCTGGGGGTTGATGGACATGCTGAGCCGGGCTATTTCGTGTTTGTTTACAAGCCTTGAGCCCAGTCTGTGTCGCATAAACACAGGCCACAGAGATACCCATGTCCATATGCAAGTAGCCTCGGGCCTTTAGTTCGGCTGCGCTGGACCCACTCTCTGCCATGCCTCATGAGCACGATAGTACCCAGTCGCTGCTGCGGGCCGCGCTGTACCTGGGGGTATTTATGCTTCTGGGGGCCGGGGTGTTCGCTCGCTACGTGGGCCCGGAGGCGGCTCGAGGTCAGCGCTGGCGCCTGTGGTACATGCTCTCAACCGGATTTCTGCTTTCAGTTGCGGCTAGCCTGTACGGCGTTTACCACCTGACCTGGATGCTGGGGGACACCTCCTTGGCGGGCAGCTATCTGCTCGAGACCCGCCCAGGACAATATACCCTTGCCCGGCTGGTCTTGCTGGTCTGCTTGCTGGCGCTATCGCTGGGCTGGTTTCGCTGGGATCGATGGATTTATCCTTGGCTGGGCCTGGGCCTGATGATCACCGTTAGCGTGACCGGTCACGCGGGCTCAGCCAGCGCCCTACGCCTCCTGGCCGATCTGCTGCACCTGGGTTTTGGGGTGGTATGGGCCGGTGGGCTGCTGGCCCTGGCAGTGGTTTGGCCGGGTACTCGCTTTGAGCCGGTGGTTCGGGCCATCCGCCGGTTATCCAAGCTGGGCTTGGTCTCGGTGGCGCTGGTTTCACTGATGGGGGGGTATCTTTCCTGGCATATGCTGGGCGGGCTGGCCAACCTCTGGTCGAGTGTCTATGGCCAGCGTCTCCTGCTTAAGCTGGCCCTGGTCGTGCTGGTGCTGGGTTTGGCTGCGGTAAACCGCTTCTGGCTGATGCCGCGTCTGGCCGCCAAGCGAACCCGGGGTCTACACACCGTTAGCCTCGAGGCCCTACTCATCTTCGGGGTGCTGTTGGCGAGCGGTTATTTGTCCACTACTGAGCCCCCCCCGACCCCCGGTCAGGCCACACCCAACCTCATCAACATTGCCGAGGCCAGCGGGGATCGTAAGTTTGTAGGGCAGCTCTTTAGTCAGGCCAGGTTCATTCACCTCTACCTGGATCTGCGCGATGCGGAGGGGGGGTTACTGGAGGAAGGCCCGACCATCCGGCTGCGGGCCGAACTGGGTGCAGAGGTGCTGGAAGAACGCTTGCCTCCCTTTTACAAATCGCAGTATCACTTTGCCCTGCTGGCCCGTAAACCGGGCGACTGGAAGATTGAGCTGGAGCTGCCCGAAAAGACCCTCGAGTACATTCTGAACGTTGGGCGTTAAGCCTCGTTTCACACGAAAATTTTTGTCAAATTGGCTAGTCTGAGTCCAATGAGGCCGCATATGAAGAGTTGGTTTTTTCTGTTTACGCTACTCTTAGCCAGCGGCATGGCTGCGCCGGTCGAGCTCAAACTCAACCTACGGGTGGGCGACCAACCCCTGCGCTTCGGCCAAACCTACCAGACCCCCCAGGGTTTGCGCTACCAGATCGAGTTGCTCAAGTTTTACGTCTCCGATCTGGCCCTGGTTCGTCCAGACGGCAGCGAGGTGCGCGCCGGGGGCCTGGCCTTAGCCGAGTTCAAGCGCGATGCGCCTGCTCAAGGGGTAAGCCTCATGAAGCTCAACCTGCCTGC
>CALFDH010000170.1 GCA_937950405.1 uncultured Meiothermus sp.
AACTTCCTGGTCAACCTCGGCGGGGCCACCGCCGCCGAGATGTATACCCTCATCCGCAAGGTACAGGCCGTGCTGCCGTTGGAGGTTGAGTGGGAGATCTGGGGCGAGATCACGCCCGCCGAGGCGGAGGTGAGCCGATGAGAACGCGCATGGTAGCGCAGGCGCGTTGGGGGGTTGGGAATGCCCAGGGCCCCACACCCCCCGTGGGTTGCAACCGCCTAACCAAAGGAAGGTCAACGTCTCTGAGCGTTGCCCGAACGTTCCAGGCAGAAAGGAGGTGGGGATGATCCGAGCGGTTTTGATTGCCCTGCTGCTGGCCTCGCTGGCGGTGGGTTCGTATGTGGTGCTGCCCATCGAGCAGGTCGAGATGGTGGGCAACCGGCAGCTTTCGCGGGCCGAGATCGAGCGGCTAACCGGCCTCGAGCCGGGGCGTCCGTGGCTGTGGGCCTGGCCCTCCAGGCTAGAGCCCCTGCAGCAAAACCCCTGGGTCAAATCGGCCCTGCTCGAGCGCCCCGCGCCGGGCCGGTTGCGCATTGTGCTGGAGGAGCGCACCTCCATCGCCAATCTTGTTCAGGGCCAGGAGCGCTATGGCCTGAGCGCCGATGGCGTGTTGTTGCCGGGTGCGCCAGCGCGAAGCCCGGTGCTCGAGGGGCGGGGCAAACTTCCCATTGCCGATTTGCTTTTGCTGATTCAAACTTTTCCAGATGCAAAGCGCATCCGCTATAGTGTCGCGGGTTATCAGGTCCTGGCACCGAACCTTAATGTTTGGGGCAGTAACGTCAGAGAGTTGCAAGATTGGGCCAAAGCCCGCAGAATAGGCAAAAGTGACGCAAGCAACCCTCTTGCGCACCCCGGCGCTTCGCCGGAAAGTCGTATCTATGTGTATTCCTGGGGGGTGAGTGCTCGCCGATGATTCTTGTAGGTCTGGATGTTGGAACCACCAAAGTGACTGCGGTCATCGGTGAACTCTCTTCCGATGGCATCCTGGACATCATCGGAGAGGGCACCGTGCCTTCACACGGGCTACGCCGGGGCGTGGTCACCAACCTCGAGCGCACCACCGAGTCCATCCGCCAGGCCATTTTCCAGGCCGAGCGGGTGGCCGGGGTCAAGGCCGAGCGGGTCTGGGTGGGGGTAGCCGGGGCCCATGTCCGTAGCGTGACCAGCCACGGTCTAGCAGCCATCCGGCGGGGCCAGCAAATCTCGGCCACCGATGTCGAGCGGGCCATCGAACAGGCCAAAGCCTATCCCTTCGAGGGCGACTACGAGCTCATCCACGCGCTGCCCCTGGAGTTCCGAGTGGACGGACAGGAAGGCATCCGCGACCCCATCGGCATGGCCGGGGTGCGGCTGGAGGTAGACGTTCATCTAGTCGCGGGCAGCAAGGGCCCCCTCACCAACCTGCGCAAAGCGGTCGAAGATGCGGGTCTCGACCTGCAAGGCATGGTCCTGCAGGCCTACGCCTCCGGGCTGGCCGTACTCTCGCCCGAGGAACTCTCCATGACCGTGATGCTGGTGGACATCGGCGGGGGCACCACCGATGTGGCCGTGTTCCGTCAGGGCCGCCTGGCCCACTCGGCGGTCATTCCGCTGGGTGGCGACCACGTCTCGCAAGACATCGCCAAACTGCTGCAAATCCCGGTAGAGGAAGCTGAGCGGGTCGCCAAAAAATACGGTGCAGCCCTACCCGAGCTGGCCGACCCCGAACTGGTGCTGGAGGTGAGCCAGGAGGGGGCCGCACAAATCTCCTACCAGGCCCCCGACCTGGCCCGCATCATTCGCCCGCGCCTGCGCGAGATTCTGCACCTGGCCCGCCAGAGCGTGGACGAAGCCTTAGGGCCGCTGGAAATCACGGTGGGCAAGGTCATCGTAACCGGCGGTGCCAGCATGGTGCGTGGCCTGGAAGAACTGGCCCGCAAACAGTTCAACCTGCCCGTTCGGCTGGGCAAGCCCTTAGGCGTGCAGGGGCTCACCGATGTGGTGGCCTCGCCGACGCACTCGACAGCGGTGGGGCTGGTTCGTCATGCGGCCAATCTGGCCGCCCAGGCGCCCCTGCCCCGCCATCGCCCAAGCCGTAGCAAAGCCAGCCCGGTCAGCAAGCCTGTCCTCAACACCGAAGGTGCTGCCAGCGTCGCGAGTGGACTGTGGGAGCGCATCAAGGGGATGTTCAAGAACTTTTTTTAGGGGTATTTTCGTAACGGCTCAAAGCACTCTAGCCACCAGCAGAGAGGACCAGGAGAGATTATGGGTGACGTGCAGATCAAGGTAATCGGACTTGGGGGCGCAGGCAATAACGCGGTCAATCGCATGATCGAGTCAGGGCTCACCGGCGTGGAGTTTATTGCCGCCAACACCGATGCCCAGGTTCTGGCAACCAGCCTGGCCGACGTACGCATCCAACTGGGCGACAAACTGACCCGTGGACTGGGCGCAGGCGCCAACCCCGAGATCGGTGAGAAAGCGGCTCAGGAAGCCGAGGAACTGGTAGGCGAGTACCTCGAGGGCTCCGACATGGTCTTCATCACCGCCGGAATGGGCGGCGGCACCGGCACCGGCAGCGCTCCGGTGGTGGCCGAAATTGCCAAAAGCCTGGGTGCGCTCACGGTGGGGGTCGTCACCCGCCCCTTCGCCTGGGAAGGCCCCCGGCGGCTGCGGGCTGCTGAGGAAGGTATCAAACGCCTGCGCGAACAGGTAGATGCCATGGTGGTCATCTCCAACGACCGCCTGCTCAATGCACTGGACAAAAAGGTTTCCGCTAAGGACGCCTTCATGATCGCCGATCGGGTGCTCTACCACGGGGTGAAGGGCATCACCGACGTGATCAATCTGCCCGGCCAGATCAACCTCGACTTCGCCGATGTGCGCACCCTGCTCACGGGCGCCGGCCAGGTCTTGATGGGCATCGGGGCAGGCCGGGGCGAAAACAAGGTCATGGAAGCAGCCCAGTCTGCCATCCAGAGCCCCCTGCTGGATCGCTCGGTAGATGGGGCCCGCAAGCTCCTGATCAACGTGGTGGGTGACGAGGACATCTCGCTGATGGAAGCCAGCAGCGTGGTGGAACATATCCGCGAGGCCACCGGCATGGAGGATGTGGATGTGCTGTACGGCCTCACCTACGACAACCGAGCCCAGGACGAGATGCGGGTCATCCTGATTGCCGCAGGCTTCAACGAGAGCGCAGTGGTTGCCAAGCCGGGGGGACGGCCCCTGATGGACTTCCCGAGCAGCAACGTGGACATCGGCAACTTCGACATCCCCGCCTTTATCCGTTACGGTGACGGCGACTACCCACCCAAACGAGGCAACTAGCGTTGCCCGTTCAGGGTCGAAGGCCCAGCGCTGCAGCCCTCGACCCCGGGCCTCTGACCCTCGACATGATTGTCTTAGGCATTGACCCCGGCATCACCAACCTGGGCCTGGGCGTAGTTGAGCAGGTCGGCAAGCAGGCCCGGATGCTCCATGCCGAGGTCATCAAGACCACCCACGGAGAACCGGCCCCGGCGCGCGTAGGCCGGCTCTACCGGGCGGTGTACCAAGTTGCCGCTACCTACCGGCCCCAGGCCTTAGCGGTGGAGGAGCAGTTTTTCTACCGGCAAAACGAGCTGGCCTACAAGGTGGGCTGGGCCATGGGGGCGGTGTTTCTGGTCGCCGATCAACTCGCCATTCCGGTCTACGGCTATGGACCGCCCAAAGTCAAGCAAGCCCTGGTAGGCCACGGCCAGGCCGACAAGGCTCAGGTAGCCTATATGGTACGGGCCATCCTGGGGCTTAAAAAGTTGCCCAAACCCACCCACCTGGCGGATGCCCTGGCCATTGCCTTAACCCATTGCTTTTATCATCCACTGGTGACGGGTAAACCAGTGAGATAAAGCGGCGGCCCTAAAATACAAAACGGTATGAGACACCTAATGTACATACTTATCGTTGCAGTTGGAGGGCTCGGGCTCTCCCAGGGGGTACGCAGCCTGGGCATGGCCGGTCTGGTGTTGCCAGGCCCCAGCGCGGCTTATCTCAACCCGGCTTATGCGGCTTTTCCGGGGGAAATGTATGGCGCTAACCAGGGTTTTCAACTACCCATTGGGTTGCTAGGGCTGGTATTGCGGCCCGAAAGCAACCCCCTGCCCGCACTGGGAGGTCTTTCGAACCTGACCAGTGAGAACAGCCCCTTCGATGTGCTGACTTTCTACGACCAGTTCACCCGTCCGTACGAGTTTCTGATTAACCCGGCCTCCTCGAGGGCCTTCATCAACCCCAACACTGGGTACCCTGAAATTCAGATCAACATAGATGCCACGGGCCTCCAGATCACCGACTACCAGGGCAACCCCATCAACCTCGACTTTGGACTTGGTACCCCTGCAGGGGTGGCCTCCAACATAGCCCTCACTCCCGCCCCCCTGCTGCGGATTCCCCTTTCCCTGGGGAGCAACCTCTACCTCGACTTCGGCCTTTTCGCGGGGGGCTTTGGTCTGGGCCTTTCGCCCAACAACACCCTTCGCCAGGCGCTGCGCAGCGGTCAGCTTCAGCCCAACACCGAGTACGCCCTCAACCTGACCGGAACAGCGCAAGCAGGCATCAGTGTGGGCTTTGGCTATGCCACCCGGCTGCCCGATATACCCATCCCCGACTTCGGCGCAGCTAAGTTGTATGTGGGCACCCGGGGCGAGGCTTTTTATGGGCTCTCTTACCTCGAGGGCAACCTGAGTGCGGGTGTCCAGACCAATGCCCAGGGCCAGTTCGACCCCAACCAGCCACCGGTTTACCGGGGCAGCGTGTTTTACACCATTCCCGGTAATGGCAACGGTTTTGGGGCCCGGGCCGATATCGGCGTGGTAATGGAAGCTCAGGGCACGACCGTGGGCCTGGGTATCCGCAACGCCCTTGGGTTTGCCCGCTGGAGCGGTACCGAGCTGCGCTGGAATGGTACCTCCAGCAACCCCATCACGGCACAGGGTGAGCGTAGCAGCTTTGGCTTTGTACCGGCGTTCTTCCTGAACGCTGCTACTTACGTACCCCTCGAGGTCGGCGCTTTGATGGTAGGCGGCGATCTGGGCTACGAGGCCAGCCTGTATGGACGGGTGGGCGGCGAGTACAGCCTGGGGCCCGCCCGCTTCCGGGCCGGACTGGGCTTCGATAACGGCTTCTGCTTTGGGCTAGGAGCCGGGTTTGTGGGGCCCGGGTTCACGGTCGATACAGCCCTGACCACCCACCGTGCGCCCATTGTGGGCAACACCGTGTTTGGTATTGCTCTGAGCCTGGGTTTGGGGTTTTGAGGTGAAACATGCCTAGACTTGCTCTTATTGCTCTGATCTTGCTGCTGGCGGGATGCAGTGCTGCTACTCGCTATGTCATCAACGTCAATGTCCTCAGCTTTATTCCACAGAACCAGCGCAGTCTGAATATCCCAACTGGCTACTACCTGGTGGTTTACCCAAGCCTCGAGGGCCAACTGGTACCCCTGCCCACAAGCCTTGATATTCTTGAGCGGGGACAGTTGAGCATTCAAGGTAGCCTGGCCAACACCGGAGCTATACCCATGACCGGAAGCTACGAGATCAGGATAGCCCCTGAAAGCGATACAAATCTGAACGACAACGCCGGTGGAGACCTAGGTCTCGGTAGCACGAGTTTCAACGTGGCCTCTGGAGGTACCGAAGCAATTAGTACAACCATTCAACTTAGCGCGACTCAGAACAGCGCAGCTTTCAACATCCTCAAATCGGGCAGTTTCCGCATTGCCCTTAGAGTCGAAACTAACAGCAACGGTGGTCGCTTCGACCTTAGCAGTGCTCGAGTAAGTTTGACAGGAAGGCCCTTTGCTCTGCTAAGGTGACCTGCAAGCCCGTGTTCAAATTGTATCAGAACTCGCACCTTGCTCCCCTTGGGTGCGAGTATTGCTTTTAGGGTCTCGCACCCATCACAGCCGTGGGCGCCCTCGAAGAGCGTCCACGGTTCTGTCCAGAACGAAGGCGTCCTCAACACCGAATAGCCTCGTTGTGAGGAGCGCCTTGCAAGAAAGACCCTCGTTTACTGGGCCTCGCTCACCTGACGACGAGCCAGGACAATTTCTTTAGTGGGTATGCGGCTGTGGATATACCAGAAGCCCACCAGGCCAAGCACCAAAACCACCACCTTCACCCAGAAGACTGGAATCAGAAAAATGGCGCTGGTAAGGGCGAAAAAGCTCAGCATACACAGGGCGAAAATTTTGGCTTTACGAGACATTCCCAGGCCATCGCGGTAATCGCGTACGATTGGGCCCACCTTGGGAAGGTTCAGCACCCAGTTAAGAAAGCGTTGGCTGCTACGTGAAAAAAAGTAAGCAGCCAGGATAAAAAACACCGTGGAGGGCATCCCCGGTACCACTGTGCCAACAAAGCCCAGTCCTGCAAAGAAAAACCCCAGGGATAGCCAGAGCGGGCGAAGCGGATTGATGGACGACCTCATAACTTCCCAACAGTATGCCAGAAAACCAGCCGGGATAAATGTACCCTGTAGCCTTCACGAGCACCGCAGCCAAGGAAAAAAAGCCGATGACCCTAGTCATCGGCTGCAATCCGAGCCCGGTTCTAGAGCAAACCCGCCTCGCGCAGAAGCTTTAGTGCGGCATCAAGGGGCAGCTTTTCAAAGTCCACTTTGGGGCTCTTGGCAATCGCCTGGTTGATGGGCAGCAGGTTAGAGGTAAGCACTATGCCCCTGGCTACCGGGTACTCGATGATTTCGCTGGTGAAGAATTGCTGGCTCTTAGGCGACAATAGCCAGAGCAGGAACCGATTGGCTGCCGCAGGGTTTTTGTTGGTCTTGAGGATACCCGCACCTGTTACCAGGGCCAGCCCACCCACGTCTCCATCGGCAAAGTAGTAGGTTCCAATGGGTTGTCCTGCCCGCACGAAGCGCTGAATGTAGTAATGGTTGGTCGAGCCAAGGTCAATTTCACCCGAGCGAATGGCTTCCATCATGGCGGGATTGGAAGCGTAGGCTTTGGGCTCGAGGGCCTTCATCTCGCTCAACCACTGCCGGGTGCGTGCCTCGCCGTGCAGCGCAATCATGGCCGCAATCATGTCCTGAAAACTGCTGTAGGAGGGCGTCCAGCCAATGCGGCCCTTGTACTGGGTCAGCTTGGGCAAGTCCAAAATGCTTTTAGGTAGATCCTCGGGTTTGATCTTTGTGGGGTTGTAGGCCAAAACCCGAAGCCGAATGGTGAGGGGAACCCACTGTCGGCTGGCCGGAACATAGGCAGTAGGGACTTGAGTGATCGCATCCCCCAGGCGAATAAACAGCCCTCGTTCGGAGGCCACCCCCAAAGCGCCCGCAGTGTTGGCCCAGAAGATATCGGCCGGGCTTCGCCTTCCCTCTTCCTGTAGCGCGGCCAGTATTTCGGCATCGCGCCCGTAACGCACATTAACTTTGATGCCGGTCTCGGCTTCGAATTGCTTGACCAGCGGCTCAACCAGCCCTTGCCCTCGGCCCGTATAAAGGGTCAGGCTTTGCGGTTGGGCTTGTGCCAGACCCCATAAAGCCAACGTTGCAAAAACCAGGACACGATATTTGTTCACTTCCATCCTCCTGTAACCATTGCGAGCCGCTTGCGACTCCAGGGTGAGTCTATGGGGGTCAAAGATCATTGTCAAGTATTCCAGTCGGATTTATGTAGTATTGGTAATGGGAATCATTTACAACCCTTCAAGAACGATAGACTTGAGGCCATGCGCAGGATTTTGACACCCACAGTGATTCGGGCTATTGGACAAATTCTGGCGGTTTCCTATCCTTTGCTGGCGCTATCGGCGGGGGCTCGAGCGGTCTATCAGCTTTTCTTCAAACCCGGCGTAACCGACTACTTCCCCCCGGCCCTCTCGGCGGTGGCTGCGGCCATTTATCTAGTGGCAACGGTGGCCTTCGTGATACGCCAACCCTGGGCCTGGTTTGTCTCGGTGGGGGCCCTCTCGTTCGAGATGGTTGGGGTGTTGCTGGTAGGCACCCTGAGTCTGGTAATGCCGGAGACCATCGGGCGCACGGTCTGGCACGACTTCGGCATTGATTATGGCTTTCTACCCCTGGTGCAACCCCTGCTTGGGCTGGTCTGGCTGTTCTGGCCCGAAAACCGCAAGCAGTTCTTCAGCCCAAGACCCACGTCTAGCCAGCCGCCTCGCTAGCAGGCAGGTTTACTTTCACCATCCCAGTCGAGTACCCAGTACCGTGGCCCCCACCACCAGAAGCCCCAGGGCCATCTGCGTCCAGCCCACCACCTTGGCCGGCACGGGAGGCTTTTGGAAGGTAAATAGTGACAAGGGTAGCAATACCGCTAGGGCCGCCACGCTCAGCCAGGGTACCAGCCCCGCCCAGGCCCCAATCGAAAGCCCCAGCAAGGCCAGCAGCTCGGCCCAGTACACCGCTCGTAAACTTGCCATTTCGCCCCGTGCGCGGCGAACCTGGGCCCGCGCATAGTAGATGGAAGCCACCGAACGAGCGGCCAAGACCCCCCACAGACCATAAGCCAGACCGGCCTCATGGTCGGCAGCCAGAACCATGCTGCTGGCAATCGCTCCCATCGCCACCGCCCCCGCCAGCTCCGGGAGCAGGTTGCGCCCCTGGTTGTGGGCATCGAACCAGAGCTGCACCCCCACCAGGGGCAACGCCAGAAGCAGGGGCCAGCCAAAGGGTCCACGGGACGTCCAGAGCGCCAATAAAAGCCCTGCCAGGGCCAGGCTTCCATACAGCAGAGCGAAGTTCCGGGCCAGCGGGGTACGCGGAAAGCGCTTACCGCGCCGGAGGTCGGCCAGCCAGAGCTTGAGGGGGTGTCGGGTGAAAAAGGCTGCCAGGGCAAAAATCCCCAGGCCCAGTCCGGCCCAGCCTGGGGCCACCAGCAAGCCCAGCAGAATGGGCTCGAGGGTAAACCCCCAGCCACCGTGTTCGCTGGGAAGGGCCACGGTTTTGAGGGGCACTCTGGGGGTGGATGAGACCGGCATCATACTTTGGGCAACAAGGTTAGGAGCATCACCATGGGACTTTCGGCCCGTATCGCGTGTACCAGACCGGCGGGCATGTACACCCAGCACCCCGGTTTGGCTTCCTGTTTATCCTCGCCAAGCTTCAAGCGTCCCTGCCCTGAAAGAATCTGCAGGATGGCAGGGCGGCTGGCGGTATGCTCGGAAAGTTCTTGTCCCGCATCGAAGGCAAAAAGTACGGTTTTGACACCCCCTTCGCTATACAGGGTGCGGCTCAGAATGCCACGGGAGGGAACCTGTGCTTCTTTGTAAAGGTCGGGTATGAAATGGTAGGCAGTCTTCATGAGGCTTCACCCTCGAGTTTTTCAGAATATCCCGTGACATCTGTCCCGCCGAGCGAGGCTAAGCTCATCCTGGACATGTCATTCTATGAGTACCTGTTTGTACGCAGCAGCCTGTTTTTTTTGCTGTATACGGTGCTCACCGGCACAGCTTTTTACCTATGGCCCGGCCTGGTGCCCTACCTCAAGACCACCCACGTTCACGCCGGGCTGGTGGGGTTCTTCTTGAACCTGGTGATGGGGGTGGCCTTCTGGATGATGCCCCGACCCGCGCAGATACGCCAGGAAGGGTTGGAGGCCCTGGCCTACTACACCCTAAATGCAGGGTTGCTCTTGCGTCTGGTGGTGGAGCCCTGGGCACTCTACAGCGCAAACTCGAGCCTGCGGGCATTGCTGGTGCTGTCGGGGGTTTTGCAGGCCGCTGGGGTGGCGGTTTTTGCCTTTGCCATGAGCAAGAGGGTCTTTACCCGAGAGCAGCTTTTGCAGATGGCCGAAGCCCGGAAGCAGAAAAGGGTTTGAAGCGAGGCCACTGGGCCTGTTGTATTCAAAGCGTTGCATGGAAGCCCCTACCAGCCGTAGCCAGGCAGTTCTATTGACGCACTAAACACGTCCATCGAAACCAGAAAACGACTTGATCTGAGCCTACACCTGGAAAGTCATCTCCCAGGAAATCTCTACTCCATCCCGCTCCATGCGGCATCGGTACTGCTCAAAGAGGTTTCGAGCCTCGGCTTCCTGGCCGCTTTGCCGTAGAGTTTCCAGGAGGCGCAGGTAGGCCTCTTCACGCCAGGGGTCGAGGGTCAGGATGCGGCGGTAGGCTTCCTGAGCCTCGCGGGGCCGATGCTGCGAAAGGGCAATCTGGGCCACTCGGAACAAGGCCCCCACCGCCCGCTCACGCAAGTAGCTGCGCTCGAGCTCGGCCCAGTCGGCGTAGGGCTCATCGGCCAGGAAATCGCCTTTGTAGAGGGCCAGGGCTTCGCGATAGCGCTCCTGCGCTGCGGTACCCTCCAAACCATCGCCCTCGTGCAACAGCGCCTCGAAGCGCTCCACGTCCAGGAAATAACGAACCTGGGGAGCAAAACGGTACCCCTCGCCCACGCGGAGCACTATTTGTGGCTGGGTGGGGTCGGTTTCCAGGGCCTGGCGCAGACCGTGCATTAGCACATGCAGGCGGCGCTGGGTCTCGCTGGGGTCTTCTCCCGGCCACAGGCGCTCACAAAGCTCCTCTTTCGAAAGGGTCTGACCCCGGTGGGTGAGCAGCAGCTTGAACAGCGTGAGAGCCTGTCGGCGACCAAAAGCCTTAGGCGAAAGCAACTTTCCTTCACGGCGTACCTGCAAGCCCCCCAAGGTCTGAATCTCCAGCAAGGGGCTTTCCTTCTCAGCATGCTCCGAATGGGGCCAGAGGGCCTCGGCTCCCAGACGCTCCAGCCACAGGATCGGCACGACCGCCTGGCTGGGCGGCTGAGGTGTGCGGGCAAAGTGAAATTGCTGCACCCCCACCACGCTCCCACCCGACCACAGCGGCAAGCAGTAGCGGGGCCGCCCTTCTGCGGTATGGGGGCAGGGCTCCAGCCCTGCCTTGACCCCCTGCACCTTGCCTTGCCAGACCGGGCACTGCTGCACGTGCGGGCACTCCGGCGCTTCGCAGCGGCCCTGGGTGAGGTTGCGCCCATCCTGAAGTACCAGCCGCACGCATGAAGCCCCGCTGAGGGTCGTAGTCTGGTCCAGGAAAGCCTCGAGGCCCTGGGTTTCATGGCCCTGCCGCAGCGCCGCCGCAACGGAGAGCAGCCCTCCCTCACCCAGTCGGGTCAGCACCATGTACAGCGAGGCCGCCAGCATGGGGCCCATCAGGGAGAGCTGCTCGAGTAGGGCCTCGTCATCGGTCTCGGGGTCGCGGCTGGCCAGGTTCAGCACCCCAATCAGGCCCTGGGGGAGCTCGAGGGGGTAGCACACATAGGTCTTGTAGCCCAGCTTCTTGACCTTTTGTCGCAGGTAGCGGGCGTCTGTCGCCAGGTCGTGGGTGACCAGAGCCTGGTGCCCCAGGGCAACCAGCCCCGGATAGCCCTCACCCCAGGCAAACCAGGGCTTCTCCATGAATGCCTCGCGGTGTACCCCATCGTAGCCGGTCAGCACCAGGTAGCGCTCCTGGGGATCGGCCAAGAACAGCTCGGCCGCTTCCATGCCCAGGCTTTTGCGCAGACCTGCCAGGAAAACCTGCAAGGTCTGGAAGAAGCGCTCGGGCTCCTCGGTTAGCTTGCGTACCGCCCAGGAGAGCAAGGCCAGCGCCTCGCTGGAATCCCGTTGGCTTTCGGGCTTGAGCTCGATGTGAATATCGCTATGGGCAAACCCCTGGCAACGCAGGCGCTTACCGCCACAAGAGAGCGCCGTGCTGGCCTGGTAGGCCCCGTATTTGATCTCGCGCAGTACCGGGCAGCGCCCACACAAAGGGCGGCCAAACCCATCGGTGCCCCGAACTACCTCAGCGCAGGGTTTGCCCAATACCTGTTCCGCCGGCAGACGAAAAAAGGCCGCCGCACCGGATCCCCAGGCGCGAATACGCCCCTGAGAATCCAGTTGCCAGCGGATGCAGTTCAAGCTTTACCTCCCGTTGGTTTATAGCCTAGAGGTTTCGAATGGTGCAAATGTCCCAGGGCTGTAAGCAGGCGTTTAGAGGGTAGGTGAAAGCTAGGGGTGTATGGCACAGGAGCCCACCCCCCTCAACCTACTCCCGCCCAGGTCGCCGGTGTTTCTGGTGCTGTTGTGGCTGGATGAAGCTGGTCATTGGGAAGGCCGTATCAAGGATGCCCGGATGGGCCTCGAGCATCCCTTCTTCGAGTTCGAGGAGCTTCTGTCCTGGCTGGAGAACCACAAGCAAAGGAGGCTGGCATGAAACAACTTCTGGTGGTCATGGCCGCCTTGCTCAGTCTGGCGATTGCTGCTGATGGAAGGCAGCTTTACAGCCAAAACTGCGCAGGCTGCCACGGCGCAAACGGACAGGGTACAGCTGGGGTCTTCCCTCCCCTGGCAGGCAACCCCCGGGTACAGCACGAGGCCTACGTGGTCAAGGCAATTCGCCAGGGTATCAGCGGCCCGCTGGAAATAGGCGGCCAGACCTACAACGGGATGATGCCCGCCATGCCCCAAATTTCCGAAGCAGACGCCCGGGCGATTGCCGCCTATACCAGCAAACTGGGTGGAACCCCAACGGCGGTTTCCCCTGAGCCCACCCCCATCCCCACCGACCCCGCCCTCGCAGCCAGGGGAAAGGCGCTCTTTTTGGGCCAGACCCGCTTCCAGAACGGCGGTGCACCCTGCATGGCCTGCCACACGGCAGGCAACTTTGGCCCCATGGGCGGGGGCAGCCTGGGGCGCGACCTTACCGACCTGCACACCCGCCTGGGAGCGGCGGGCATTCAAGGCGTTCTCACCAGCATCGCCTTTCCGGTGATGCGCGAAAGCTACAAGGGCAAACCCCTCACCCCCGAAGAAATTTCGGCCCTTACTGCATTCTTTGCCCGGACAGCAGGCCAGCCTGCCAACAACAACCAGATGGACATAGCCCGCATGTTGTTTGCCGGGCTCATTGGCTTTGGGGGGCTCTTTGGCGTGATGTACCTGTTCTGGAGCAACCGCCGGGTGGGCCTGGCTGAACGGATACGCAGCAGGAGGAGCGCATGAGCGACTGGATTAGGGAAATCGAAGCCCCCATCGAACGCAAGTGGGAAGAGTTTTATCGAAACCGCTTCGCCCACGACAAGCGGGTCCGCACCACCCACGGGGTCAACTGCACCGGCAGTTGTAGCTGGGAGGTCTTTGTCAAGGATGGCATTGTGACCTGGGAGCTCCAGGCCACCGACTACCCCGCCATTGACCCCAACCTGCCCGACATCACCCCCCGGGGCTGCCAGCGCGGGGTGAGCTATTCGTGGTACCTGTACAGCCCCATCCGGGTCAAGTACCCCTATGTGCGCGGGGCCCTGC
>CALFDH010000171.1 GCA_937950405.1 uncultured Meiothermus sp.
AGTTCCACAAGGGCGTAGGGTTTGACTAGGTAGTCGTCGGCCCCTTCGCGCAGGCCCTTGACCCGCCACTCCACCTCGTCCAGGGCCGTAAGCATCAGCACCGGCACCGCACTCACCCTGCGTATCTCGCGCAAAACGCCAAACCCATCGCCCCCTGGCAACAGCACATCCAGCACCACCACATCCGGGCCTTCGGCCAGCCTGCGCAAACCCTCGGCGCCATTAGCCGCCTCCAGTACCTGGTAGCCCTCGAGTTCCAACCCCAAGCGCAGCGCCTCGCGCACCCCCCGATCGTCTTCAATCAGCAGCACCAGGGCCATAAGGCTATTGTGGCAGACCCAGGCTGAACCTGGGCTTAATAGCCGAAAGCCCAAGGCTGAAAGCCAGAAGCTCAAGTTGTGCCAATGGCCGATAGCAAAAATTCCGAACGCCAAAGATGGTCTTATTCGGGCAAACCCCGCACGAACAGGTCTACCCCTTCTCTCAGTAACAGCTCCGCCGAAAAACCTGGCATGTGCTGGGCGGTCATGTACGCTCCATGCACAATCGAAGCAAACACCACAGCAAGCGCTCTACCGTGTCCGGGCGACTCCACCTCGAGAACCCCAGCCAGTTGTTCAATGCCTCGGCGCATGGCTTCTCGAGCCAGCAGCACCGCTTCCTGATCACCCCCCCGGCGGCCCGAGTGGGCGGTCATGAGGGCCGTCAGCGGTTCTACCTGTCCACGGTAGGCCAGGGCCAGGGCCATCAGGCGCTCGTGCAGGGAGCCGGGGCGCGAGAGCGCCCGCTGGGTCTCCTGGAAGCCCTCCTCGAGCAAAGCTTCCAGCAAAGCCCGTTTAGAAGCGAAGTGGTGATAGACTGCCGCTTTGGTCAGACCCAGGGTGCGGGCCAGGTCTTCCAGGCTGGTCGCCGCATACCCGCGCTCTGCAAACGCTTTGCGGGCCTTTTGCAGAAGAGCCTGGCGGGTGTCCATGTCGCTACAGCGTACGCCCCTTTTTTCCTACCCTGGTGTAGTTCCAGCAACAGAAATAGTTTGCAACAGGCAGGGCCAACTCGAGCGCGGGTTCAAAAGAGGTAATTGACCCCAAAGCGAATCTGGATTCCGAAAGCCGTTCCGTAAATCCCGGTGGCATCGCTGGCCAAATAGAGGGTCGGGACGGCTTCGGCAAACAAGCCTGCATCGCTGGCAGTGCTGTAATTTACCCCGGCCAGACCCCTAATCCCAAAAAAGTTCAGGGAGCCCAAACCCACCCAGTTGCCGCCAATCCCCCCATAGGGCAGCAGCCGACCCACCCCAAACGGGAACAACAGGTCGGCCCCCAGCTCCAAAAAGTTGGGGCTCACCCCAATCCCCACATTGGCTCTGGCCCCAAAGCCACCCCCGAAATCGTAGCTTCCCGCCTGCAACATCAAGCTGGTGAGGGGGGTGCCTTCCACCCACTGAAACACCAGGCTGGCCCCGGCAAAAGGCCTGAAACTTTGCGCGAAGGCCCCCAGGCCCCAGCACAACAGCAGCAGCACAGCTAGACGTTTACTCATATTTTCACATTCTAATGGGATTTCTATGGGGAGTTGGGCGTGAATCGGTCAAAAAATGTTACCTAAAGATTTCATTAGTTAGTCTTAAGACTTCCCTCCAGCCTTTCTCCCTACACTGCCATTTATGCGCTCATCTTACCTGACTGTGTTACTGCTAACACCGCTCCTGGCGGCCTGTGGCGGCCAGAGCGTTTTTAGACCCCCTGGCAATCCGGGTTCTCCCCCACCTCCACCTCCCCCCGCACCCGGCGAAAGCTTTAGCATGGCCGCCGATACCTTCAGCCTCCCCAGGGGTGGCAGCGCCGACCTTACGGTGAGGGTGACCTTCAACAACAGCAATGTGACCCGGGTCTCCTTGAAGTACCAGAGCAACACAAGGGGCCTCGAGGTTACACCCGTCGAGCAAAACGCCGTTCGGGGCAGCTCGAATACCCAGACTGCGACCTTTCGCGTGACCGACCGCGACGTAGACCCCCTGGAGAAAAAACCTTTTTTTTACATCTACGGAGTTGCGTGCACCAGCAATGGCTGCAGCGGTCAGCAGCAGCGGAGTATTACGGTACAGTGGAACATGCCTTGATCGAGACCCCGGCGAGACCCCTCATCCCGCCGGGGATTTTGCTGGATGCTCAGTTGATCGTGCCCAGCGACCCCTCGAGCTCCACATCCTGGGTGTGTCCGCTCCGCACGTAAAGCCCCCGCCAGGCATCCTCGGTGGTGAAGAAGCCATCCAGGCGCAGGTCGGTACCGGGTTTGATGTACTGCTTCAGGGGGCCGGTGCCCGAGCTGCGGTCGCCCGCGATAAAGGGGCCATCGCCGTAGAGGTTGGTCTCGAAGTAGCCGTCGCCGTCGGGGTCGAGTTCGGGTTTATAGCGCAGGCGAAGGTTCATGATTTGCAGAGTGCGCCGGGTGCTCGAGGAGTTGTTGGTTACCAGATCGGTGCAGTTCAAGCTGTTGCAGGCGGTGGCAGGGTTCTGGATGTCAATCCCCATCCCAGGGCCACTAAACTCCATGCCCAGCGCCTTGACCAGGCCGCCGTCCCACTGCTCGTAGCCCGCGTTGTTGGCGGCGATGCGGATGCGCTTGGAGGCCCGGGTGTTCTGTACCTGCTGGCCAATCTGTTCCTGGTTCACCTGCGCCCCGGTGCGGGGGTCGGTGCAGGTGTTGGCGAAGAAAGGGTTATCCCCCTGGTTTTGCTTTGAGGCGCCAAAGTCGCCCTTGTAGTTGAGCTCGGCCAGCTTCTCGCCGGTGCGCCAGCGGGTCGCCACCACCACCACCGTGTGGAAGCGGGCGCAAACCCGCTGGTCGGTGCTGGTCTCGGAGTGGATGTTGATGTACCAGCCAATGTCGCCATCGCGGATGGCAAACCCCTTGAACCCTTCGGCCCGCTCGGGCTGGTTGTTGGTGTACTGGGCCGTGTAGAGGAAGGGGGCCTGGTAACCAATCAAGCCGGGGTCGGAGTTGTGGTCGTGGCGGTAATAACACCAGTAGACCGGGTCGATCTGGGGGTGCCAACCCGGGTAATTGCGGCCGTCGGGGCCTCTGGCTATCCAAAGGTTATCGAGCCAGGAGGGGCAGGTGGTGTTGGGCACGGGCCGCTCGGTAATGCCGCTGGGAAGGGCGGGTTCTGCGGAGGGCTGCCCGTTACCCTCGGCCAGCAGCACCCAGTACTCTCCTTTGCCTTCGGGGGAACCCAGGGTTACCTCACCGGCCCGGAAAGTACGGGTGTAGGTGTTGAACTTCTTGCCATCAGCAGCGGTGGTCTCGCCCCGGCGCCAACCCGAAAGCCAGAGCGCAGAGTTCTCCCAGGCCAATACCACCGTGGCCTCGCGGGTCAGGGTCAGGCGTAGCCAGTCCGAGCGGGTGGAGCTAGAGCCGGGGGCATCCAGAAGGTCCCAGCCTGCATACTGGGTGAAACGCGGCCCGGAAGCCTGGTTGGGGTTGTTTGGGTTGCGGTTTTTGTCGGCCTGACGGGGCCAGTAGCGTAACCCGCCATAGTTGGCCCGTAAACCCCCGTTATCCTCACTCACCACCACATAACGCGAGAGCAACGTAAGAGGCTGGTTGGTAGGGTGTTTGGTCAGCGGCTCGGCCAGAAATGGGCCATTGGAATTATCGGGGGTGGGGTTATCGGTGTATTCCCCACTGCCGCAGGCTCCCAGAAACAGCCCCAGTCCCCCTAGCATCAAAAGCATCTTCGTTTGTTGCATCCTGTCCTCCCGTGAGCGGGCTCGAGTTGCAAACAACCCTTAGCCCCAAAGTACAAGGACTTTTGACCGTTACTTTTCTGGATTAACCACAGCTTAAGAAACGAAACCAAGCCCGCTCAGAAACCCCTAACCGAACTCACAAACACCCCTCCGGGGCGTTACTTTACTCAAGGGCCAAACGTGAGCCTGGCCGCAAAACCCGCTTTAGGCGTGGCGCACCAGAGGATTGCGAGGATTGCTTAGAATACATGAGCGCATGGACGACCGACTTTTCTTCCAGGGCCTCGCCAGCCAGATTGAAGCGTTAGACAATTATCGCTCTGCCGACCTGCAAGCCCGCGTGCGCCGCTACCTGCCCGACCTGCTCGAGGGCTTGCAAGCGGTCTATGCTGAGGCCCCCCAGGTGGCCGAACGCGTGGCCCGCGTGGTTGGGCGCAACCTGGCCGAACGTCCATCGGATTTGCAGGCTTTGGACCTCGAGCGCATCCACACCCCGGACTGGTTTCAAAAACCCTACATGCACGGCTACATCGCCTACGCCGACCGTTTTGCCGGGAACCTGAAGGGGGTGGCCGAGCGTATTCCTTACCTGAAGGAGCTGGGCATCCGCTACCTGCACCTGATGCCCCTGCTGCTGCCCCGCGAGGGCGAGAACGACGGGGGCTACGCGGTGGCCGACTACCGGCAGGTGCGCCCCGACCTGGGCAGCATGGACGACCTGCAAGCGCTCTGCACCCAGCTTCGCCAGGAGGGCATCAGCCTGTGCCTGGATCTGGTGCTCAACCACGTAGCCCGCGAGCACCCCTGGGCCGTGGCTGCCCGCCAGGGCGACCCTAAGTACCGCGCGTACTTCTATGTGTATCCCGACCGCACGATGCCCGACCAGTACGAGCGCACCTTGCCGGAGGTCTTCCCCGACTTCGCCCCCGGCAACTTCACCTGGGACGACGAGGTAAAAGGCTGGGTCTGGACCACTTTTAATCGCTGGCAGTGGGACGTGAACTGGAGCAACCCCGAGGTGTTTCTGGAGTACCTCGATCTGATTTTGTGGCTGGCCAACCGGGGGGTGGAGGTCTTCCGGCTGGATGCCATCGCCTTCACCTGGAAGCGCCTGGGCACCAACTGCCAGAACCAGCCCGAGGTACACGCCCTCACCCAGGCCCTGCGGGCGGCGGTGCGGATGGGCGCGCCTGCGGTGGCCTTCAAGGCCGAGGCCATCGTGGCCCCCGAAGACCTGATTGCCTACCTGGGCACCGTGGCGCACTACGGCAAGGTCTCCGAGCTGGCCTACCACAACACCCTGATGGTGCAGATCTGGAGCAGCCTGGCCAGCCGCGACACCCGCCTCTTTACCCAGGCCCTACAGCGCTTTCCGGAAAAGCCCCCCACCACCGCCTGGGCCACCTACCTGCGCTGCCACGACGACATCGGCTGGGCCATTTCCGACACCGACGCCGCCGCCGTAGGGCTCGAGGGGGCCGCCCACCGCCGCTTTCTGTCCGAGTTCTATCGGGGCGAGTTTCCGGGGTCGTTTGCGCGGGGGATGCACTTTCAGGAGAACCCCGCCACCGGCGACCGGCGCACCTCGGGCAGCGCGGCCAGCCTGGCCGGGCTGGAGACCGCGCTCGAGTCCGGCCACCCCCGCCTGATTAACCTGGCCATTGAGCGCCTCCTGCTGGCCCATGCGGTCTTTATCGGCTACGGCGAGGGCATCCCGCTCATTTACATGGGCGACGAGCTGGGCCTGCTCAACGACTACGACTACGGGCAAGAACCCGCCCACAAAGACGACAACCGCTGGCTGCACCGGCCCCGGATGGACTGGGCCAAAGCCGAACGGCGCAAACAGGAAGGTACGGTAGAGCATCGGCTCTTCCAGGGCCTCAAGGCGCTGCTCGAGGCCCGCGCCCGCACCCCCCAGCTCCACGCGGCCTTTCCCACCCGCCCCCTCTGGCAGCCCAACCCCCACCTGCTGGTGCTGGGGCGCCCCCACCCCGAGGGCCCCCTGGTACAGGTTT
>CALFDH010000172.1 GCA_937950405.1 uncultured Meiothermus sp.
GCATAGCGCTCCCGGGCGATTTCCAGGGCCCGGTCGGGGGTTGGAGGTATGCCTGCTTTACCGTTGGCCGGGGTTCGCAGCAGCCGGACAACCAGCACCACCACCAACACAAAGAGCCCCAGCAGCAGCAAGGCCCACAGCAAATCGTCCAGGATGCCCAGGCCGTAATAGCCCAAACCATCCCATCGTCCACGGTGATCTATCGGCCCCATAAATCTTTCCTTGAAGCAGGGCTTGTGGCCGGTGGGCAAACGCCACACCACAAGCCCATACATGGCTAAGGTCTAGCGCCTCCAACCCCTAGGCCCATCCCATCCGCCGCGACCCCCTGCGCCAAAGCGCATCTGCACCGGCTGGGCCACAAAGGCTTTGGCGACCGCCTGGCTGCTGGCTTTGAGGGTGGTGGCCTGCTGTGCCGTAAGGCGCCCGGCCTGCACCGCCTGGTCAATGGCCTGGTTGCGGGCCGTTACCAGGGCCGCCTCGAGGGCCGCCGGGGTCTTGCCGAGGTCGGTAGCGACCTGCCCCAGGGTCTTGGTGCCACCCGAAAGCACCGCCAGCTCGGCGGGGGTCACGCCCAAAAACTGGGCCGCGCTGAAGTACAGGTTGCCCACCCCCAAACCCCGGAACATCATTCGTTGCATCGGCTGGGCCGGGGCGGGCTGGGGGGCCGGGGTCTGTTGGGCAAAAGCCCCCGCCAGGGCCAGGCTCGAGATAACCAACACAGCTTTTACGGCTTTGTTCATATCTACCTCCTTGTACCGGAAAGCCTTATCTGCTTTCCCGGGGAGAAGTTTGGGGCAGGGCGGTTACGAAGCAGTTACGACTGGCTGAGAGGGTTTCTCATGTGCAGCAAGTGCGCTCATCACGCATTGGAGGTGCAAAGCGCGGTTTTTGTCGTGCCGGGTACATCAAAATGCACCGTGAGATACCGAATTTACCTGGATAGTAATTTTTAGTGGCATTCTTATACCCCTCATCCGGCGACACCAATGCATTTAATGACGTCTCCGACGCCATTCTCCTAAACTGCTGGCGGGGTGTCGCTACCTTCTCCCGCAAGGGGAGAAGGAAGGGGGTTCAGGTTAGTTGGGTATAGGACGTAATGGTGGGAGCTGCGATCAGTAAGTACACAGTCGTCCAAATGCCTTTGCAGATGTATCCATTTCAGTTGAGTTACACGGCTAGGCCACGGCCCATGCTGTGTTCTCTGGCAGAAGTCCAAGCAGACGCCTTTTCCTTCCTCCCCTACGTCGTAGGGGAGGTTGGGTGGGGTTGCTGAAGAGCGCCTTCACACAGCAGATCGGTTCAGGGCCTTGCCCAATACCCTCCCCTACCCTCCCTACGGGGTAGGGAGGGGGTTTTAGGGCCATAGCTCATGGAACCTTTCGAAGTGTTTGGGTATCTCTACGACGCTGCAGTAAGTGAGCAGTGTCTACAAGACCTCCACGCTAGACCCTCGATCTTCTTTGACCCTGGGCAGAATTCATAACCCGCCCATAACCCCTACAATGCAAGCTGTACACATGCGGCTCTTGCTGGTCGAGGACGAACCCAACATCGCCCGTCCGGTGATCCGGGCCCTGGAGGCCCAGGGGCACCAGGTGCGTCATGCGCCCGATTTACAGAGCGCCCGTAAGTTTTTCCTCGAGGCCGAGCCAGACTTGATGCTGCTGGACGTGCGGCTACCGGAGTCGGAGGACGGGGGTTTCATTCTGGCAAAAGAAGCCCGCGAGGCCGGTTACAAGGGCCCCATCCTGTTCATGACCGCCCGCGATGCCCTTGCAGATCGGGTGATGGGGCTGGACGAGGGCGGCGACGACTACGTGGTCAAGCCCTTCGATCTGCCGGAGTTGCTGGCCCGGGTGCGGGCCTTGCTGCGGCGGGTCAGTGAGGTGAAAAAAAGCCGGGTGCAGTATGGCCCCCTCGAGCTCGACCTGAGCAATCGCACTGTGCGCTGGGAGGGGCGGCTGGTGGAGCTGAGCGGGCGCGAGTATGCCCTGCTGGAACGCCTGGCCCTGTTTCCCGAGCGCATCTACAGCCCCGAAGAGCTGCTGGATTTGATCTGGGGCGAGGAAGCCTCGGATACCGGGGTGGTTAAGGTGTGTGTGCACCACCTGCGCAACAAGCTGGATAGCAGCGTGGTGCGAACCGTGCCGGGGGGCTACAAACTAGGGGTAGAGCCATGAGTCTGCGTGTACGGCTGGCCCTTTTCATCGCCGTGGCCATTGCCCTGGCGCTGCTGGTGCAGGGCTTTTTGGGCTATGCCAGCTTTGAGCGCTTGCAGGTGGGCAACCTCGAGCGCGAGCTGGATGCCTACCTGGGGCGCATTGCCGGTCTGATGGAAGGCCGCCGAGGCCCCTTACGCATGCCCCGAATGGATCGAGACGACGACGGCCCCCGGCTCACAAGCCCCAACCCCCTCGAGCGTTTTCGCCTCGACGATGAGCGGCCCGCCCTGTTCAACCCCACCCCCCCCGGCACCATCGCGCACGCCCGGCTGGTGCGGGGCCAGACCGTGCTGCGGGAGTGGGGTAGTTTTCCCGGCGAGGTTCCGCTTTCCAACAACCCCACACCCGTGTTGGAAAACAACTGGCTTTATCGCAGCGTGCGCCTGGGCCCAGAGGTCTACCTACAGGGGGCAGTCGAGGCCAGCCAGGTTCGGGCCAGCCTGGCCGGCTACCGGCAGACCGTGCTTTTTACCACGCTGGGGGTGGCACTGCTGGGCGCGCTGGCGGCCTGGTTGCTGAGTGGGCCGGCCCTGCGCCCGCTGCAACACTTACAGGAGGCGGCCCGGCGCGTAGCCGACTCGGGCGACCTGAGCCTGCGGGTGCCCCCGGAGGGCAGCGGGGAGCTTCGGCACCTGAGCCAGACCTTCAACCAGATGCTCGAACGGCTCTCGGCCTACCGCCAACGCGAGACCGAGTTCACCCGCAACGCCGCCCACGAGCTGCGCACCCCCCTGACCGCCATGCGCCTGCAACTCGATTCGCAGCACCAGGGGCTTTCCACCCCAGAAGAGACCCTGAGCGTGGTGCGGGAGGAGGTCGAACGCATGACCCACCTGAGCGAGTCGCTCCTGACCCTGGCGCGGGAGGGACGGGGCCAGCGTGTGGGGCTTGACCTGGCGCAGCTCACCCGCGAAGCCGCCCAAAAGGCGGGCGCCTCGTACCAGGGGCCTGAACGGCTGGAAGTCTCCGGCGACCCCTTTTTGCTGGAGCAGGCCCTGGAAAACCTTCTCAGCAACGCCCAGAAATACGCCCCCGGTGCGAGCGTGGCGGTGGAACTCGAGCCCGCGCCAGACCCCGGCTTTGTGTGGTTGCGGGTGCGCGACGAAGGGCCGGGAATGCCACCCGAGGTGCTCAGGCGGGCCACCGAGCCCTTCTACCGCGCACCGGGGGTACGCACGCCGGGCAACGGGCTGGGCCTCTCGGTGGTGGCCCAGGTAGCCCAGGCCCACGGGGGAAAGCTGGTACTGGCCCCCAACCAACCCCAGGGCCTGGTCGCCGAGCTCTGGCTCAGGGTGACCGGGCCGTCCTGAGGGGCAGTTTTACCTGGAAAAGAGCCCCGCCCGTGGGGTGGTTTTGAGCAACCACCTGGCCGCCGTGCAGCTCTATCAGAGCCTTGACGATGGAAAGTCCCAGGCCACTGCCGCCAGTGGCCCTCGAGCGCGAGGCTTCAGCGCGGTAAAAGCGGTCGAAGACCTTGTTCAAAGATTCCTCGGGAATGCCCGGGCCGCTATCGTGTACCTTCAGGTAGGCGTGGGTGGTGTCGGCAGAGACCTCGAGGACCACCTCTCCACCCACCGGGGTATGGGCCAGGGCGTTGTGGAGCAAATTGCCGATAACCTGTACCAGCCGGTCGGGGTCGGCCTGCACCAGCACAGGATGAGCCGGCAAATTGAGCGCAAGGCGTATCTGCCGGGCCTCCAGGGCCGCCTGGAAGCCGGAGGCCACCCGCCGCGCCCACTCGGCCAGGTCGAGTTCGCGCAGCACCAGGTTCAAACGCCCCGCATCGGCCAGCGAAAGGGTACGCAGATCCTCGACAAGGCGGGAAAGCAGCCCGGTCTGGTGGTGCAGGCGGTCAATCTCGGCCCGCTCCAGAGGGAGCACCCCGTCCTGGATAGCCTCGAGCCGCCCCTGCATCACCGTCAGGGGGGTACGCAACTCGTGGGCAATGTCGGCAATCATGGCTTTTCGTTCAGCCTCGAGGCGCTCCAGCGAGGCTGCCATATGGTTGAAGTCGCGGGCCAGACGGGCCACTTCATCCTGGCCTCGGGGGTCAGGAATCCGCACCGAAAGCTGCCCCTGGGCCAGTCGGCTGGCCGCCGCCGAGATGGCCTCGATGGGCCGGGCCACCCGGCGGGCAAAGAGCAGTGCGGCCAGCACCCCCAGCACCGTGGCAACCAGACCCGCAATCAGCAGGTTCTGTTGCAGGCGGGCCTCGAGGCTGGGCCGGCGGATGCGGGGGGGCGCCTGGAGCCGCAGGGGCAAAGCAGCGGGGTCATCCAGCGGGGTCACCAGAAAAACCGGGTTGGGGTTTTCAGGGTTGTCGGAGGGTCGCATCTGCACCCGTACCGCGCGGCCTGAGGCCAGCAGTTCGCGTAGCTCTGGGGTCAGGCTCAGGCTGGGGGGGCGGCCCTCGTTGCGCCGCAGATACTCCCGTATCTCTGCCGGCAGCTCCCGAAAGGTTCGCTCGCGCTGGTAGGTGTTGAGAGCAATGGTGATCAGACTGGTGGCCACCACCACCAGCACCATGAGCAGGCTCAGCCGAACTTCGATGCGGTTGAAAAGATTCATGGTCGTCACCGGCTGAAGGCCAAAACCAAGGGCTATCGGACGAACTTATCCCCCCGTTACCCCTCGAGCCACAGCCGATACCCCACCCCCCGCACGGTTTCCAGGAGATGGGCGCCACCGGCCAGCTCGAGCTTCCTTCGCAGGTTTTTGAGGTGTACATCCACCACCCGCTCCAGGGCATCGGACTCAGGTAAGGCCGCCTCCAGCAGTTCGGTGCGGGTAAAAGCCTTGCCGGGGGTGCGGGCCAGGGTTTCCAGCAGCCGAAACTCGGTGGGGGTGAGCTCGAGGCGCTCTGTCCCCAGCCTTGCCACCACTTTTTCGCTATCAATCTCCAGGGGCCCCACCCGCAGAATGGCCCGGCTTGCCTCGGTGGGCACGGCGCGGCGCAACACCGCCTTGACCCGGGCCACCACCTCGCGGGGGCTAAAAGGCTTGGTCACGTAGTCGTCTGCGCCCAGCTCCAGGCCCAGCAGCTTGTCCAGGTCTTCGGTGCGGGCCGTGAGCAGAATCACCGGGGTATTGCCGTTGCTACGCACGCGGCGCAGCACCTCGAGGCCGTCCATCTCCGGCAGCATGATGTCCAGAAGCACCAGATCGGGCCGGGCCGCCCAAATCAGGTTCAAAGCCTGTTTGCCATCCGAGGCCCGCTCGGTGCGGAAGCCCTCCCGCCGCAAGTAGCCCTCGAGGACCTCGGCAATCTCCGGTTCGTCTTCGACCACCAGTACCAGTGCCACCGTTTCTAGTGTATCGGTGGATGAGCCCATGAGCGCAGTCTGGCGAAAGGGCATGAAGAGGCCAGGTGGGTTGTGTGTAGGTTGAATGTAGACCTGCAGGGAACGGTTTTTATCGCACTTTTTACAGACCTGGCCGCCATCCAGGCGGCCACTGTTCTGTTCAGGACAAGGCTTTTTTGAGGCAAGGAACAGGGGTAAGGGTTATACCGGATTCAAAAAGATACTTCACCAAACCAAAAACCCCAGGGGCTATCTTTTTGAATCCTAGAGCACTCCCTTCGGTCGGGTTAGTTCGTCACCATTCGGTGACGAACTAACCGAATCTGGTATGAGGGGACAAGAGTTGGAGGCCCACGACCCATTTTCTACCACCCACCCTGGGTACCGTTGAAAGTTGGCTACATGCCTGGAGTTGTATCAGACACCGCTTGCACCGTGATACCGCACCTTCGTGCAGCCAGTCGGTTTGGAGCGCTTCCCCATCAGGCCCGCACTTCTCGCCGCTGGAAGAGTACATAGGTCAGCGCAAATAGCAACAGGGTCAGCGCAATTAGCCCGGTGAGCTGGGGCCAGGCTAAAAGCAGGCTCTGCCCCAGGGGCAAGGGCGAACCCAGCAAGGCCCCCTGAAGCTGGGTGATGAGCACCGGTCCCAGGCTCCGCACCGCCGGATTGAGAAGAACCTGGATGGCCTCGGCATAAAGAGTGTTGGGGGAAACGCGGGAAAAAGCCACCAGCGCTTCTGCCTGGCGCAGTTCACTCTCGGGACGGAAGGGGTCGTAGGGCGACACCGCCTGGGCCAGCAGTTGGGCGATGATGCCCCAGAAAAGTGCAAAGAAAAGCCACACCGCAATCGCCGCCAGCGCCGAAGTGGCCGCACTCCGAAAAAGCACGGAAAATAGCAGAGCAATACCCAGCCAGACCCCGGCGTAGGCCAGGGTAGCCAGGAGGAAGAGCAGGGCCCGGGCCACCTCCTCGGTGTTGGGGGGTACACCCAGGAATATCAGGGAAAGGCCCACCACCAGCAAAAAGAGCGCCAGCAGGATCAGGGCCAGCGTAGCCAGCCCCGCCAGGAACTTGCCCCACAGCAGGGCATCGCGGTAGATAGGCTGGGCCAGAACCCGCGAAAGGGTGTTGCGGTTGTACTCACTGTTGATGGCATCGAAGCCCAGGGCAATTGCCGCCAGAGGCAGGAAAAAGCTCAGGAATGCCACGAAGGAGGGCAGAGGATCCTGCGCGGCGGTGAAAACCTGCAACAGCAGGAAGGGATCTTCGCTTACGGTTTGTTGCAAGGTGCGCGCCCCGGCGTACACCGCGCCCACTGCCGAGAGGAGTATCAGCACCTCCAGAATTCGCATCCGGGTGCTCGAGAGATGGTCCGCCACCTCCTTCAAAAAGACCGCCCAGACCCCCGTCCAGGGCGAACCCTCGCGCCTTGCGCCCGCACTAAGCTGCATGCCGCACCTCCTGGAAGTAGCGGGCGTAGACCTCATCCAGGCTGGGTTTTTCCAGTGCTAGGCTGTGCAGCGCCGCTCCGGCCTCGAGTACCGTCCGGGCCACCAGCGGACGCACGTCCTGGGTAGCCTCGAGGCGCACCTCTCCATCCTCCAGGCTGACCCGGCTGACCTCTGGTAGGGCCTGCAAACGCGCTTGCAAGCCCTCCAGGGGGCTGGCCCCCAGGCGAATCCGGTAGGCCCCACCCAGCACCCTCTGGGCCAGCTCCTCCACCCGGCCCTCCAGCACCAGCCTCCCTTTGTGGAAAAGGCCCACACGGTCGCAGATGGCCTGCACTTGGTGCAACAGATGGGAGGACAGCAACACCGTAATACCCTCTGCCTTCAAGCCCTGAATCATCTGCAAAAACGCCTGGGCAGCCTCCGGATCCAGGCCCAGGGTGGGCTCGTCCAGGATGACCACTTTGGGCTCTTTGAGCAGCACCTCGGCCAGGCCCAGCCGCTGGCGCATACCCCTCGAGAAAGCACTTACCGGACGGTGGGCCACCTCGGCCAGGCCCATTCTTTCCAGCACCCGTGCGATACGGGCCTCGGCCTCGGCGCGGGGCAGGCCGTTCAGACGGGCTATGTAGGCCAGGTTCTCCCAGGCGGTCATCTCGCTGTAAAAGCCAACCGAGTCCGGCAAGTACCCTACCTGTTTTTTGAGCGAGAGGGGTTCGCGCACCGGGTCCAGGCCCAGCACCCGCACCGTGCCGCCACTGGGCTCGGTGAGGCCCAGCATCATCAGAATGGTGGTGGTTTTTCCTGAGCCGTTGGGCCCCAACAGGCCGTACACCTCTCCCGCCTCGATGCGAAGGTTTAGATCCTCGACGGCCACCACCTTGCCGTACCGCTTGCTCAGGCCCTGGGTCTCGATGACCATGCTGGCCTCCTAGCGCCGTCCAAAACGCGAGACTGCAAAACCTACCGCCCCCACCGCCACAGCGATCAACGCCACCCCCACCAGCCCCCACAGGGTGGAGGTTTGCACCGTGACCCGGTAGTCCGCCGAGGCGGAGGCCGAGCCGGCAGAAGCGCGAAGGTTAAGCATGTAATCCCCCGCTACGGCCCTGGGCGAGGGCTTGATTTTGGCCGTTACCTCCGATTCTGCACCCGCAGCAATTTTCTCGATTTTGTCAGGCTCAAACTTAACCTCCCAGCCCGAGGGCTCGCTGGCCGAGAGCTCTACATTTTCGGCAGGCGCACTGCCGGTGTTCTTGACCACCAGCTTGATGGGGTTCTCCCGGCCCGCATAGGCCCGGCCCGAAAGCCGGCCCTCGGGGGTGGTCAGGTTCAGCTCCACCTGCCCCGTGATGTCCAGGTTCACCACCAGATCGGCCCTGGTATCGCCAGCCAGAGCGCGCAGGGTTACCGCATAGGGCTTGGCTTCGACCTGCCGGGGGGGTGTAACCTGCACCTCGAGCTCCCGGTTCTCCCCGGCTTTCAGGGGCAGGCTGTTAACTTCCTGACCACCAAAGGCCGTGCTGAAGCTAACCCGGAAGTTCTCCGGTGCGTCAGCCTCGAGGTTGACTAGCAAGTCCTGGTCGCTTTCGTTTTTCAGGGTTACCCGGTAACGGAAACTGGCGGTCGGAGCCCCTTTGAGTACCGGCAGTTCGGTCTCCAAAGAGAGCCGTTTGGGCAGGATCTGGCCCAAGGTAAGGGCAATGGGCAGCTCAGCCCGGACACCCCCGCTCCCCTCAGCCACCAGTCGGAATCGGTAGGTGCCTGGTTGAACCCGCTGGGGAGGCTCGAGGCGCAGCGAAAGACTTTGTTCCGCGTCGGGCAGCACGTACACCGTACTCACCACCCGTCCGCCACCCAACAAACCCACCTTCCAGCCCTGAGCCGCCTCCACTACCCGCACCTGCACACTCTGGGGGGGCAGGCCGAAGCTCTTAAGCGAGATGGGTAGGCTCACCGTCTCACCCACCCGCACGCTTTGGGAGGGGTAAGGGGTGTACAGTGCCAGCCCACGGTATCCCTGGGCAACAGCAAAGCCGAACAACGTGAGCATAAGCATTGTTATGCGCAGCATGTGATACCTCCAGGCGCTATGTCCAGTAAAAAATCTAGGAAAAGTAGATGAAATAAAAATTAAACGACTGGTTCAACGCCATTTTGCCTTGCTCGGCCGTTGCGCTCAGGCCAGAGCCATGAAGTCCCGGCGTGCAGCCATGTCTTTGTGTGCTGTAGGGACTGAAGATAGAAATAATTGCTACAGGATGTCCGTGGTCAGGGTCACATTCCCGTTTTGGTGGGCGATCACGTCTGTGAAGGGCGCGATACCCTTCCCAAAACTGACCCGCCGGTCAATAATAGATTTTCGTGACGCTGCCCGCAGGCGAGCCCCGCCGTTCGCAAAACCTGGCTATCTGGGAGGGCATGCTGGCCATCCTGTTCATCAACTGGAGCACCGGCGTGGTCATGACCGGTTATGCGCTGTGGCTGGGCGCACCGCCGGTGGCTCTGGCCATCCTGGGCGCTTTGCCCATGGTGGGGCAGATGGCAGCCCCGCTGGCCCTGTTTTTTTGGGGTAGTCGCAAGCGTCTGAGCGCCATTTTGTCTGCCCTGGGGCGCGGTTTTTTTGTGCTAACCCTGCTGTTGCCCTTGCTACCTGAGCCCTGGCGCATCCCTGGTTTGCTGTTGATTGCAGCGCTATCGCAGCTCATCGTGGCCCCCGTAAACGTGCTGTGGACGAGCTGGATGGCCGATCTGGTGCCGGAAAAGCAGCGGGGGCGCTACTTTGGTTTGCGCAACGGGGTACTGGGTCTGGTGGGTACCCTGGGCAACCTGGCGGCGGGCAGCCTGATTGATGCGCTGGGCAAGCCCTGGGGGTTCTTGCTGGTGTTGGGCATCGCGGTGGTCGCGGGCGTGAGTGCCACCTTCATTTTGCGGCGGCAGTTTGAACCCCCCTCGGCCAGCACCCCTCCTCGCTTTGCCGAGTTTATCGGGCCCCTCTCCGACCGGCGCTTCCGGGGATTTTTGGGCTTTGTGGTGCTGTTTTTGGGAGCGGTGAGTGTGGGCGGGCCGTTTGTGTTTCCGCTCTTCCTGGAGCACACCCGCATGACCTTTACCCAGGTGGGTCTCTGGACGGTGATTGCCGCAACCTGCGGGCTGGTGCTGAGCCCCTTGTGGGGCCGCCTGGCCGACCAGATTGGGCACTGGCAGGTGCTGCTCTTGAGTAGCAGCGTAGCCGCACTGGTGCTACCCCCGCTCTGGCTGCTGGGGGGGCCGGGGCGGCTCGAGACCATCTGGGCGGCTGCCGCCTTCGATGCGGTTGCCTGGGGCGGCATCGGCACGGCCCTCACCAACGTAGCGCTGCAAAGCGCTGCTCCAGAAAAACGCAACCTCTACCTGGCCTGGTACTGGATGGCCTTCGCGGTGGGGGGCATTCTAGGTTCACTGCTGGGCGGGGTGCTGGGCAGCCTGCACGCGCAGATGAAACTCTTTCCCAGCCCTTACCACCTGCCCATCCTGGTCTCGATGCTCCTGCGGGTGGTGGCGGTGTATTACCTGGGCTGGCGCATCCGGCGCGACAAAAAGCGGGCTCTGGGGTTGGCGGGGCTCGAGGCAAAGCCCCCCACTGACCCCGCTCGTCAAGAGCTTTCGTAGCATCTCCACGATAGAAACGTAATATTGGTAGGGAAAGGGTGATTCACGAGACCGCGCCGATGCAAAGCCCGGAATTCGCACTTCCGTTAAGCAGCATGATATTTCTATCGCGGGCGCACTGTGAAGGCGGTGCGTTGAAGGAGTGGGCAGATACACTCTGAACCGCCTCGAGCTGATCGGCATCAGGCAACAAAAAAGGCCGCCCCAGGGCAGCCTTTTGAGCGAAGAGGGGCTTACTCGAGGCCCGAGAGTTTGCGGTTTTTGGCGATGTAGTCGTGCCACTGCTCGGGCACATCTTCTTCAGGGTAGATGGCCGAGACCGGGCAGGCCGGTACACAAGCGCCACAGTCAATGCATTCGTCGGGGTGGATGTAGAACTGGTCTCCACCGTCGTAGATGCACTCTACCGGGCAGACTTCGACACAGGATTTGTCCTTGGTGCCGATGCAGGGTTCAACAATTACGTGGGGCATGGTTTTCCTCCGTTGGTTGGCTTGGGGTTTTTGGACAAAGTAAAGCCGCCAAACTGAGCCTTATTCTAAGGAATTCTGGGAAAAGTCAAGGGGCATGCGAACGCCATCCCACAAAATGATATTCTGTCGGAATGCGGCCCCGCACCTGCCGGGGGCCATTTTGGTATGAGTCTAGACCCCGTTGATTTTCTGAGAGGCGCCCTCGAGATCCCCTCGTTCTCGGGGCAAGAACGCGCGGTGGCCCAGTACCTGGCCGAAGGCATGAAAAAGCTGGGCTATGCCAGGGCCTGGGTAGACGAGGCCGACAACGCCCGGGGCCAGCTAGGCACGGGGCCGGTGCAGGTAGTGTTGCTGGGCCACATTGATACCGTACCGGGGGTGGTGCCGGTGCGGCTCGAGGGCGAGAAGCTCTTTGGCCGGGGCTCGGTGGACGCCAAAGGGCCTTTTGTAACCTTTGTGCTGGCCGCCGCCGGACTTTCGCCCGAGGTCTTGCAGAAGCTCACCGTCCATGTGGTCGGGGCCACCGAGGAGGAAGTGCCCAGCTCCAAGGGGGCCCGCTACGTGGTGGACAAGCTCAAGCCCGACTATGTGCTGATCGGGGAACCCTCGAGCTGGCAGGGCATCACCCTGGGCTACAAGGGCCGCCTGCTGGTGCGGGTGCGGCGCGAGAAAGACAACTTCCACTCCGCCCACCACGAGCCCAACGCCGCCGAGGAGCTTATAAGCTACTTTGTCAGTATCAAAGCCTGGGCCGAGGCCATGAACACCGGCCAGGGGCCGTTCAACCAGGTACAGTACAACCTGCGCGACTTCAAAATCGAGCACCCCGACAACCGCCAGCAGGCCGAGATGAAGTTCGACCTGCGCTTGCCGCCCCGGCTTTCGGTCGAGGAGGCCATCCGCCACCTGACCGCCTACGCTCCGCCCATCCTGGATCTGGACTTCTCCGGGCGCGAGGTGCCCTATGTGGGCCCCAAAGACACCCCGCTCACCCGCGCTTTGCGCCTGGGCATCCGCCAGGCCGGGGGCGAGCCGGTGTTTAAGTACAAGACCGGCACCTCCGACATGAACATTGTGGCCCCTCACTGGAAAGTGCCTATGGTAGCCTACGGGCCGGGCGACTCTACCCTCGACCACACCCCGAACGAACACCTGGAAATCCCCGAGTTTTTGAAGGCCATCGAGGCTTTGCGGGCTGCACTCACCCGGCTGGCGAAGTAAGCGCAGGTAGCCGAACGCCCAAGGCTGAAGGCCGAAAGCCCCCATTAGGCTGATAGCAGATCGCCCAAGGCTTTTATCGTTTTCCCCTTTTCCCTCTCCCCTTGCGGGAGAGGGTGGCGTCAGCACCGGCTAGTTTGGTGCTCCTTTTGCCCAATAAAACAATTCTGGCGTTAACCGCTGTCGCCGGGTGAGGGGTTGAAACGACGATGCCAAGGCAAATGATTAGAGCCTGCAGATTGCCTTTAGTCGGTTGCAAAACGACACAGCGCTCTTCACAGACGTAGAGCCATTCGGGCGGCCATTGTTCTGTCCAGGACAAAGGATTCTTAGTACACCGTCGTATAGATGCCTGTACATTCTTCTACAATCCAGGAAGTCTTCCCGTCATTGCGAGCATCCGCAGGGTGCGAGGCAATCCAGATCGCCCTACCCAGCCGGTAGTTTCGCAAGCCTCCTCTGGATTGCTTCGTCGGCCTCTGGCCTCCTCGCAAAGACGCCGGTTCGCTTGAGAAACCGGTTGGTGCGCCTTCTCGCCGACTTTTCCTTCAGGGCATATAGCCTCCTTTACGACGCTGTACTCAGTACACCGTCGTAGAGATGTTCACATACCTCCGTTTCTGGGAGGGACTGACCTCGAGCCCCCTCCCTACGTGGTAGGGAGGGTGGGGGAGGGTATATGGCAAGGCCCTTCAACCATCCGGCTAAACGATGTCGCTGTTCAGCAACCCCTCCTAACCTCCCCTACGCCGTAGGGGAGGAACGAAAAGGCGTCCGCTTCGGCTTCTGCCGGAGGGTATAACATGAGCCGTGGCTAGCCGCGTAACTCAACTGAAATAGACACATCTGTATGGATATTTGCACTTCTGTGCACTCAGTCCCGGATAGCTCGATATTTGCGAAAAGCGCTCTAATACCGGATTCAAAAAGATAATCACCCACACTAGAGGTTTTCAGAGGCTATCATTTTGAATCCTAGAGCACTCCCTTCGGTCGGGTTAGTTCGCCGCCGTTCGG
>CALFDH010000173.1 GCA_937950405.1 uncultured Meiothermus sp.
TCGAGCACAAACTGTGTACCCATGGCGGTGAGCTCCTGGGCAAAGTCACGGGCAAGCTGCGCCGCCCACCACCCCTCCCCAAAGCCCGCCACCCCATAAGGCGGCGCGTAGCGAGCCTGGGGCACCGGCCCACTGCCCACCAGATCGCGCAGATCGAAGGCCAGGCCCAGGCGGTCGGCCAGGTAGGTTTCCTGCGAGTCGAGGTCGCGCATTCACCCCAGTTTACTGGCCTGCCAGCCCCCAAAAGAGTCTTTAGGGCTTGACCAGCCGATTCCAATCGATCCGCGCCTTTGCAACCCTAAAGCCGCAAGGGCGGCCTGCCTGTGGTTTCAGGATTTCGCGCCTGGTGGGTAAATACGGTAGCCTAAGCCTCTCATGTCGCCCTGGTCTGTCCTCACCGCTGCCATGACTGCCGGAACTGCCGTTTCGCTTATTGGGCAGGCCTACCCCACGCTGGCCCCTTTTATCCGTGCCGATCTGGGGCTTTCCCTGGCAGCAGTGGGCCTGCTCAATACCTTTATCTACATCGGCACCATGCTGGGCTCGCTGCCTTCGGGCTGGCTCACCGACAAGCTCGGCAGCCGCACGGTAATGATTGTCGGAACCCTTGCAGGAGCGGGCTTGGCGGTTGCCATTGCACTACTGGCCCAATCCCAGTGGATGTTCATTACGCTTTTGTTCCTGGTTGGGTTGGTGGTCGCCTCGGCCACCCCGGCGGGCGCACAGGCAGTCGCCCAATCGTTTCCACCCAAGCGGCGCGGGCTGGTGATTGGGTTACGCCAGATGGCGGTTCCCCTGGGGGGTGCGCTGGCAGCGGCCATTCTGCCCGCCGTCGCCCATTTCGCCGGCTGGCGCTGGGCTTCGGTGGTTGCAGCCCTCATCGCGGTAGTGGCGGCCCTGGTAGCAGCTCGGCTCTACTACGAAAGCCTGCCCTCCAAAGCCTCACCCAAGGACGCCCATCCAGCGCTCACCGAGGTGCTGCGCGAACGCAACATCCTGCTGGCAGCCATCGCGGGGGTCACTTTGCCCACCGGGCAGTTTGTGATGATCACCTACCTGATTTTGTTCCTCAAAGAGCGGTATGGGGTTCCCGAACTCACCGGAGCCGCCCTCCTGACCGCAGCCCAGTTTGCCGGGGCTTTTAGTCGGGTGTTCTGGTCGTGGTTATCGGACAAAATGGGCGGACAGCGCAAGCCCTTGTTGGTAATGATGGTGGGGCTGGCCGGGCTCTCTGCGCTGGTACTGGCCTGGCTCCCATCTGGCACACCCCTGTTGCTCAAGGCTTTGATCGTAGTGCTGTACGGAGCCACCGCTCTAGGCTGGCAAGGACTCCATTTTTCACTCTTAACTGAACTCTCTCCCCCTGGCTGGGAAGGCCGGGTAGTTGGGTTCGGCCTGATTTTTACCTCGATTGGCATCGCCTCTGCACCCCCCCTGTTTGGCTTGCTGGTAGATTTCAGCAACAACTACGCTCTGGGCTGGATTGCCCAGGCAGCCGTTTTTGGGATTGGGGCTTTATTGCTCTCCAACATCGTGGAGCGACCCCGCAACCAGGGTTAGAGGGGGTCGCGGAAAGCATCTGGCAGTGCTCACACTGGCTTTAGCCGTATACTTGTTTTTTAGCAATGCACGAGATGGGAGTGGTTGACAGAAGGTAGGTTACAGTTTTCAAACGCCTTGCCTTACCCACTAACCCCTGTCCCCTACTCCACCGTATCCACGATACGCAAAGGGTTCAGAAAAAAATGGTCTAATCTACCGAACCTTTAGCAACTCGGCCAGCTCAGCATACAAGCGCTCTTCTTCGGGGCTTGGACTGGTCGGAATGGTGATGCGAATTTCGGCGTACTGGTCTCCTCGACTCTTGTCCTTGCGGGGCCAGCCCTTACCTGCCAGACGCAGCTTACGCCCAGCCTGGGTACGTTTGGGAATGGTCATTTCGACGGGGCCATCGAGGGTTTGCACCCGCACCTTGCCGCCCACCACGGCAATGGGCGCGGGCACCTCCACCACGGTGTGGAGGTCGTCGCCTTCCAGGCGCATCTCGGGCCGGGATTGCAGCCTGATGTGCAGGTACAGGTCGCCCCCGGCACGGCCCTTTCCAGCCAGGCGAATTTTCTGGCCCTCCCGCACCCCCGGCGGAATCCGCACGGTAATACGCTCGGGGCCAATGGAGATGGTTTTTTCGCCACCCCGGTAGGCTTCCTCCAGGGCCAGGGGGAGTTCGGCTTCCAGATCGCCTGCTACCCGGCGCGGGCCCTGGCCTGGCACCGTCTCGAATAAGTCGCCAAACCCTCCGAAACCACCCCGACCCCCCAGGTTGCCAAAGAGTTGTTGGAAGAAGTCAGAAAAATCACCGGCGTTCCCGGTAAAGCCCCCAAACCCACCTTGCCCCGGCGGGGGGCCCTGCCAGTGTCCGCTTCCGGCTGCCGAGCCGTAGGTATCGTAGAACTTGCGCTTTTCCGGGTCGGACAAAACCGTGTATGCTTCGTTGATTTCTTTGAACTTGTCCTCGGCCCCCGGCTCTTTGCTAACGTCGGGGTGGTACTTGCGGGCCAGCTTCTTGAACGCCTTCTTGATTTCGTCTTCAGAAGCGTTTTTAGAGACCCCGAGAATTTTGTAATAATCCTTGTAGGCCATAGCTAGCTGAGAGCCGAGCCCAGAGGGCAGAGGGTCTTAATTCTTCTCGCTCTCTGCACTCTGCTCGCTGCCCTCTGCCTCCTTTACACCATTTCCTACAACCACCCGTGCGGGCCGCACCAACAGATCGCCATACCTGAAGCCTTGCTGGTACACGTGCATCACCTTGCCGTCCTCGCCTTCAACTGCACCGATGGCCTCGTGATAGCGCGGGTCAAACTCGGCTCCCACACCCGGCACGCTCTCCACCCCCAGGCTTTTCAGATTGCGGGTAAAGTTTTCCAGAACGGTCTTGACACCGGGGATCAGGTCTTCGGGCTTAACGCTGGCAAAACCCAGGGCCCGCTCGAGGTCGTCCAGCGTGCCGAGTAGCGAGCGCACCGCGTCGAATTTGCCATTGCGCTGGGCAGCTTCCAGCTCGTGGGCCATACGCTTCTTGTAGTTTTCAAAGTCGGCATAAAGGCGGAGGAACTTGTTTTTGGAAGCCTCGAGTTCGGCTTTCAAGAACTCTACCTCGCCCTTGAGCTGATCCAGCTCGGAGGGTTCCGCCGGTGTTTGATCCACAGCGGCTTCAGTCATGTTTTTTTCGTTTTCCATCTTCAAACCTCGGCCAAACCGGAGGAAACCCAGGGTAGGAAATGTTGCCATTCCCTACCCTACCTCCAAACCCTTAGTCGGCTGGTTTATAATCCGCGTCAATCACATCATCGGGCTTCTGGGCATTGTTTTGCGCTCCTGTGCCAGCACCTGCGCTCGAGGCCACCCCCTGCTCGTAGGCCTGCAAAGCTGCCAGCAGTTCCTCGGTGGCGCTGCGCAAATCGGCATCCGAACCATCGGTATCCACCAGGGTCTTGGCCTTGCTCACTGCAGCCTCCAGCCGGCTCTTGGCCTCGGGGGTGCTTTGCTTTTCGTTCATCACCCGCTCGGCCTGGATGCGGGCGGTGTCGAGGTTGTTCTTGAGGTCGACGTGTTCCTTGCGTTTACGGTCGGCTTCGGCGTTGGCCTCTGCTTCCTTCACCATACGGTCAATTTCCTGCTCGGAGAGGGTGGTGGTGTTCTGGATGGTGATGGAGGCTTCCTTGCCGGTGGACTTCTCTTTAGCAGTGGCGTGCAGGATGCCGTTGGCGTCAATATCGAAGGTAACTTCGATCTGGGGCATGCCTGCGGCCATGGGCGGGATGCCGTCCAGGCGGAAGCGGCCCAGGCTCTTGTTATCGGCGGCCATGGGGCGCTCTCCCTGTAGCACGTGAATCTCCACTGAGGGCTGGTTGTGTTCGGCAGTGGTGAAGATCTCCGACTTGCGGGTCGGTACGGTGGTGTTGCGTGGAATCAAGACCGTGCAAACCCCACCTTTGGTCTCCACCCCCAGCGAGAGCGGGGTTACGTCGAGCAGCACCACGTCTTCCACATGCCCGGTCAGCACCCCGGCCTGCACAGCAGCTCCCAGCGCCACCACCTCGTCGGGGTTCACGCTGCGGTTGGGTTCCTTGCCCAGCATCTCTTTCACGATCTGTTGCACTGCCGGGACGCGGGTCGAGCCCCCCACCAGAAGCACCTCGTCAATCTGGCTGGCATTCAAACCTGCATCGCGCAGGGCCTGCTCAACCGGGGTGCGCACCTTCTTGAGCAGGGGTTGAATCAGTTCTTCGAACTTGGCCCGGGTGAGCTTACGCTCCAGGTGTAAGGGGGTTTTGGAAACCGGGTCGAGCCCAATGAAGGGCAGGCTGATGGTGGTCTCTGTGACCGCCGATAGCTCAATTTTGGCCTTCTCGGCGGCCTCAATCAGGCGCTGTAGGGCCTGGCGGTCGGCTTTCAGGTCTACCCCGCCGGACTCTTTCTTGAACTCCTCCACCAGCCAGTTCACAATGGCGTGGTCGAAGTCGGAGCCGCCCAGGTGGGTGTCACCGGCGGTGGACTTCACCTCGAAGACGCCCTCGCCAATCTCGAGCACCGTCACGTCGAAGGTGCCCCCGCCCAGGTCGAAGACCAGCACGGTTTCGTGACCCTTCTTGTCCAGGCCATAAGCCAGCGCGGCGGCAGTGGGCTCGTTGACGATGCGCAAGACCTCGAGGCCCGCAATTTTCCCCGCGTTGGCCGTAGCTTCGCGCTGGGAGTTGTTGAAGTAGGCCGGTACGGTAATCACGGCCTTGGTAATCTTCTCACCCAACTTCTTGCTGGCATCGTCTACCAGCTTGCGCAGCACCATGGCCGAGATTTCCTCAGGGGTGTAGAGCTTGCCCTGAATATCTACCCGTACCCCGCCATCGGGGCCCTTGACGACCTTGTAGGGCACACGTTTGACCTCGTCCTGCACCTCGTCCCAGCTACGCCCGATGAAGCGCTTGATCTCGAACACGGTGCCCTCGGCGTTCAGCACGGCTTGCCGCCGCGCTACCCGGCCTACGAGCTGGTCGCTACCCTTGTACGCCACCACACTGGGGGTGGTGCGCTCGCCTTCGGCGTTTTCCAGCACCACCGGGCTGCCCCCCTCCATGATGGCGATGACACTATTGGTTGTTCCCAGGTCAATTCCTACGGCTTTTGCCATATATCCTCCGCTGGCCGCACTAAGCACGGCTCACTAATCTATAGGATAGCTTCTGTCAATCATATAGTCAATAGAGTTGAGTGTGGTTATGTCAAGTTCTCGACTCTTGCAACCCGAACTCGGCTACCCTGGGGCCCAAAGTGATGGTCTTGGGCACTCGGTCCGGTTGCTCGAGGACATTGAATGCGCCCAGGCTGGCATTGCTCCCATGGAAGCAGGTTTGAAGGCGAAGACCCATACCACATTGCAAAAGGTGAGCGGTCGGGCACTCAACCAAACCCGGCCATGCTTTTCATTTCGCAGGCATCTAGTCCCTGGATGCCCTATGTCGCCCCACTGTCCCCACACAATTCACCCCCAACTTATACCGACTCCGCGCGTGAGCGGCGCTTAACGCGTCCTTCACTTGTGCCGCGCCAGGGGCGCGTTCGAGGGACTTGTATTTCGCTTTTGGGTCACTTCTAAGCAGATTTGGTATCACACTTCCTTGGAATTGATTCCTGAAGCGCCGCACACGAGAGCTACCTAAGCCCGTCCCCGAGAGGACATTCGGACTTTACAGCGCACGGTTCTTTTGACTACCTTTGTGTTTGTAATTCGGTGTACCCTGGAGAGACAATGAACCGTTTGCCGTTCAACCTTTGGTTTATCTTGCTTGCTGCTATTCTGATTGCCTGGGCCTTTAGCCTGACCTCCAATCAGCAGCCTGCCAATCAGGTGGCCTACACTACCTTTCTCAATGAAATCGACCAGGGCCGTGTAGCCAAAATTGCGGTGGATGGACGGCAACTCAACGTAACCCGCCGGGAAGATAGTGACCAGTACGTTACGTATGCTCCTAGCCCCATAGACACCACCACCATCCGCGAGTGGGGTGACAAGAAAATTCAGGTTGAAATTGCCGCACCCAGGCGGGACAACCCTTTGCTGGGCTTCTTGATTCCACTGCTTTTGATTGGTCTGCTAGTGGCCATCTTTTTCTTTTTCTCCCGCAACCGAGGCCCCTCGGGCGACAATGCCTTCAGCTTTACCAAGAGCCGGGCCAAGGTGCTGACTGAAGCCCCCAAAACCAACTTCAAGGACGTGGCCGGTTGCGAGGAGGCCAAAGAAGAACTCAAGGAGATTGTAGAGTTTCTCAAAGCGCCGGCCCGCTTCCACGAGATGGGCGCCCGCATTCCCAAAGGGGTACTGCTGGTGGGGCCGCCCGGCTCGGGTAAGACCCATATTGCGCGGGCTGTGGCAGGCGAGGCCAAGGTGCCCTTTATCGCTGCTTCGGGCTCGGACTTTGTGGAGATGTTTGTGGGGGTAGGGGCGGCCCGGGTACGCGACCTGTTCGAGACGGCCAAGCGTCACGCCCCCTGCATCATCTTCATTGACGAGATTGATGCGGTAGGCCGCCGCCGCGGGGGCGGGGTGGGGGGTGGCAACGACGAACGCGAGCAAACCCTCAACCAGCTCCTGGTTGAACTCGATGGCTTCGAAAAGGAAACCAGCATCATCATCATGGCGGCCACCAACCGCCCCGATGT
>CALFDH010000174.1 GCA_937950405.1 uncultured Meiothermus sp.
GGGCCCACGTCCCCCGCCAATCCGACCACCCCCACCACCGGGCTGGTGCTGAGGCTCGAGGGCACCAGCTGGCTCCGCGTGACCGACGCCCGCACAGGCCGACAGCTCTACGAGGGCACCGCCCCCGGCGGTACAGAGCTCAGCTTCCCCCTCCCGGTGGTAGTGCGAGCCGGTAATGCCGGGGTGGTGCGGGTCATTGTGGGCGGCCAGGATCGGGGCCGCATGGGCAACGTGGGGCAGGTAGTATCACTGCGCTACGGACAGTGAACCGGTGAATAGGCGCTAGAGACCTGTACTCCATAAAAAAAGACCGGATCAAGTGTCCGGCCCTATTTCTTTCAGCCCCCTATCGCTTCAGGAAATTACCCAGCATCCGCACCACGTCGTCCACCACATTACCGTCGCGGTTCTGGTCGAGCAGCATGTTGACCAGATTGAAGGCCTGGGGCTGTTGCCGCTGCATCTGCCCGGTGGCTTGCCCCAGCAGATCCAGCAGGCCGCCCACCCCCGCGCCTTGCTGACGGGTGGTTTTGCCCAGCGCTCCCATCACGATCGGGGCCAGCATCTCCAGAAGGCTCCCCACCTGGTTGGGGTTGATGCCCGCCGCCTGGCCGATGCCCTGTTGCACTGTCGCCCGCTGATCACCCAGCACGTGCCGCAGAATACCGGCGCCCGGCCCCTGCTGAGCCTGGCCCAGAAAGCCCATCAAGTCGTCCAGCACGCTCCCGTCGTGGTCACGGTCTAGCGCACCGGCCAGCGACTCGGCCCCCTTTGGGTCGGCGGCATTGCGCTGCAAGCCCTGCAATAGAGCCGGTAGTGCCATCCCGATAGCGCTCTGTACCTGGGTATCCGAAGCCCCCAGTTGGCCCGCCATCTGCTTTATGGTGTTTTCGTTGAGGGCCGCTCCAAGCAAATCCATAAGTCCTGCCATATTGACCTCCGGTTTCTACTGGCCACGAATGCAGGTTCCCAGAAACCTTATGGATTGTAGCACCACCCTTTGCAGGAGATTTGTAGGCAGTTCCGGAGGCATCCCTTGAAGCAGCGTAGAAGGGTCTGGTTAGGGATTTTTGGCCATGGGCCTGCGACTTGTGACCTGCGACATTAGACGAACGATTGACTTCTCTAACAATGACGTGCCTCTTTCAACTTTGCGGTTTCCACCCATTCAAGCTATTCCTGCTATACTCGCTAATGTTGTCGCGCCACCGGCGCACAGGAGAGCGAATGGCAGGCAAAGTTGGGTTTGTGAGTCTGGGCTGTCCCAAGGCCCTGGTGGATTCGGAGCAGATACTCTCGCGTTTACGGGCCCAGGGCTACGAGACCGCCCCGACGTATCAGGACGCCGATGTGGTGGTGGTGAATACCTGCGGCTTCATCACGCCGGCGGTGGAGGAGTCGCTCACCGCAATTGGCGAGGCCCTCTCGGAGAATGGCAAGGTGATCGTGACCGGCTGCCTGGGAGCCCGCCCCGAGATTATTCAGCAGGCCCATCCAGAGGTACTCGAGGTCACCGGCCCCGGCGAGATAGACAAGGTACTGGCCGCCGTGCAACGGGTGGCGCCCCTGGACCAGAACCCCTTCACGGCCCTGGTGCCGCCCCAGGTCAAGCTCACCCCCCGCCACTACGCCTACTTGAAAATTGCTGAGGGTTGCAACCACCGCTGTAGCTTCTGCATCATCCCCAAGCTGCGCGGCCTGCAACAAAGCCGCGATGCCGCCGATGTCCTATTTGAGGCGGCCCGGCTGGTGGGCACCGGCACCAAGGAGCTGCTGGTGATTGCCCAGGACACCTCGGCCTACGGGGTGGACCTCCGCCACCGCCCCTCCAACTACGCAGGCCGACCGGTACGGGCACACCTGGTAGACCTGGTCAACGAACTCGCGGGGCTGGGGGCCTGGCTGCGGCTGCACTACGTGTACCCCTACCCGCACGTACGTGAACTGATTCCCCTCATGGCCGAGGGCAAGCTGCTACCCTACCTGGATGTACCGTTGCAACACGCCAGCCCCAGCATTCTGCGGGCCATGCGCCGCCCTGGGGGGGCCGAAAGCCACCTCAAGACCATTCAGGAATGGCGCGCCATCGCCCCCGACCTGGCGATACGCTCGAGCGTCATCGTGGGCTTCCCCGGCGAAACCGAAGTGGACTTTACCCTCTTGCTGGACTTTATCGCCGAGGCGCGGCTCGACCGGGTGGGCTGCTTCACCTACTCCGAGGTGGAAGGGGCCGACGCCAACGCCCTGCCGGGAGCCGTACCAGAGGAGGTCAAGGAGGAACGCCGGGCTCGCCTGATGGCCCTGCAACAGCAGATTAGCCTCGAGAAAAACCAGACCAGAGTGGGCCAGACCCTTGAGGTCATCGTGGATGACTACGGCGAGCTACCGGGCCAGGTGGTGGGCCGCTCCAAGTACGACGCGCCGGGCATTGACGGCCTGGTGTATGCCGAGACCGACGGAACGGTCAAAATTGGCGACATCATCCGGGTCAGGGTCACCCAGGTCGAAGCCTATGACCTACATGGCAAGATGATAGGGCGGGTGCCCTGGAAACCGGGCGTGCCGGCGTCGCACAACGTAGCCACAAAAACAATTCAGGTGTAAGCTGAATCCGGTCTGGCTTATGGAACCTTTTCAGGTCTGTCTGGACTTGAGCATTCGGCAAAACTGGGAGACCGAGCCCTCCGAAGACCCTCGCAGGGGCCTGCGGTCTTCGGCATTTGGCCCTTGGCAGCTTGAGCGGAGCCCCATATGTACATCGTGATTGCCGGCGGCGGCGAGATCGGCTCGCAGATTACCAAGGCCCTGCACACCCAGCACGATTTGGTGGTGGTGGATACCAATCCGGAAGCCAAGGAGCGGCTGGGGGGCCTGGATGTGCAGGTGGTGATTGGGAGTGTCACCGACCCTGAGATCCTGCGCGAGGCCAAGGTGGATTTGTGCAACACCTTCATCGCCACCACCAACTGGGACGAGGTCAACCTGATTGCCTGCATGCTGGCTAAGGGGCTGGGGGCCCGGGAAACCCTGTGTTTTGTGGGCAAGCAGTCTTATGTGGACATCCTGACCGACCCCCGCACGGTGGAGATTCTGGGCACCCGCATTGACCAGGTATTCTGGCCCCAGCGCTCGCTGGCCAAGGAAATTGTTGAGGTCATCCGCATTCCGGGCGCGGTAGACACCGAGGTACTGGCGGGGGGGCGGCTGCGTTTTGTGGAGTATCAGGTGCGGGAGGGCGGCCCCTATGCGGGCAAGGAGCTGGCCCTATTGGACTGGCCGGGCGGCAGCTTTCTGGCCGGCATCCTGCGGGAAGGCAAGTTCTACGCCGCCACCGATCCCAGGTTCAAAGAGCTGACCCTCGAGCCCGAGGACCGCATCTTCTTCATGACCACCCCCCAGGGCTTCGATGCCATCCAGGCCTGCTTTGCCCCCCGCGAGCGGGTTCGGCGGGTAATGGTGGTAGGGGGGGGTAACGTAGGCTACATGGTGACCAAAGAACTCCTGAAGCACCGCCTCGAGGTCACCATCATTGACCATGACCCCGACCGCTGCGCCTGGCTGGCCGAGCACCTGCCGGGGGCGCTGGTGCTCGAGGGCGATGGCACCGACCTCGAGCTCCTGGAGTCCGAGGGCCTCGACCATGTGGACGTGATGGTAGCGGTCACCGAAAACGACGAGAAAAACCTGCTGGTCTCGCTGTTGGCCAAGCAAGTGGGGGTGGCCAAGGTGGTGACCCGGGTCAACCGGGGCGAAAACCGTCGTCTATTTGAGCATGTGGGTATAGACATCCCCCTCACCCCCCGCGCTGCTGCGGTGCGCGAGGTAGTGGACTGGATCGCCCCCGACAACGTAGATCACCTGGCCCTGATCGAAGACCAGATTGAACTCCTGGAGTTCGAAGTGTCCTCCGACTTCCGCGAGACCCCCTTCGACAAGCTAGTGCTGCCCGAGGGGGCGGTAGCGGTGGCCCTCGAGCGCGGCAACAAGGTTTACCTGCGCTCCCCTATGCTGGCCGTCACCGCCGGCGACAAGCTCCTGGTACTTACCGACCGGCAGGTGGCCGATGAAGTCCTGGCCCAGGTTCGCTAAAGCAGCTCGGGCCAACCCCATCCCGGTGGCTACCTACATGACCGGAACGGTGTATGTGGCGATGGGTGCGGTAATGGGCCTGCTGGGCCTGACCGACACCCTCCTGGGCGAGAATGCCCTGGGCTTTTTTGTTGGTGCAGCTATTGGGCTGCTGCTTGGGGTGTTGCTCAGACGGCTGGGCAGCCCCCAAGCCGAGCCGCGCCGGGCCGAAGCCCTGCTGACGGTAGCCGGGCTGTGGATTCTGGTGCCAATGCTGGGGGCCATCCCTTACTGGATTTCTGGGGGGCTCAGCTATCTGGACGCGCTCTTCGAGGCCACCTCCGGCTTCAGCACCACCGGGGCTACCATCCTGGCCAACTTCTCGCAGTTCAGCTACGGGCTTTTTTTCTGGCGCAGCCTGAGCCAGTGGTTTGGCGGGATGGGCATCCTGCTTCTTTTTATTGTGGTCTTGCCCCACCTGGCCCTGGCCGGACGGCAGATGTTTTTTGCCGAGACCAGCGGCGTACAAAAGCAGCAGCTCACCCCCAAGCTGCGCCAGACCGCCAACTACATCCTGCGGGTCTACCTGCTACTGACCCTGCTCACCCTTATCGCCTACCTGCTCACTGGCGTGCCAGTCTTCGAGGCCATCACCAGCACCTTCTCGAGCGTCTCCGCCGGCGGTTTCAGCCCCAACCCTCGGAGTTTCGCAGCCTACGCCCCCCTCACCCAGTGGATAGCAGCAGTGGTCATGTTCCTGACCGGGGTTAATCTGCTGCTCCAGTACCGGGCCATTTTTGGCCGCGAGTACGCCGCGCCCCTGCGCGACCCGGAGTTTCGCGCCTACGCCCTGATTGTGCTGACGGTAGCGCTGGTCATGGCGGGTGTGCTGTTCTTCCGACACGACTACACCCTCGAGCCCGCCCTGCGCCATGCCTTCTTTCAAACCGCTTCCATCATCACCGGCACCGGTTTCGCCTCGGCAGACTTTGCCCAGTGGGTGGTACCCGCCCAGACCCTTCTGGTCATGCTGATGTTTATTGGCGGTAGCGCCGGCAGCGTGGGGGGAAGCATTAAGGTCATTCGCTGGCTGGTGATTGGCTCCCTGGTACGCCGGGAGCTGCAGCGGGCCCTGCACCCCCAGGCGGTGCTGCCTTTGCGGGTCGGCAACAAGAACATCGGCGAGGATGTACTGCGAGCGGTTTCGGCCTTTATCACCCTGTATGTGGGCCTGTTTGCCGTCGGCGCGCTGGTGATGGGGGTTCTGGAAGAAGACTTCGTGGTCGCCTTTACCGCCTCGGCAGCAGCCATCGGCAACGTGGGGCCTGGGCTGGGCGAAGTGGGGCCCATGGCCCACTACGGCAATCTGCACCCCATCTCCAAAGCGGTGATGATTTTTCAGATGTGGGCAGGCCGCATCGAGTTGATTGCGGTATTCTCGCTCTTCACCCCCGATCTCTGGCGTCGGCTAAGGGCCTGAGGCGCTCGATGAAGTCCAGGCTGTTCACACCTGCATTGTTCTGGCAGCGCGACAACTCTGAAGCCGTGCAATCCGGAAATGGACACACCCAGGGTATTTTGCACGTTTTCGATGGCCTGGCCTGCTTGAAGCGAAAGGCAGGGGCGGTATTCATTCCAACTCTGCGCGTGAGCGGCGCTAACCGCGCCCCTCACTTGCCGCGCCAGGGGGCGCGTCCAAAGGTCTCTTATATCGCTTTTGGGTCACTTCTGAGCAGATTTGGTGTCACATGAGAACCCGAGCTAAACCCTGGCTACTCGAAAACCTGCGCTTTGCCTACTACTTTCTGGGCGTGGTGTACCTGGCTTTGGGCCTGGTGATGCTGGGGCTCGAGGGCCTGGCGCTTCTGCTCCGCGAGTCGCCCTGGGGCTTCCTGACCGGGGCTGCGGTGGGCCTGGGGCTGGGTGGGTGGTTCCGTAGACTGGGCGACCCCAGACACGAGCCGGGCCGGGCCGAAGCACTCCTCTCGATCGCCCTGATCTGGCTGCTGGTGCCTGCTTTGGGCGCCATCCCGTTCTGGATTGCGGGGGGTATGCCCTACCTCGATGCGCTCTTTGAAGCCATGTCGGGCTTCACCACCACCGGCGCTACCGCCCTGGCCGATTTTTCCCAGTTTGGCTATAGCCTCTTCTTCTGGCGCAGCCTGATGCAGTGGTTTGGAGGGGTCGGTTTCCTGGTGCTGGCGGTGGCCCTGCTGGCCCATCTGGCTGTGGCCGGGCGTCAGCTTTTTATTACTGAGAGCACCGGGGTCCAAAAAGAACCCTTCACCCCCCGGCTACGCACCACCGCGCAGAGCATCCTCAAGGTGTACACCACCCTCACCGTGGCCGCCGCTCTGTGCTACTGGGTCGCCGGGGTTCCCCCCTTTGAAGCCGTCTGCAACGCCCTGACCACCCTACCGGCTGCGGGCTTTAGCCCCAACCCGCGCAGTTTTGAGCAGTACACCCCGCTGGCCCAGTGGTTCGGCACCCTGTTCATGTTTCTGGGTGGGGCAGGTTTCGTGCTCCAGTACAGGCTTTTTTTACTCTAGACCCCCGCCCGCTACTGAAAGATGTGGAGCTGCGGGTCTATACCCTGATTGTCCTGGTGTTCAGCCTGTCGCTGGCTGCTTTTTTGATGACCCACCACACCCGGGACATGAACTATAGCTGGAGCGACGCCCTTCGCCATGCTTTCTTCAACGTGACCTCCATCATCACCACCACCGGCTATGCCAGCGCCGACTTTGCCCTGTGGGTGCCGGCTGCCCAGGCCATTCTGGTTGCGGCGATGTTTGTGGGAGGATGCGCGGGCTCGGGCGCGGGGGGCATCAAGGTGATTCGATTGCTGGTGGTGGGGGCCATTGTCAGGCGGGAGTTGATCCGTTCGCTACACCCCCAGGCCATCATCACCCTGCGGCTGGGCAGCAAGGCCCTGGGTGAGGATATCATGCGCTCCGTAGCCGCTTTCATTACGCTCTATGTGGCGCTGCTGGCCGCCGGTACACTGATTATTTCGCTGCTCGAGAACAACTTTGTAATCGGGTTCACCGCAAGCGCCCAGGCCATCGGCAACATCGGGCCGGGGCTGGGCGAAGTAGGGCCGATGGGAAGCTATGCCGGATTGGAGCCCCTGTCTAAAGCAATCCTGATTTTCCAGATGTGGGCCGGACGTATTGAGTTGATCCCGGTGTTTTTACTTTTCACCCCCGAGCTGTGGAAGAAATTGCGGGGTTAAGAACGTCAATGGTCAAGAGTCTAGGGTGGAGGGCCGTTGGGATTTGCGGCTTCTGGCACAGGCTTTTATCGTTTTCCCCTTTTCCTCTCCCCTTGCGGGAGAGGGTGGCGACACCGCCGACCAGTTTGATGCTCATTTTGCCGAATAAAACAGTTCTGACAGCGACCCGGTGTCGCCGGGTGAGGGGTTGCAACGACGGTGTTCATGCAGATTATAAGAGCCTACTCGGCCTTCGGCGTTCGGCCTTAAGCCTTGTAAACTGAAGCTGATGTCCAAGCCACCCATTCCTGAATCGTTTCGCCTTGACCACCAGAAAGTCCGGGCTCCTTATGTGCGGCTCGCAGGGGTGAAGGAAACCCCCAGGGGCGACCGCATCGAGAAGTACGACCTGCGCTTTGTGCAACCCAACCAGGACGCCCTCAGCACCGGCACCGTTCACACCCTCGAGCACCTCCTGGCCACCTATATCCGCAGTCACCTGGAGGGGGTGGTAGACATTTCGCCGATGGGCTGCCGCACCGGGTTTTATATGGTGGTGCTGGGGGAGCCGGGGCCCCAGAAGGTACTGGAGGCTTTCCGGGAAACGTTGAAGGACGTGGTGAACCATACCGAACCCGTGCCGGGGGTGAGTGAGCTCGAGTGCGGCAACTACCGCGACCACGACCCCCAGGGCGCACGGGCCTGGGCCCAGCAGGTACTGGAAAGCGGCCTGCACATCCAGGAAACCATCGAGATTATGGATTGAGGCACCTCCGCCTCCCGAAATGCCTCAACGCCAGGTAAATCTTCCCATTTACACGCCGACAAACGGTTCTGCTGGAGGCCCAGATGAGGGTACGACGTCTGGCCCCTGTCCCCTGTTCCCCACTTCATCGTTTCCGTAACAGGTTAAGTGTTCAGGCAAGGATGGTATTACTCTCCGGTTCACACCTCCCGTAATTCGGGCGTTTCCCGCAAGGCTACTGCTGGATGTTCGCTTCGGTGAGTGCTAGGCTACCCAGTATGTCCGTGGTCGCCCTTTTTGCTGCCGAAGGCGCCGAAGCCCAGGCTCTACGCAATCAGCTCAGCTTGCAACAGGCTGTGGATGGCCCCTGGACCATCCACCAGGGGGAGCTGGGGCGCTATCCGGTGGTGCTCATCGAAACCGGGGTTGGCAAAGCAGCCGCTGCTGCGGCAGTAGCCTATGCCAAGGTCCGCTTCAACCCGGCCCAGTCGTTCTGGGTGGGCGTGGCCGGGGCCTTGAACCCCGACCTCAAAACCCTCGATCTGATCCTGGCCCAGGATGCCGTGCAGTACGACGTGGACATTACGGCGTTTGGCCGCGCACCGGGTGAGCTGGCTACCGGCGAGCGCTTTATTCCCGCCGATGCAGGGCTCACCTCCAAGGTTTTGCGCACGGCCCTGGCCATGGGCTTACCTATCTATCTGGGGCGTATTGCCAGCGCCGACCGTTTTCTAGCCCACCGCAGCGAGGCCGAAGAAGTACGCCGGGTGTTCGCCGCCGATGCTGTGGAAATGGAAGGCGCCGCCGCCCTCTGGGCCGCCAAACGCATGGGCATGCCAATGGCCCTGCTGCGGGCCATTACCGACCAGGCCGGCAGCGAAGCCCCTACTGCCTTCGAAACTTTTTTAGAGAGCGCCTCGGAACGACTGGCCAGTCTGATTGGCCAGGTGTTGAGCAGTTGAAAAAAACGAACCAAATCGGGCGTTGAGTACCTCCCGCCTGGGTTTTGGATGATGGCGAGTTCGAAAATCATTCGGGTATTGCGCCCGGAGCATGATTTTCTCGCGCAGCCTGGATTCATCTCTGGACCTTATACGGGCGCAACTTAGCCAATGCTTCCTCCGGTGGCTTCACATGTTGGCTTCCTGCTTCAACTTGATTAAGACCGCAATTTGGAGGCTCAGTGATGCCTGCTGGGGTGTCCAGGTATACTGAGGTATCAAAGTGAACTCGATGGGTTGGCATATGCGGGTACTCGAGGAGGAGGAAGCATGGGGGGAGCATCCGTAACGGAGCAGCGACTGGGTTCAGAACGGGTAGAGGATGTTCAACACGCCAACAGCGGACATGTCAAACTATTTTGTGGCAACGCCAACCGCCCCCTGGCCGAAGCAGTCGCCCGGGCTTTGGGCATCCAGCTTGGCAAGGCCACCGTGGAGCGCTTTCCCGACGGCGAGGTGCAGGTACGCTTGCTGGAGAGCATCCGCGGCGACGACGTGTACCTGATCCAGCCCACCGCGCCCCCGGTCAACGATAACCTGATGGAACTACTGGTGCTGGCCGACGCGGTACGCCGCAGCAGCGCAGGCCGCATCAACGCGGTCATTCCCTACTTT
>CALFDH010000175.1 GCA_937950405.1 uncultured Meiothermus sp.
GTGCGGCCCGAAAGCCGACGCAAGAAGGCTTTGTTTTCTTCGACGTCCTGCGGCTTGCTCAGGGTCTCGGCGCCTATCGCCACCACCGTGTCGGCGGCCAGCACCCACTGCCCCGGCTGCCAGATGGTCTGGGCTTTCCGAGCGGCCAGGGCTTCGGCCATGGGAGCGGGCTCGAGGTGCCCCAAAGCCTCTTCATCGATATCGGCAGGGCGTACCTCAAAGGGCAACGACAGCCGCTGTAGTAGCTCAGCCCGGCGGGGGCTCTGCGAGGCCAGAATCAGGGTGGGCAGGGTAGTCATAGGAGCTGGGGGGTAGGGGATAGGGGTGGTGGGGGAGTTTAGCATGGATTGTAGATGGGTTGTGTGAGGCTGAACCTGCCTACAAACGGGTTCCAGCACGCCAGGTGGCCTCCACTTCACGCTGGTAGCGCTGGGCCAGGACGCTGTCGCGCAAAATGAGCAGGTTTTCGTTGTTACGACCAAATCCAGAGCTGGTGAAGTTGTAGCTGCCCGTAACCACCCACTCGCCATCCACCACTATCACTTTGTGGTGCATGGTATAGGGGTTGCCGTCCTTGCGTATATCAATGCCGACTTGCTTCAGGGTTTCGTCCCGCGAGTTTTCCAGGTTTCGCGCGTCTATCACCACCCGTACGCGAACCCCGCGCCGATGGGCTTGCGCGAGTGTCTCGACCATGCGGGTGTCGGTCAGGACAAAGGCGGCAATCCAGATTTCCCGATTGGCGCGCTTTAGCAAGTCAAGAATAGCACCCCGGCCCTCGCGGCCTCCCGCCGGACTAAAGTAGACGGTGCCCTCGGTGGAGCCAATCTGGAAGCGCTCGGAGCGGCCCAGCCCGCTTTCCTGGCCGGCGAAAATGGTATCGAACTCGGCCCGGTATACCTCCACCAGCCCCCGCACCGGTAGCCACAGGCTGTTTTCGTTGTTGCGCTCGAAGGCATTCCAGGTCAGGTTGGTGCTGCCGGTCCAGACCCCCAGGTCGTCAATCAGCACAAACTTGTGGTGCATCAGGGCATTGTTGCGGCTATCGTAGCAGACCTGCACTTGTTGCAGGGTTTCGCAGCGGGCCTGGTTGCTGCTCCTAACGCCCAGGCTTTCGCGGACTTCACGGCGGTAATCGGAATCGCTAAAGAGCCGTACCCGCACCCCCCTGGCGGCAGCCCGGACCAGGGCCTGGCCGATCTCGCGGTCTTCGAGCTCGAGGGTAGCCACCTCAATTCGGTTTTGGGCAGAGTTAATCAGGCCCAGCAGGCGGCTTTTGGCCTCGCGGCCCTGCGCGGGAGCAAAGTAAAGCTCGAGGCCCCCCGCGGCTTTGTAGACCTGGGGAATCGGACGAAAGTAGGTATCCCAGACAAAATACCCCACCACCCCCAGCAAAAGCAGAAAAAGCCAGACTCGGTCGCCGCTTCGGCGGGTTCGGCCCCGCCCCCTGGGCCGGAGTAAGCGCCACACGCTGGGCAGCAGACTGAAAATAGAACGGCGACGCATAGCAGATGTCTACTGTACAACGCGGCATGAAATTTGTTTATGGGGACTCAAGTTTGATCATGAAATGACCTGCCTGGCGGCCAGGATGCTCCAAACCAGCCACGAGCCCTACGATACCTGCCCATCGTGGTATTTAGATTGCTCTAGCCGAATTCTGGTAGCTCAAAGGTGACTAGCGCATATTATTGGACTTGGGTACAATCTCATCATGCTCAATCTTCGGGAAAGGCAAAAGTTGCGCCGCCGCGATCGCATTTTCCGCACCGCTATCAACCTGTTCCGAGAGAAAGGGTTTCACCAGACCACCGCCACCGACATTGCCAAAGCCTCGCACGTATCGCGCGGCACTTTCTTCAACTACTACGCCTACAAAGAAGCCGTGCTGCTCGATTTCGGGGCGCAACTGCTAAGCGAGTTGCGCGAACAGGCTTTGGCCGAGTTGGGCCGGGGCGAGCCGCCCCTCGAGGTCTTGCGCCGCTTGTGGGATCGGCTGGCCGAGGTGAGTGAACGGGAACGGGTACTGCTCTCGCCCCTGGCCTATGAGCTCCTGAACCCCGACCCCGAGCGAGCCAAAGCTGCCTTTGAAACGCTGCCTCTGGGCGATCTGATTGCCGATATCCTGCGCCCGCTCAAGCAGCAAGGCAAGTTGCGGGAGGATATGTCGCTCGAGCGCATCTCCCGCTCGATTGCCGATGTGTATCTGCTCTCGGCTTTGCGCTGGGCGGCCTATACCCCTGGGCGGCAGCTCAAGGAAGAGATGACCAAGTTTCTCGACCTTATGCTGGAAGGGGCCGTAACCCGCGAGACCGGCAAGCGCGAAAAAGCTGCCAGGTCTTGAGATGTACAGCCTGCTAATTCCCACGCCCATTGGCCCCCTTTTTGCCAGGGCCAGCCGCCAGGCCCTGCTATCGGTGGTGTTGCTGGTGCTGGGCGAGGGCTTTCCGGAGCGCCCCAACCGGCTCCTGCATGGCCTGGCCCGGCGGGTGGAACGCTATTTTGCCGGAGAGGGGGAAACTTTTTTGGAAATACCCCTCGAGTACGCCGAAATCGACCCCCGACGGGTGGCCCTCTACGAAGCGGTTCGGCGCATTCCCCCTGGAGAAACCCGTAGCTATGCCCAGATGGGGCGCTTGTGCGGCCTGACCCCCCGGGCGGTGGGGGCGGCCCTGCGGGCTTGCCCCTTCTTTCTGGTGATTCCGGCCCAGCGGGTGATTCATGCCGATGGGCGCCTGGGCGGGTTTGCGGGTCGGGAGGGCGTAAAGGTGTGGCTGCTGCAGTTTGAGGGGGTCATGTAGAGCCGGAACAGGAAGTTCAGGTGGCTTGACCCGCACAGGGTGGTTGCCAATCTCCATGCGGTGCGTTGTTCTACTGACCCGCTGGTCAGGTAGAGTATTGGGGTGACGCCCGAACTGTTATACCAACTTCGTTTCCTATCCGACCTGACCGAAGGCCCCGGTGGCAAGCCCCTTTTTGTTTACACCGACATCGAGCGGCCTGAGAAAGAGCCCCCCCGCTACCGTTCCCGCCTGGCCATGTGGGACACGGAGATGCGTTTGCTCACGCAGGGCGAGGCCAAAGCGCCCTTCTGGCGGGGCAACTACCTCTACTTCACCCGCAAGGTAGATAAAGCGCCCCAGCTTTTTCGCCTGCCCCTCTCGGGTGGCGAGGCCGAGCAAATCACACACTTCAAGGCAGGGGTGGAGGGCTACAAGGTGAGCCCCGATGGCAGCCGGATTGCCCTGCTGACCCGGGGCGACTACGAGCCGCCCAAACCCGACGAACCCCGCATCAACGAAACCTGGCCGGTCAAATTCGATGCCAGGGGTTTGTTGCCGGGGCAGCCCCGGGAGCTCTGGCTGTGGGCAAGCGGGGCCACAAGACCGCTGGTCAAACTCGCTCAGGATGTCGAAGAGGTGGTCTGGAACGCGGTGGGCACCGGGCTATACTTCACCGCTTCGGGTTCGCCGCAGGAGCGCTGGGGCTGGGTGCAGCGGGCCTATCACGTGGGTTTGGACGGGCAGATAGACGAGCTCTTCGGAGGGGTGGGGCCCATCAGTGGCCTCGAGCCCACCCCCGATGGGGGGCTGGTCTACCTGGCCCATGCCTGGGAACGGGGGGGTGGTACGGAGTCCAGGCTCTATTACCGGGGGCTAGACGGAAATATTCGTCTGCTGGCGGAAGGTTCTTTCCTCAACTCGGTCAACTCGGATATGCGTATCGGCAACGGGGTACAAACCCCCAAGGTGGGGCCCGATGGGCGGGTGTACGTGGTGGTCACCCACCAGGGTTCGGCCCGCCTGCTGGCGGTGACGCTGGGGGGAGAGGCTCGATTTTTCAGTCCAGCGGAGTTCAACATCCTGGGCTTTGCCTTCTGCGGCAACGACCTCTACACCCTCTCGGAAAATTTCACGCACGGTGCTTGTCTGACCCGCCGGGGAGAGGTACTCTTCGACCCCAATGCCGGTGTGTTGCCCGAACTGCCCACCCCGCAAGAGGTGCGCTACCATGCGCCTGAGGGTCATACCGTGCAGGGCTGGGTGTTGTTGCCCGAAGGTGAGGGCCCCCATCCCGTTATTCTGTACATTCATGGCGGCCCCCACACCGCTTTTGGCAATGCCCTGATGTTGCAGTTGCAGCTCTTCCGGGCCGCCGGCTTTGCCGTGGCTTACTGCAACCCCAGGGGCTCGACGGGCTACGGCCAGGACTATGTGGAGCTGGGCCGGCGCTGGGGCGATATTGACGAGCAAGACCTGCTGGGCTTTTTGGATCATGTGCTGGCTCGGTTTCCCCTGGATGCCCGCCGGGTGGCGGTGGCGGGGGGTTCCTACGGGGGCTACATGACCAACTGGCTCACCGCCCGGCACCCGACCCGATTCAAAGCCGCCGTGACCGACCGGAGCATCTGCAACTGGACGAGTTTTTTTGGCGCTTCCGATATCGGGCCGCGCTTTACCTATCTACAACTGGGGGCCAGGCCCTGGGAGAACCCCGAGGTGCTCTGGCAAAAGAGTCCGCTCTCGTTGGCGCATCAGGTACAAACCCCCACCCTGGTTGTGCACTCCGAACAGGACCACCGCTGCCCCATAGACCAGGGCGAGACCTGGTACACGGTCTTGCTGCAAAAAGGGGTGCCCACCCGGTTTTTCCGAGTGCCCGAAGAGGGCCACGAACTGAGCCGCTCGGGTCGCCCGGACCGCCGCATTGCGCGTCTGAATGCTTATCTGGAGTGGTTCAGGTTGTATTTGTAATACCAGAGCGTCCCTGGCTGGTGCGCTGGAAGCTATGCCCGGTTGCTGTCCATGGCCTCGGGGATGATGCCGTAGGTTTCCTCGTAACGCTGGATATTCTCGGCCAGGCTGCGCAGCAGGGCCTTGGCATGTTGTGGGCTGGTAATTACCCGGCTGGTGACTACAGCCACGACCTGATTGGGCTGTCCGCCGGGTTGCATCAGCGCGAAGTCGAGATAGAACTCGTTTTTTTGGTGCGAAAAGATGGCAAAGTTGGCATATTTGCCTAAAGCAGTCTCGCGGTCAATATCTACACGTAGCTCCGGTACTTGAGAAACTTCACTCACGATAAAGCCTCCTGGAGGCGTGGGATACTTTTCTTGAGCTGAAAGCGCACCCGGCCCAGGCTTTGCATGGAATCCATCAGTACGACCAGCAAGTACCCATCCTCGAGCGGAACCAGCAGCACTGGCCCCTCGGGGTACTCTACCATGACCTCTTCCACCTCGCCGCGCTCCAGCTCCTGGGATAGAGCCCGTGCAGAAGCCAGCGCCGTAGAGGCCGCACCACCCAGAAAATCCACATCCGGGGCCTGGTCGGCGCGGAGACTCTCAATCACAAAGCCATCCTCGGCCACCAACGCCGAGGCCAACACGCCTTTGGTGACCTGCAACTCACTCAGTACTTCTTGAACCATGGCATAGCTCCTAGATGGTTTGCGCCAATCGCAAGGCGAGGCGTGAAAGCTCGTTGCCGATGCTCTTGCGATCGGCTCCCTTCTCAACCACAGCTCCCAGAAAATAGCCACTAAAAACCACCACCAGCACCTCTCGGTGTTCGGTAGCGATGGTGAAGCGCCGAAGGTCTCCCCCCAGGCTCTTGGCTAGAGTGCGGCTAGCCCTAGCGAGGGTGGCGAGTTCAGCAGCCAACAGCTCAGGCTCGGGGGTTTCCTTGCCTGTGCTCTCGATCACCAGCCCGTCCTGGCTGGTCAGGATGGCCTGGCGGACTCCCAATGGTACGAGGGTCTCGAGCATTTTCATGCGCTGCCCCCACAATCGTCCCAACCCATACGGGTTTTAGCCTAGCACAGCCCCTGCCAGGGTTCTGCCCAATTGCACAGTAAAGCGTTACGTGGGAATGGAAACCGTCACCCAGAGCGAACGGCCAGTGACCAGGAGACTTCTTTTATTGATAGCCCCGGCGGTTCTCCAGCGCCCTGGCCAGGGTCACTTCGTCGGCATACTCGAGGCTCCCTCCTACCGGCAGCCCATAAGCCAGTCGGGTCGAGCGGATGTGTTGCTGGCTCAGCCGCTCGGCCAGGTAGCCGGCGGTGGCCTCACCCTCCACGGTCATGCCGGTGGCCAGGATGACTTCACTCACACCCTCCAGCCGGGCAAAGAGCTTTTCCAGATTAAGCTGCTCGGGTCCGATGCCCTCCAGAGGGTTGAGGGCGCCACCCAGCACGTGGTAGAGGCCGTTGTACTCGCCGCTGCGCTCGATAGCCATCAGGTCGGAGATGGTCTCGACCACACAGATTACGCTCTTGTCACGCTCGGGGTCGGCGCAGATGGGGCAGAGTGCGTCTTCGGCCAGATTGCCGCACACCGGGCAAGGGTGTAGGGCCTGGGCTGCTTCCAGGCTGCCGAGCAAATCTGCCGACATATCGGGGTTTTGCACCAAAAACAGCCCTAGCTTTTGGGCGCTTTTGGGGCCCACCCCCGGCAAGCCAGCCAGGGCACGGATGAGTCTGAGGAGCCGCTCGGGGTAGCGCATAGGAGGCCTAAAGCTGAAGGCTAAAAGCTAAAAGCTAAAAGCAAAAGAGAAGCTCTAGGCTTTCGGCCTTTGGGTTAGAACATCCCCCCCAGCATATTGCCGATGCCGCCCAGCTCGCGGCTCATCTCTTTTTCCGAAAGGTCGTGGGCCTTTTTTTGGGCATCCTGGATAGCGACCAGGAGCAAGTCTTCCAGCATCTCGAGGTCATCCTTGTCCACGGCTTCGGGTTTGAGTTTGACCCCCATAATTTGCCCGTGGCCGTTGGCCGTGACCTCTACCAAGCCGCCGCCAGCGCTGCCCACCACCATCATGCTACCCAGCTTTTCTTGTACCTCGGCGGCTTTCTTCTGGGCTTTCTGGGCCTCTTTCATGATTTTTTGGATGTTCATCTATGCCTCCGCAACAACATCCCCCATTATGGCATCTAGCACCGCCCCGTACCATCACCCTGTTTTGGCTTCACTGGACGGGTGCGGAATCCCACCCCGCAGCAGCACCACCAGAACCGCCAGAGACACGGCAAAACCCGACAGCGTCAATACGCTCAACACCCCCAGACGAGGTTCCAGAACCCCTGCCAAAAAAGTACCCATCAGTACAGCACTTTGCATGGTAGCGCCAAAAGCAGCCATGATGCGACCGCGGAGCTCGGGTGGAGCGGCCAGTTGGATGATGGAGCGGGCCGGGACGATAAACATGGTATTCAGGATGCCCAGGGCGGCCATGGCCATACCGGCCCAGATGGGAAAGGGAAAAAGCCCGGTGGAGGCCAGAAATAGTCCCCAGGTTCCCAGCCCCAGCAAGAACACGGTCTCGCGAGACAAGCGTTTGATCAGGGGCATGGTGATGAATAGGCCCAGGATGGCCCCGCCAGCCATTAGGGCCTCGAGCACCCCAAACCCCTGTACCCCAATTTTGAGGGCTCCCACCGCATAGACAATCCCCAGGGCTGCCTCTACCGAACCAAAAGCAGCAGCCAGGGCCAGCGTTCCGATGGTTCGGCTGAGGGTGGGGTTTTGCCACAGTGGGCGCAACCCCTCGGCTACTGCAGCAAAGTAATTACCCCTGCCTGCCTTGCCGGAGAGTTGGGGCAAGAGGCTCAGGAACCCGGCGGCAATCAGGTAAGAAGTGGCATCGATCCAGAAAGCGGGGGCTGGCCCCACATTTGCGACCAGCACCCCTGCCAGGGCCACAAAAGCCACATCGGCGAAACGGCTAACAAAGGTCATCAGCCCGTTGGCTTCGTCGAGTTCCGACTCGGGCACCATATCGGGGATGGCGCTGTTGCTGGCCGAGTAGTGTACTGACTCAAAGGCCGCCATTAGAAACGCGATGACCATCAGCAGGGGCATGGAGCCAATGGCAAATAGCGGGATAAAGGCCACCAGGAGGGCACGGGCCAGGTCGGAAAGAACCATCAGGGCCCGGCGGTCATACCGGTCGGCCAGTGGCCCCAGCAGCGGCCCTAGCACTGCGCTGGCCAAAAACTGAGCACCCAGAATCAGAGAGACCCAGACCGCATTCTGGGTTTCCTGATAGGCCACAAACAGAAGAGCGATGCGGTGAATCTTGCTGCCAACCAGCGATATCAGGCTGGATATAAATAGCCAGCGAAATCCGGCATAACGTAATGCACTCCACATAAGTTGCCCAATCATAACCAGTCAAGGGTTTATCGTAAATATGTACTGAGTATAGAGTGGTAGTGATATCCATCTTGGCTGTGCGTCTGGGTGGTCACTGTGCTGGCCAGAACAGAGCTTTTCCATATTCGGATGGCTCAAAACATGTGAAGAGCGCTCGATCTTCATTTTGCTTGCTGCTGGAGCTTTGAGGTATTAAGCAGAGGTTATACCAAAGCCAGATACCCAACTTTCAGCACCTGCAAGAAGGGAGCGGGCGACAGGAGGTAGGTTGCGGTCATACAACGCCTGTCCCCTGACCCCTGTTCCCTACTTGATGGTTCCCATAATTGCCGAAGTGTTCAGGCAAGGATGTTATTTAGGGGATAGGTGTGGGAACCTACCACGGTTGTCGTGGATTTTCTCGACAAGTGCTAACGAATGGCGGGGTTAAGGGGTTGGATGGTAACCAGGCTGTGGGCTACCCGTGCCCCTTCCCGCGCCAGCACCAACCCACCTTCGGGCAGCATCCAGACCATCAAATCCAGCAATTTGCGGGGCACCAGACCGGTTGAGGAGACGTACACGGCATCTTCCTGGTAGCGCAGTGAGAGCACGGCACTGCCGGCCTTGACCGTGCTGGGGCTGTCGCCCACGGTGGTGGAGCCCACGTTTTCGCCCAGGGTGTCGCGGGAGGGGGGGCTGAATCCAAGCCATTCGGAGAGCTCGAGCTGCAAGACCTGGGCGTGGCTCTCCAACCCCAGAGCTCGCGCCACTTCGGCCAGATAGGCCGTCCAGCTCGAGTTCCTTTCGATGCGACCCTTGACCACCTCGAGGCCCTTGCGGGCAAAGTCCTGGAGGTTGTCTATGGGGGCTTCGCCGTATTTACCAGCCGATTCTGGGCTAAACAGGGCATAGTTGACCTCGCCCTTGAACCGGGCCGAAAGTGCTCGTAGCAAGCGCAGGTAGGCAAAGTGGTTTTCCGGCCACATCAGGAAGGTCATGACCCGCCCTTCGGCCAGGAGGTTGGAAAGGGTGGCTGCCTCACGGGGCTCAATGCGCAAATGCAGGTAGTCCTGGTAGCGAATTACATGTAGCTCGGCATCCGGAAGGGTCAAGCTGAAAGCTGCATCTTCCTCGATCATTCGCTCTTGGCCGTCCACACTCAGGCCAAAGAGTTTGCCCGCCTGCGAGATGCCAATCTCGTGGTTCCAAAAGTAGAAACGTTGCGGTATCAGACGCAGATTAAGGGCCCTGGCATCGGGGGGAACGGTCTGGATTCCATACTCTGGGCTCTGGCTGCCCAGAATTTTTGGGGGAATATGCGGCCAACTGGCCTCACCCCTGGGGGTGGGCAGGTAGCGGGTAAGCAGGGTGGTTAGACGTTCGATGGCCGCAGAAAAACGCCCCCGATCATCCTCCATGACCAACGACATCCGGCGCTCCTCGGCGGCGGTGGCGTGGAGACGCTCCTCCAGGGCCCGAATTTCCGCAATGCTCAGGTTCTGGCGGTGGGCCTCCTCGAGCGCCCGGCGCAGGGTCTCGAGATTGGGCCCCCGGATGCTGGTGCGCAGCGAACCTTCGCTTTCCAGCACTCGTCGGGCAAAGCGCCGGATGTAAGGCACGGTTTCTTCCGGTGGCAGCCTGAGCTTGCTCGAGAGGGCAAAAGCCTCGCGGAACAGCTCCAGCAACATGTTTTTGGCAATATCCGGATCTTCCAGATGCACCCTGGGATCCGAGACGCTGGGAATGGGATGGGCCAGCGTAAAGCGCGAGAGGTTGTAGTCCTGGGAAAACTGGGGGCTTTTGGAATAGGCCTCGAGGTTTTGCAGGATGGCATAGGTCATGCGCAGCTCATCGCGCTTGCCGTGATTGAACGACTTGGCAGTCCGCAGGAGGTCGCGCTCGAGCTGGCTCCAATACACGGCCTCGGCCAGCTTCTCCAGGGCCTCCCGCTCAGGGCTGGTTTCGGCCCCCTCCTCTTCCAACAGAATCATGCCCAGATCGGGAGTGCTACCCTCGTCCACGGTGGTCTTGTAACCAGGCCGGTGGGCTTTGAAACGCGCATCAATGTCCCGAAACTTTTTGGCCAGCGGGCCGGGCAGGTTGGACTGAATCAAGGTCTGGCGCAGGCGGGTCAGGCCGGCCATTCCCCCTTTGGGTTCGTTGCCGGCTACAAGGTCGTCTACCTTGTATTCATATAGCTCGAGTAATTCAACCAAGCCTGCCTTCATTCAAACGGTATTATAAGGTGTCATGCGATTGGCACGGCTCGAAATTGCCACAGAATCCAATATTGGTCGTCGTCGTCGAAACAACGAGGACTTCCACCGCGTTGCAGTGCATCCGACCCCAGCCGGCAACCTGGTTTTGCTGGCCGTGGCCGATGGCATGGGGGGGGCTGAAGCAGGCGAGCTGGCCAGCAAGCTGGCGATTGAGGGGGTCAGTTCGGCCGCCAAATCTTACGCCGAACACGCGGCCACGGGTCGCCCGGGGGTGGGGCTCAACCTGGTGATGGACAAAGCTTTCAAACTATCGCAGCGGCGGATCCTGCAAGAGGGCGAGCGGGTGCCTTCACGCAAGGGCATGGGCACTACCCTTACTGCCGTCATGCTGACTGAATGGAACCGGCAGGCCGTGATAGGGCACGTGGGCGATACCCGCGCCTATCGCTACTCCTCGGGTCGCTGGACGCTTCTGACCCAGGACCACTCCTGGGTGGCCCAGCAGGTGCGCCAGGGGGTACTTACCGCTGACCAGGCCGAAGACCACCCCTGGAAGCACATGCTCACCCAGGCCCTGGGGCTGTCCGATGTCCGGCACGACATTATAGCGGTGAACTTTGCCCCTGGCGAGGTGCTGGTGCTGGCCACCGATGGACTGTATGGCCTGGTGCCCCCGGAAGAATGGAGTATTACCGGCGATTTGCAATCGGCCCTCGAGAGCTGGGTCAGCAAGGCTTTGGTGCGTGGTGGAACCGACAACATCACGGTGGTTGCTGCGAGGTTCAAATGAGCTACCTGATTGCTTTGTTGCTGGTGGGTATTTCCGCTGCCCTGATCTTGCGCATAGGGCACACCTGGCTGATGCTGGCGCTGGTAGCGTTGGTGTTAGGGGGTCTGGTGGTGCTGGGGGCTCAACCCCTGGTGTTGGCTACGGCCCTGTTGTTGGGCCTGGCTTCAATGTGGGTTCCCAAATTTTCCCGGGTGGCCCTCAAACCCCGCCCCAAGCCCGCACCCCGACCCCCCAAGACCAAGCCCAACCCCAAGGTATCGCTGGGGAATAGTGTCACCGGCCTCGAGGCCCTCTACGATATCCAGGAAAAGATCGGAATCGGGGGCATGGCCACGGTTTACAAAGGCCGTAGCAAGAAAGATGGCCGCCTGATTGCGCTCAAAATTCCCCAGGAAAAATACATCGGCGACCCCCGGTTTGTGCGGCGCTTCCACCGCGAGGCCGAACTGCTGGCCCACCTCGATCATCCGGGCATTGTCAAGGTCTACGACCACGGCAACCAGGGCGATACCCACTACATCGCCATGGAATTTCTCGATGGCGAGGGGCTGGATCGCTTGATCGAAAACAAGCGGCTGGGGATCAGGAGCATCGTGGAGGTGATGAGCCGGGTGGCTGAGGCGCTCCAGCACATTCACGCGCAGGGCATCATCCACCGCGACATCAAACCCGGAAACATCATGGTGCTCAAAAACGCCGTGCGCGACGATGGTAGTGTAGACCCCCGTGGGGTGCGCCTGATGGACTTCGGGATTGCCGCCGGTAAAGTGCTGACCCGCCTGACCATTACCGGTGCCCGCATTGGTACCCCGGTCTACATGAGCCCCGAACAGGCCAAGGGTCAGCGTATTGACCACAAATCCGACATCTACAGCTTTGGGGTGGTGTTTTATGAGGCGCTGTGCGGCCAGCCACCCTTCCAGGGGGCCTACGAGGCGGTCATCCATCAACAGATAACCCAGATGCCCGCACCCCCCAAGCAGGTCAACCCGGATATTCCACAGGTGCTCTCCGATCTGGTCTACCGCATGCTGGAGAAAGACCCGGAAAAACGCCCTGGCCTGGAAGCGGTGCTGGAAGTGCTGCGCGGTAAGTGGCAGGAAGACCCGGGTCTTACTGCCCCGCTCTACCTGGCCCTGGCCGTGGAGACCAAGAAGGGCACCCTGCGCCTGATGGACCTGAACGGCACCCTGATGCGGATGTGGAGTGGGGTGGGCAGTGGGCGGGGCATGTTTCCCTCGCCCCCGCTCTCCATTGCGGTAGATAAGAACGGCGGCTTCTGGATCAGCCTGTTTGAGTATGGCGGCGGCGCAGTTCGGTTGGTGCACCGCTTTGATGTAGATGGCGAGATCACCCACTCGATTGCGCCCTATGGGATGAAATTGGGTGAACTGCTGTTTCCCATCTCGCTGGCAGCGGTGCCTGATGGCCTGCTGGTGCTGGATGGCGAGGCCTGTACCATCACCCGTTTCGATCTGGAGGGCAACCCCGTGACCCGCTTTGGAGGTTCAGGGCAGGGTCGGGGCACCTTTGAGTCGCCCAGGGCAATGCTGGCCAGCCGCAACTACATTTTTGTCCTCGACTACGGCAACCGCCAGGTGCAGCGCCTGGATTTGAGCGGTCAGTATATCTCGCGCTATGCCTTCCGCAAGAGCCGGGAGTCGCAAGAATTGCGGCTGCTGGGCGGCCTGGGCCTGACCCCCGACGACCAGCTTTTGATTTACGACTCGGACAGCCAGAAAATTCGCAAGCTTTCCCTCGAGGGCGAAGTTTTGCTCTCGCTCCCGCTGCCCGTGGCCGAAGGTGAAGACCCCACCAGCCAGGTGGAGATGGTGGTGCAGGAGGATATCATCTACGCCATCCGACGGGGCGGTACCAAGATTCACCGGGTCAAGCTGGACGGGCAAGCCCTATCGAGCCTCGAGGTGTATGCCCCCTTGCGCGGCATCGCCCTTTGGCACAATACCCAGAAGGCCAAGGCTGAAGCGCCAACAGACCTCTCGGTTCAAGCCTCCGACTAGTAAGTCGTAGGCTGAAGGCTGTAAGCCTCAAAGCTGGCGCCCGCAAAGTCGCTGCAATACCTTGGTTGCAGTCTGCCCTCAACACTCGACCCTTGACCTTTGACCCAAATTTAGCCCTGTCCTACAGCGGTGATTTGCCCAGAATTGCAAACTGATTATATGGAACTCAAGCCGGGTGACCCCGCGCCGCTCATGCAGGTACAGGATGCCCTGGGCCGTACGGTCGACCTGGCCGAACTGGTGAAGCAAGGGCGCTATATTGTGCTGTGGTTCTATCCCAAAGCCAGTTCTCCGGGCTGCACGGCCCAGGGAAAGCAGTACGCCGACCTGCTCGAAGCTTTTCGGCAGCTTGGCGCAGAGGTGTTTGGGGTGAGCGCCGACCCCGCCTCGGCGCAGTGCCGGTTTATAGACCAGCTAGCCCTGGGAGGCGGCATGATTCCCGACCCGGATGGAAAAGTAGGACGGGCGTTTGGGGTGGGGGGTTGGCTGGGCTTTGGCCTGCTGCTGGGCCTGTACAACCGCGATACCATTCTGATTAATCCGCAGGGCCAGATCGAAAAAATCTGGCGCAACGTTAACCCCTTCCAGGATGCCAGGCGGGTGCTGGAATACCTGAAGTCGAAAGCTGGCGCTACTCCTGCCCAGCCTGAACCTGCCCCAACTTGAAGCCTGGCCCACAGCAAAGAGGGCCCCTTTGCGGGCACACTCGAGGGTATGAAACGCCTGTGGTTTTTGCTTTTGCTGCTGGCGCCGGTGCTGGCCCTGGCCCCCGGCGACCCGGTGTCCTTGCCCAGGGTGCAGGACTCCTACGGCAAGCCCGTCGACCTGGCGGCTGTGGCCAGGGAGGGCAAGTACCTCTTGTTCTGGTTTTACCCCAAGGCCAGCTCACCTGGCTGCACCGCCCAGGGCAAACGCTATGCCGAGCTCCACGGAGAGTTCAATAAGCTTGGGGTTGAAATTTTTGGGGTGAGCGCCGACCCCGCCGCCGACCAGTGCGCTTTCATCGAGCAGATGGCCCTTAAAGGGGCCATGCTCCCCGACCGGGATGGCACCCTGGCCCGGCTGTTTAAGGTAGGGGGGATTTTTGGCTTTTACAGCCGCGATACCATTCTGGTAAACCCCAGAGGCCGCATCGAGCGCATCTGGCGCAACGTGAATGCCTTCCGCGACCCCGATACGGTGCTGGCTTACGTGCGAGAAATGAAGCGGTGAGTTTTGCGCTGTATCAGGTGAGTGTCCAATAGCACGCTTTGGATTGGATTAAAGCCCATGGCCCTGGCTGTGAGTTGAGGCAATGCTCCTGTAAGTGAGCATCGCGTTGGAATCGGGGCTTCTCGGCGGGTGTAACTTTGGTCTCGAGATGTATCTTCATTCAGGGCCTACTCGAAACTGTAACCATCCCGTAAGTCTCTGGTCGCCAGGAATCGCAGAATAAGCTTTGATGAAAGTGGTGGTAATTGGCGCGGGGGTGGGGGGGCTCACCACCGCTGCTTTGCTGGCGCAGGCGGGCCTCGAGGTCAGCGTGCTCGAGCACCATACCTACCCCGGCGGCTCGGCGGGCACCTTCTGGCATCGGGGCTTTCGCTTCGATGCGGGGGCTACGTTGCTGGCCGGTTTCGACGAGGAGGGGGTTTTTACCCGGCTCGAGCGCCGCTTGGGGGTTCGCTTCCCGGTACGCAAACTGACCCCAGGAGAACCGCTCATGGAGGTCTGGCTCCCGGATGGCCGGGTAGTGATGCGTCCGGTGGGCCGGGCCTTTGAGCTCGAGGCCCAGCGGGAGGCCTTTGGCAAAAGCGTGCAAGGGTTCTGGGCCTGGCAAGAGCGCCGCGCGCTGGCCTTGTGGAAACTGGCCCAGGGCTTGCCCTTCCCACCCGCCGATGTCCAGGAACTGCGGCAGCTTGTGCGGAAGGGACTGCCCTGGGCGCTGGAAAACCTGGCCGACCTAGGGGGCCTTCTGGCCGATCTGCTGCGGCCCACGCTGACCCATGCGCCTGCCGACCCCATCTTCAGGCGCTTTCTGGATGCCCAGCTTCTGATTGCCTCCCAGACCGATGCCAGGGGCACCTATGCGCTCTTTGGCGCAGCCGCGCTCGATCTACCCCACCGCAGCCCGGCCCTGCCTGAGGGGGGGATGGGCGCCATCGCGGAAACCCTGGCGGAGGCCGTCCAGATTCACGGGGGGCGGCTGCTGTACCGGCATCGGGTCGAACGATTGCGGGTTCGCAACGGGCGGGTGGAGGCTGTGGAGGTAGCACTGGGAGGTCGTCGGCGGGGAGAGCGCGAAGTGCTCGAGGCCGACGTTTTTATCGCCAACCTGACCCCCGGCGACCTGGCGGCGCTCATACCGGATGGCCCCCAGCCGCCACCGCCCGCAGACGGCTGGGGGGCTTTCATGTTGCACGCCGTGGTGCCGGAGGGCCTGATTCCCCCGGGGGCTCCTTATCGGCAGTGGGCGGGGGAGGGCGACTGGACTTTTGTAAGCCTGGCGGATGCCGGCGGCCCCTTGCGGGGCCCGGCGGGCTGGCGGGTCTTGTCGGCCTCGGTGCATACCCGGCTGGCCGAGTGGCGGGGTTTATCCAAAGAAGGCTATCAGGCCCACAAACAAGCCTGGCAGGAACGGGTTCTCCGACAGGTCGAACGGCTGATTCCGGGCATCCGGGAATCGGCATTGCTCGTGCTGGGCGGAACCCCCCGTACCTACCACTTTTACACCCGCCGACAGGATGGCTGGGTGGGGGGGTATCCGCAGAGACACCCTTTCCGCACACCCAGCCCCCGAACCCCCTTTCCCAACCTGTGGCGGGTAGGGGAGACCATTTTCCCTGGGCAGTCGGTGCCCGCGGTTGCGATGGGGGGTGAGCGGGTGGCCGCCCTGGTTCTGGCCCGGCTGGGCCTGGCAAACCCTAGCGAGCCGCAAAGTCCTGCCCCACTTTCCAGTACGCAGCCATGACCTTGCGCACGGCAGGCAGGGCCACCCCACTGCCTTCGCCGCCATTTTCGAAGAAGGCCACCACCACTAATGGCGGGCGAGGGTCGGCGGGGTCTGCCGGGCCGTAGCCCATGTACCAGGCATGCTCGAGGCCGGGGGTCAGGGTTTCGTTCTGGGCGGTGCCGGTCTTGCCAGCAGTAGATACAGGAAAGTTGCCCAGCACGTGCTTGGCAGTGCCCCAGGTAACGGTCTTGCGCAGCCCGTCTTGCAGTTCTTTCCAGTATTTGCCCGGTACCCGGGTATTGGGCCTCTGGATGGCCTGGTTGCCAATGCGCAACACCAGGTGCAGCTCGGGTTGTTTGCCGCTCTGGGCGATGGTAGCCAGCATACGGGCAATCTGGACAGGGGTGGCTTTGTTGTAGCCCTGCCCGATGGCAATCGAGAGGGTTTCGCCGGGCCACCAGCGGGGGTCTTTGGGGATGCTCTGCCGCTTCCATTGCAGGGTGGGCACAATGCCGGTCTGTTCGCCGATCTCGAGCCCGGTCGGGCGGCCCACCCCCAGCTCCAGCGCCCGCTTGTGGAGTTTGTCCACCATGCCGATGGGGTCGAGCATGGCCACCTGGTAGTACCAGGTGTTGCAGCTCTGGGCAATGGCTTCCTTCACGGTCATCATGCCCATATCCACCCGCGCCCAGTTGCGCCGGATGCCGCCAAACACGATATACGGGCTGCAGCGGTAGGCCGTGCCGGGGCTCACGTAGCCGCTTTCCAGGGCCAGGCTCGAGGTCACAAGCTTATAGGTGGAGCCAGGGGGATAGGCATTCACCGCCCGGTTCAGGGTGGGTCGGTCTTTGTCGGCAAACAGCTCACGGATTTTGTCGTTGGGGCGGGGTCTGCGGCCAAACAGGTTGGGGTCGAAGGCGGGGGCGGTGGCCATGGCCAGCACCTCGCCGTTGCGCGGGTCGAGGGCCACAATGGCCCCCCTGGCCTGCCGGGCCAGCGGAAGCCCATAGCGAAGGCGGATGCGGTTGATGTCCTCCACCCCCTCCCGTAGCGCCTGCTCTGCGGCCCGTTGGAGATTCAGATCGAGGGTCAGGTACACATCGGTGCCGGCCTGGGGTTCTTTGAGTTCTTCAAAACGCACCCGCTGCCCCCGGGCATTCACCTCGGCCAGCACCACCCCTTTGATGCCTTTGAGCTGGGCTTCCAGGGCGGCCTCGAGGCCCGCCGCTCCTACTAGCTCCTCGGGGTCGTAGCCTTCCTTGAGCTGTTCCTGGCTGGGCAGCGCAGTGTAACCAATCACCGGCCCGGCGATGGGATTGGGGTAAACCCGCTCGATACGCTCCAGGAGCTTTAGATTGGGCTCCCCGGCGGTCAGCTCGGCCAGGGTGGGTACGAGCGCCTCCGGAATGTTCACCATCAGCTCTACCGGCTCCCGCTCCACCCTGGGCAGTTCCTTGAGCCCGACCAGGGCCAGAATGCGCTCCTTGAAAAGCACTTCCCCACCCAGATAAATCAAATCCACCGCCAGTCGGTTGGTGGCGATTACCTGCCCGTTGCGGTCCAGAATGCGCCCCCTGGGGGCTAGCGAGGTTTCGGTGCGAAGGTAGTTACCCTGGCTGCGGGTGGCATACTGCTCGTACTGCACCACCTGCAACTGCCACAGCCGCCCCACAAACAGCATAAGTATGAGGTAAAAAAGCCCCAGCAGGATCCAGACACGGCTGTTCACGCGGCACCCCTATTTGCTGCGAACTGCAAATAGCTGCTGATAGAGCCGAACAACGAAAGGCGCAATCAGAAGGGTCAGCAGCATTTCTGGTAGGATAACCGACCACAGCGTGAGAGGGTTGAAGTTGCCCAGCCGTAGCCAGAAGGCTACTAGCAGGATACCCAACCACTTGGCTACGAAGCTGCCCCCCAGAATGACGGCCTGCCCAGCCAACTCGTCCCAGTGTACCAGCCTCGAAAGACGGTAGTAGGCATAAGCGGCAAACAGAAGCCCTACCGCATGCAGCCCCGGATACCCTGCCGAGAGCAGGTCCTGCAATAGCCCCAGGGCAAAGGCCAGTGGTAGCCCAGCATAAGGCGATACCGAGGCTACCAATAACAAAACCGCCAGATAAATTAGGTCCGGAGGCGCAAAGCTATCCCCCAGCAGCCCGGAAACAAAGCCCTGTAGTACAAAAGCCAATACAACTATCAAAAGGATTCGCATAGGGAACAAAAAGAGGGTTCAGGTAGCACGGGGGTTGTGAGACCGGGCGGGAGCAGAGCCAGGCGTTTTTGCAAAGGTTCAATCCGCAGCCATGCCTGATGACGGGCTCTACGATTTGGTTTGATACCGCTCAGAAGTGCCCTCGAGGGGATGGACCTGGGCGCGCTCATAAGGGCTTAAGCACCTGCACTTCCTCCAGCAACGAGAGCTGTACCGCAGGCCGCACGAGCAGAATCTTTTTGAGGGCTCCGGGCGAGATGGGTAGAACCTGCTCCACTGTTCCAACCAAGATACCCGCAGGGTAAAGGCCCTGCAAAGCGCCGGTTACCACCCTGTCCCCAGGCTTGACGCTGGCCTCTGGGGCAATTTCGACCCGCAGCATCCGAGGAGGGGCTCCATAAGCAATACCGCGCCCCGGTGCGCCTGCAAGCCGTACCCCCACCCGCGATTCGGGGTCGAGCACTGTGCGAACCACGGCAGTGTTTGGCGTGACCTCGGTGATGACCCCTACCAGTCCGCTGGCGGTTGTGACCGGCATACCGACCCGCAAGCCCTGGGCCGAACCAGCCCCCAAAAAAAGCCTTCGATAAAGCCCCGAAGCATCGTCGTCAATCACAGGTGCAACTGCGGCTACCCCCAAGCCCTGAACGGCCTGTACGCGCAAGGTGGACTGAAGCTTGCGGTTTTCCAGCGTCAGGCGCTGGTTTTCTTGCCGGAGTTGTTGCAGCTCGGCTTGCATCTGGCGTTGTTCGGCCCGCAGGTCGCGGCGGTCAAATATTGCGGCCAGGCTGGCTCTGGCATTCTGACCCAGGCGAAAGGAGAAGCCAAACAAAGGGGCGGTGCGGGCAGCAAACTCGCCCGGCAACGTAGGAGCCGATTGCCGGGTGAGGGTTGCCGACAAGACTCCCAGCAACAATAAGCCGGCCAGCAAAGCCCTACGAATCACGGTATCGCTCATGATCTACCCCCTGTCGAAGGGTGCAGAAAGTAACTGTGGTCTACCCAAGAAAGCTTCAAAAAATCCAACTCCCAAACAAGAGTCTAGCGTACACGGTAACCATTGGCTCCTTGCGAAGCTCGATGCACTGCTGTACTGTAACCCAAGTTGCAACCTACAAAATACCGGTCAGCCTTCTGAAGTTTAAACATGAACCCCCAGACCTCGAGCACAAACCTCTGGAGGGCCGTGGCATAAATTCGCTTGGGGAATAGCTCCATCAGGATAGAAATCCACCGATTCGATGGTTCTTCGCCCATGCCGGGCAATCCACTGCGAATCGCTTTTTGGCGGCTGGCCGGGCGCGGCTTCGGAGGCTTCGAGAACCCCGACGGATGCTAGTTGGTAGCCATGCTCCGGCGGGGAGTCCGCGCCGGCCTCCCGTCTTCTCCGCCGGGTTCGCCGTCCATGCCCAAGTTCCGTAGATGAAACCGTCCGACCCCGTCTATCTGGCCGTGCTGCTGCGGCGCAGTATTTGGAGCTGCTGCTTCGAGGATTACCCTAGAGACCCATCGCTGTAAACGGCCCGTCCGGCCACAAAGGTGGCCCGCACCCGGGGGCAGGCCCCTTCCTCGACCAGCACCAGGTCCGCCCGTAGCCCATTCACCAGGCGTCCGCGGTCTTCCAGCCCGCACATCCGGGCGATATTCCAGGTGGCCAGGGCCACCGCCTGAGGCAGCGGCAGCACCCCCTCGCGATCCAGCTTGAACACGCTCTGCAGCAGCGAGGCCGGGTGGTAGTCGGAGGCGAGGCCATCTACCACCCCGGCCCGGATGCCCTCGAGGGCGCTCAGGTTGCCCGAATGGGAGCCGCCCCGGTAGGCGTTGGGGGCTCCCATAACTACCCCCATGCCACGACGTTTGGCCTCCTGGGCGGCCTCTATCGTGACTGGGAACTCGGAGATGCTAGCCCCCAAGCTGCCCATCAGATCTACCTTTTCCCGGGTGTCGTCGTCGTGGGAGGCCAGCGGGATGCCCTTGGAAAGGGCCACCGCGGCGACCTCGCGGGCGATGTGCCAGGCCCTGGGGGCCTCCAGCAGGTGCTGGGCACGCGCCCGGATCTGGGCCTCGCTCTCGCTGTGGCCGCGCATCCACCGGCTGTAGTAGTCCACATAGTGCTCGAGGTCGCGGAATTGCCCCTGGCCGGGGGAGTGATCCATCAGCGATACCAGGTGGATTTCGTCGTTGGCCACCCCTTCCTGCAGGATGGGGGCCGAGCGAGGGGTGGTCACCTCGAAGCGGGCGTGAACCTTGAGGTCGCTCAGAAGCCGTTCCCTGTAGCGGTGGATATTCTGGATGATCTCTAAGCCTTCCTGGGGGTCGCGCGTGCCCCAGCCCTCGATGAAGGAGATGGAGGCATAGGCGGTAGTGATGCCACTTCCTACCAGGCGCTTGTCCAGCTCGTAGAGGGCCAGCTCGAAGGGGAAGCGGCTTCCGGGGCGGGGCTGCAACTCGCGCTCGAGCATGTCTCCATGCATGTCAATCAGGCCGGGGATGGCGGTGAGCCCCCTTCCGTCCAGTGCGTTCGCCACATCGCCTTCAACGATGGAGCCAATCCGGCCCTCCTCCAGACTAACAGAGCCCCTGGGCAGGATTCCTTCGGGCAGCACTAGCTTGAGGTTCTTGATCCACATAAGTTCGCATGGGTTCAGGCCACCGTCTGCCGCTCGGGGGCAAATAGGGGCGCTGCGGGCGGTATTTCCAGGGTGTGATCCACCAGTCCTGCGACCTCCTCGGGGTGATGGAAAATGCCCAGCATGCCCACTCCCTGGCGCTTTAGCTCAGACAGCCGGGTCGCCAGGGCCTGCCGGGCCGCTGCATCGAGCGAGGCAGTGGGCTCGTCCAGCAGTATCAGGCGGCTGGGCCGAATCAGGGCGCGGGCCAGACTCACCTTCTGTTGCTCGCCACCTGAGAAGGTGCTGGGGAAGGCTGGCCAGAGCGCTTCCTTGAGGCCCAGGGCCTCAAGCAGGCCCGCTGCTTGGCGCTCCGCCTCCTCCTGCGGGGTGCCCAGGTGCAGCAACGGCTCGGCGACGAGCTCGAGGGCGCTCACCCGCGGCCTGGGTCGCAGGAATTGCGAGACATACCCGATCTCGCGCTTGCGCAGCAGGGCGATATCCTCATCGGCGGCCCGCACCAGGTCAATAGGGCGCTGGCTGGAAACGTACAGGGCCCGTCCGGCGGTGGGCCGGTAGCTTCGGTACAGGCAGCGCAGCAGGGTGGATTTGCCTGCCCCATTGGGCCCAGATACCATGATGAACTGGCCTGGCTGCAGCGTAAAGGAGAGGCCCTCGAAGGCCACCACTTCCCGCTTCAGGGCGTGGATCTTGAAGCGCTTGCCGAGGTTCTCTACCGTGAGCATCAGGACCTCCTAGGGCGCATATTTCTCCAGGAAGGCCTCCACACTGCCCCGAAAGTCCGGGAGCCGCTCCTTGAGCAGGGCGTGGGGCCAGTCCCACCAGGCTGTAGCTTCCAGCCTCTCGATAATGCCAGGGTCAAATCGGCGGCGCAGGGGGCGGGCGGGCACGCCCACCACGATGGTGTAAGGCTCCACATCCCTGGTGACCACCGCCCCGGTGCCAACGACCGCGCCATTGCCCACCCGCACCCTCGGCATCACGGAGGCCCCATGCCCGATCCAGACGTCGTGTCCGATGAATACCCGCTGCGTTCTTCGCCGCTCGAAGATGGCCGGGTCGTCCTCCCCCAGGCCGTACAGGGCGGAGCGGTAGGTGAAATGGTGCAGCGAGGGGCGCTCCATGGGGTGGTTGGTGGGATGGATGCGCACGAAGCTGGCGATGTTGGCAAACTTGCCGATCTCGGCGTAGGCTGCCTGGCTGAAGGGCATCAGGTAGCTGTAGTCGCCCAGGGTGGTCTCGAGCATCACCACCCCCTCGGACACCTCGGTCCAGGCTCCTAGGCGGCAGTCGGTCAAGCGGGCGGTGGGGTGAATGGTGGGGGTTTCAGAGAGCCTTGGCATATCAGAGCTTGGCGTGCACGAGCTCCTGGGTGTAGGGGTGCTGAGGATCTTCCAGCACCTGGTCGGTGAGCCCCTGCTCGACCACCAGGCCCGCCCGCATCACCAGCACCCGGTCGGCCAGGGCGCGGATCACCCCCAGGTCGTGCGAGACGATTAGCATGGTGATGCCCCGCGCCCGCTGCAGGCGCTTCAGGGTGTCGAGTACCAGGGCCTGCACCGAGACGTCCAGCCCAGTGGTGGGCTCATCCAGGAGCAGGAGGGTGGGTTTCAGGGCCAGGGCCTTGGCGAGCTGCACCCGTTGCTGCATGCCCCCCGAAAGCCGGATGGGGGCCTCATCCATGCGTCCCAAGGGAAACTCCGAGGCCGCCAGCGCTCCTCGAGCCGCCTGCCGGAGCAGCCCGAAGCGCCGCTCACCGGCCAATACCAGCCGCTCGGCCACGTTGCCCGAGGCGGTGTGCTTCATGCGTAGGCCTAGATGGGGGTTCTGGTAGACGATGCC
>CALFDH010000176.1 GCA_937950405.1 uncultured Meiothermus sp.
GTCTCGCGCACCCTGAGCACCGCCCTGGCCAATAAAACCGACTTAAAAGCGGCCCTTGACGCAGCCGCCAAGCATGTCGAAGACGAGATGCGGGCGCAAGGATTTTTGAAGTAAACCGACATCCGGTTGCGTATTGCGTAAGGGCTCTTCTGCCTCAGCGCAATACGCAGCCTCTGTCCCATACTCAGACTGCCCCATGAAACCCAGGGAATTCTGGCCCTTTGTACTGCCCAGTGTGGTCGTGATGTCAGCACTGATGGTGTTTCCACTGGTCTTCACCATCTACCTGAGTTTTCACAACTACACCCTGGGCGAGCCGCCGCGTTTTGTGGGTTGGATGAACTACGCGCGCACCCTGGCCGACGAGCGCTTCTGGAACTCCTTGGGCTTCACCCTGACCTACATGAGCTTTGTGATTCCACTCCAGATTCTCATCGGTTTTGGGCTGGCCCTACTCCTGAACGAGATCGTCCGGTTTAAACGCCTGCTGATCAGCGGGTACCTACTACCCTTCATCGTGACGCCGGTGGTGGGGACGCTGGCCGTAGGCTGGCTGTTTCGGGACCGGGGTTTTTACACCTACCTGTTGTCTCAGCTTGGCGTCAACGTGCAGTGGTACTCCGACCCCATCGCGGCCAAAGCCCTGATTATCCTGTATGGCGTCTGGAGCACCGTGCCCTTTGCGCTGATGATGGTCTATGCGGCCCTGCAAGCCATGCCCAGTGAACCCATCGAGGCCGCCATCGTAGACGGAGCCACCTGGCTACAACGGGTACGCTATGTGGTGGTACCCTACCTGCGCCCGATCTTCTTTTTTGTGGCCATGATCGGCATCATGGATTCCTTCCGGCTATTTGACACGGTGGCGGTAATGACCAAAGGGGGGCCAGGGGCCGCTACCGAGACGGTGATGTACTACACCTATGGGATTTCCTTTACCGAGTTGCTGCTGGGTCGGGGTAGTTCGATTGTGGTTCTGGGGGTGCTGATCATCTTGCTGCTGCTGTCCCCGCTGCTCTACCGCACCTATAAAGACATCCTGGGGGGGCGCTGATGGCAGTGCGGCCCTTGCCTAAGAACCAGAGCCTTTCGGCCTCGAGCCAGCGCAGCTTATTTATTGGCCTGGCTTACGCAATTTTGCTGGTGTGGTTTACCCTGGCAATCGCGCCTTTTGTTTGGACGTTCCTAACCTCCATCAAGCGCCCGGTGGATGCTTTTGCAATTCCACCCGTATGGAACTTTACCCCTACACTGATGGCCTACCAGCAGCTCTGGCTGCAAGAGGGTTTCTACCGCTACCTGATCAACAGCGCCATTATCTCCATTGGCACCGTCACCATCTCGATCTCAATTGGCTGTCTGGCCGGTTATGCCCTCAGCCGATACCGGGGGGTGAGCGGTTTTTGGATTTTGTTTGCCGCTTTTGTATTCCGAGCATTGCCCCGAATGGCTTTCTTGCTGCCGTTTTTTTACATTGCCCAACTCACCCGCACCCACGACACCCACCTGCTGGTGATCCTAGCCCTGGTCGCCATCAATCAACCCTTTACCATCTGGATGCTGCGCAGCTTCTTTGCTGAAATCCCTGAGAGCCTCGAGGAAAGCGCCATGATTGACGGCTGCAACCGCTTCCAGGCCTTCTGGTATGTAATCGTACCGATTATGGCTCCCGGTATCGTAACTGCCTCGATTTTCTCGCTGTTGCTGGCTTACAACGAGTTCTTGATTCCCCTGGTGCTCACCGCTACCCAGGCCACCCCCATGCCGGTAGCGATCTCGCAGTTCGGGGCCGAGGACATCCGCTACTGGAGCATCTCCGCGGCGGGGGCCATCTCGATCAGCCTTCCTATCGTACTGATTATCTTGTTCTTGCAACGCTATTTAATCCGCGGTCTGACTGCTGGAGCCGTCAAAGGTTAGGAGAGTTCCTACGAAAACCAATCGAACCCGTGCACGCAGAAACCACTTGCCCTCATCAACCATCATCCCGCCCCGCAAAGCATTCGAGTCTGGGGAACTCAGCGAAGACGGCAGCGGGCCCGTGCGCCTACGAAGATAGCAGACCTTGAATGGAGATTTAGGAATACCTGCTGTTCTAACCAGGCCAGACTGTTTTTGGAGCTATGAACAAAGCCCTTTCCGTCCATGAACTCATCGATTTACGCCAAGCCGAAAGCCTGGAGGCCGTAAGGGCTTATCTCCGCCAGCCATCCTTTTCCGATACCGGCGAGGGCATGCTGGAATGTGCTCACCTTACCCGCGATCTGCTGGGTCAGATCGCCCCCGACGCTGCGGTGGTGCCCACCCAGGGCTGGCCGGTGGTGTTTGGGCGGGTTCCCTCCCCCGACCCCCTGGCCCCGACCCTGATCATCTACGGCCTCTATGATGTGACCCCCACCCTAGCCGAAGAATGGACGGTGAACCCGCTCGAAGCTCCCATTGTAGATGCTCGTGAACTGGGTCTGCTGCCCCATCTAGGCCAGGTGCTGGTGGGGCGTGGAGCCAACAACCACAAAGGCCCGGTGCTTTCAACCATTCTGGCGGTCAAGGCCATGCTGGACGCAGGCCAAGAACTGCCGGTCAACCTGATATACCTGATTGAGGGCGAAGAAGAAATCGGCAGCCCCAGCCTGGCGGGGTTCGTCGAAAAGCACCGCGCTATCCTGGCCCAAGCCCAGGGGGTCTGGCTCCCTTGTATGCAGCAGAACAGTGCCGGTACCATGACCTTGCGACGGGCCTACAAAGGGATGCTCCTGACCGAACTCGAGTGCCGTGGAGGAGAGTGGGGCGGAACCCGGGATGCGCGACACCTGTGGGCCGGACACTCAGCCTGGATAGACGCCCCTTTGATGAAGCTGGTCAAAGCCCTGTCCAGCCTCTACGACGACAATCAGCGACTTACCCTGGACGGTTTGGATGAGCGTCTGCAAGGCCCAGTGGCCCCCGATAGCGCTGAGGTGCGCGCTTTGCAGCAAGGCTTTGACGATCACCCGTCTTGGGAACACAACCTGCGCACCAACCTCAATGTAGCCCGGATGCGAGGAGGCCTACCGCTTTCTGCCCACCTGCCCTACTACATGCTGGGGGCCACCCTCAACCTACAAGGCATCTGTGGTGGATACCAAGGGCCGTCTTATTACACCATGATGCCTGGCTGGGCCTGCGCCAAGCTGGACATCCGCTTTCCCAGCGGGGTCGAACCTAAAGACGTAGTTGAGCTATTGGAGGCCCATCTACGAAGACGTGGCCACCAGGCCGTAGTCCTAAAGAACTGGCGCGGCTATGCAGGCCACCCCGGCCTAGACGAGGCCGACGACACCTTGCTCCAGGCAGCCCGCATCACCGCTGCAAAACACGGCGTGCCCCTAGCGGTGTGGCCCATCTCCAACAACTGCTCGCCGGCCTCGCTGCTGTGCAACCTGGAAAAGCCCATTCCTTACAGCGTAGCCGGAACCGGGCACGGCGACCGCGCCCATGCACCCGACGAGTACATCACCCTGGACTCCGTTCGTCAGCTCATGCACTGGACGGTGGACTATTTACAAGACTGGGCAACCGTCCTGAAGGAAAGCCAAGATGCACAAACGAGCGAGTGCCGGAAGGCTCAATCAACTTGAAGATCGCCCTAGTCTGCTGCTTGATGTCGGGGCGTGGGGGTTCTTTCGCCCCGCAGGAAGAAGAGCAGCCCCAGCACGAAGGGAATGAAAGCCATCCAGAGGTTGGGATAGGGGTAGAACAGGGCCAAGGCCAGCAGGCCCATTACCCAGCTTTCCCAGCGTTGCAAGGGCCGGCGGGTATACCCCACCGTGGCGGCGGCCAGGAAGATAATGGCCGCAGCGGTAAAGAAAAAGCGCTCGAGGATAATCAACCAGCCCTCGATCCCCGGCACGTTCTGCACAATTGGCAAAATCAGTAAACCCGTTCCAGTGAAGGAAAGGAGGAAGAAGAAACCCACGATGTACTTGGCCAGCGCCACCCGGGCCGCGTATACCCCGGTCAGGATGGGGTTGGTTTTGAACACCGAGGCCGCCGCGTAGCCCGAAAGTGCTACCGGTGGAGTCACGTCGGCCAGCACCGCATAATAGAAAAGGAACATATGGGTGGCCAGGGTGGCGGCCAGCACCGCCTGCTGGGGCTCGAGGCCATACCCCTGGAAGTTGGCCGCAGCAATTTTGATGATGGCCGGAGCGGTCAGCGAGGCGGTGAGTACGTAGGTCGCCGTAGGCGGCACCCCCATGCCCAGAATCAGGCTGAAGACAGCGGTGACCAGCGTGGCTAGCAACAGGCTTTCCCCTGAGATCTGCCCCAGGAATATCGAGAACTTGGAGGGCAGGCCTGTGATCACCATCATGCCGAAAATCAAGTTCGCAGCCACAATCGCCGAGCCGATGGGAATCAGTTGACGGAACCCCTCAGCCAGGCCCAGCCCAATCGGTTCAATGGCCCCGCGAAGCTTGCCGCTGGCCAGCGCCGGATAAAAAAAGGTGCCCAGCAAAAGCCCCAGCACCGCCAGGGTAGCAGGTAAAACCGGCATTTTACCCAAGTCCCAGCCTGCCAGTAGCGGCAAAAAAGCGCCCCCAAGGGCCAGCCCAATGCCCAGGGGCAGCCCCACCTTATAGGCCGGACTCCGCATGGCCTCGGCCAGGGGTGCGGGCCGCAAGGTAGGGTCGAGATAGCAGACCAGGACAAAGGCCAAGGAGGCCAGGTACACTGCGGTCGAGACCTCGGTACCGAAAAACAGCATGACCACAATCAAGAGGATGGGAATAAAAATGGTGCTGTAGCGAAGGGCATAACTACGCCGCAAGGTTTCGTCCCCGCCCACCGGAGGCAGCTTGGCTTTGCGGGCGTAAAACTCGTTGAAGGTCAAAATGCCCATCAGGTAGAGCAACATGGGCCCAATCGCCATGATGACAACCCATAGATAGCTGATTTGAAGTATCTCTACCATCACGAAGGCAATCGAGCCCAGCACCGGAGGGGTGATGAGCGCAATGGTACCTGCCGTCGCGACCAGACCAGCGGCAATCATCTTGTCGTAGTTGGCTTTTTCGTAAAGGGGTTTGGTCAGGGTGGCCACAAACTGGGTGTCGGCAGCCCCCGAGCCACTGAACATACCCATAAAAACTGAGGCAATGCCGGTCACCCGGCCAGGGGTTTGCGGGGTGCGGCCCACCATTGCCAAAGCCATATTGGCCACCACCCGCCCAAGCCCCAGTGCACCAATCAGCCCCGATAGGATGGTGAAATAGACCAGGTACTTGGCCGATACCCCGGTGATGAGGCCATAGATACCGGCCTCGGTTTCGTTGTAGGTCTTGCCCAGGATCAGGTCAATGCCGTTTTTAGCACCACGGAAGGTACCCGGCACATACTGCCCGTACATGTTGTAGGCCAAAAAAATGAGTACTAACGAAGGCATGATGGGGCCCAGCATGCGAGCCACCAAGCCCAGCACCAGGATAATAATGCTGAAGGACATGGCCATATCCCAGCCCGCCGGGATGACCGCGCGGTTGACCAGCTCTTCGTAGTAGCGCACCTGGTAGGCCCAGGGCGCAATGGCCAGCAGTGCAGCAGCAATATCGGTATAGCGGCGCATCTGAGGAACCAAAATGGGCAGCACTGCCAGCGCCCAAGCCAAGGTGCCCATCAGCTTGCCAGCCAACGGAATGTCCACCCCCGGCACATTGGGCGCCCAGAAGGTGTAGAGAAAAGGCAGGGTGAGGGCTGCAAAGACCCATGAACCCAGCGTGCGCCGGGTGGCAGGAAGACGAGCGGTAATCAGATACCCTGCTAACAAGAGCAACAAGACGTGGGTGGCCCGGCGAAGCTGTACCTGGTCAAGAATACTCAAGTCCAGACGGCTTAGCGGGGTAAAGGGGTGAACCACCAAGTACAGGCTAAAGAGGGATGCAACAAGCAGAATGACCCAGATCACACGGCCCATCAGGGTGGTTCTGCCCGTACTATCTTGAGGTATTTCCATGAAACCTCCTAAAAGCCGGGTTAGTGAGCGCGATTATATATCGCTTTTTCAAGTGGCTCGAGTTTCCCGCCAGTAGCCGGTCTTTCGGTAGTAGCGTGAGCCTCGCGAGCCCCTGAAAGGCCCAGCATGTACGTAATCATCAATGATAAGCGCTCAGCCATGCGAGGGCTTTGAGAAAAAAGCTCCCTCAAGAGGCTCGAGGGAGCTTTCCATACTGCGCTTTTAGGTTTATTTCAGCGCCCCGGTCTCGCGTAGATACCGCAGGGCGCCCGGGTGGAACGGAATCACCACCTTTTGGTTGACCAGATCCACCGTGTTTTTGATGGTGGTGTCGCGGGCCGCGGCAGTTGCAGTGACCAGGGTCTGGAGATTGCCGAACACCGCCTTCATGATGGCTGCAGCCAGGTCGTCAGGCATGGAGGCCGGGCAGAGGAAAACGTTTCCGGTGTAAAGGGCGAACACGTTGTCCTTGGTACCATAAGCTGCCTTGGGCAGGGTGCCGGTGGTGATGATGCCGGGGAACTCTTTGAGCAGCAGTTGCGCCGTAGGACCGCTGCGGGGTGAGTCCACCAGCTTGATCTGGTCACCTTTGCGGGCCAAGCTTTGGGCCAGCTCCACCACGCTGGCGGTGGGCACCCCACCTACCCAGAAGTAAGCGTCAATGGTGCCTTCGGAGAGGGCTTTGGCAGACTCGGCGGCAGGCAGGCGTTCCCGCTTGGCAAACTCGCGCACATCCACCCCCGCACCCTTCAACACCAAGAGGGCCAGGTTTTCGGTGGAGGAGCCAGGCTGGCCGGTCGAGACCCGCTTACCCCGCAGGTCACCCACAAATTTGATGCCCGATTTCTCGGTAGTTACGATATGAATCAGGCTGGGATACATGTAGAACATGATGCGCTGCATGTCGGCCTTGCGCTGGGCAAAGCGCGGTTCCTCACCGTTGTAGGTGACCAGCGCAGAGTCGGTGGTGGCCAGGGCGCAGTAGTAGGTATTGGAGCGGGGGTCGGTGCGGTCGCGCAGCAACAGCAGGTTGTCGTAGGAGCCACCGGTCTGTTGTGCGGTGGCATCGGCCACACCGGCCTCGCTTAGCAGCTTGGCAATGGCTTGCCCATAGAAGAAGAACACTCCCCCGGTGCTACCGGTAGGAATGACCACTCGAGGACGCTGTTGGGCCAGGGCAGTCCCCAGAACCAGCGCCAGTAAAATTACGAGCAACTTCGAGAATCTCATCAGTTGAACCTCCTCAAAACCGGACTTAGATTCAAAGTATTGTGGACCATCGCTTTAGCTCGATGGAACCAGGCTAAACTTCCGGCTGTAGAAAGTTTACAGATTAGCTACAACAAGTCAAGGGGCATATATCAGAAGATGAGCGGTACATCTTGTGAATACCCTGCTTTGCTATCCCATCTCATACGGCGCAGACAAACTGACCCGCCGGTCAGTTTAGGGGTATGATGGGATTTGTGCTGGCGCTAGCCTTATTACGTGACCCCAAATATCGAACCTACTGGATTGCCCTGTTTCTTTCTCAACTAGGCACCTGGATGCAGGCCGCAACCCAGGGTTGGCTGGTGCTGGAACTAACCGGCAGCGCGGAGCGGTTGGGCCTGGTGGTAGCCCTGCAGTTTTTGCCCTCCCTACTGTTCTCCATTCCTGCCGGGGTACTCTCGGATCGCTACAACCGACGTAACCTGCTCTTCATCACCCAGGGCGGCATGGCGGTGCTGGCTTTTGGCATGTTTGCCCTGATCGTGACCGGGCTGGTGCGCTATGAACACGTCCTGGTGTTCGCTTTCCTGTACGGTTTATTCAACTCATTAGATTTGCCGGTGCGACAAGCGTTTACTGTGGAAATAGCAGGTAAGGAGCGCTATCCCGGCGCTATAGCCCTGAACTCATTTGGCTTCAACACCTCGAGGCTCGTGGGGCCCGCCCTGGCCGGGCTGCTCATTGCCGGTTTTGGCCTTTCCTGGAGCTATCTGGTCAACGCGATTTCCTTCATTCCCTTGATTGGGGTCTTGTTCATCACCCCGGGCAACAAACCACAACCCCAACACCGCGGGGTGGTGGAAGATGCCCTCGAGGGCCTGCGCTTTGTCTGGGGGCATCCACTGGTGCGGCAGGTGGTGGTCTTGGTGGGGCTGACCAGTCTGCTGGGCATGAACTTTCAGACTATGGTGCCTTCCTATGCGAGGCTCGAGCTCGGCCTCGACGCGCAGGGATTCGGCTTCTTGATGTCGGCGGTGGGGCTCGGCTCCATCGTGGCCGCCCTGGTGCAGGCCATCGCTTCCAGGGCCCGTCCCATGCGGGCCGTGTTGGGCAGCATAATTCTGGGATTATCTCTCATGACCCTGGCCCTACCCCTGCCCACCCTTTGGGTCGCGGTAGTGCTGGGCGTCGGTGGGCTAGGCATGATCACCACCATGCTTAACTCCAACACCACCGTACAGCTCATTGCGCCGGATCGCATCCGGGGCCGGGTGATGTCTGTGTACTCGATGGTCTTGCTGGGCTCCGGGCCGCTTGGAGCCTATCTTTCGGGCTTTCTGATCGATGCTCTGGGGGCCCGCTGGGGCGTGGCCGTGATGGGCTTGCTCACCCTTCTGGCTGCCCTGGTCATGATCCGCTTTCCCTGGCCCAGGGTGCTGGCTCCTGCGCCCGCCCCTAAAGTGGAGCCGCCTCTGCCTACCCCCCAGGTTGCCTCGGACTGACCTGGCCTGGGTATGCTGTGCAAGGTGGAGATTTTACCGGCCCTCGAGGCCCGCTACCAGATGCCCCTCACCCCCCTCGTTGGCGGGGCGGAGGCCCGTACCTTCGCGGGCGATGGCCTGGTCTTCAAGATCTACCCACCCCAAGCCACCGAACCCGGCGGCATCTATGCGGCCCGTCTGGAAGCCCTCAACATGACCAAAGCCGGGCTGGGCGAGTGGGTGGTAGAGGTCTACTCGCTCAACCAGCACGGCATTCTGGTCACCAAACGATATCCGGGGGCCAACTTCACCCCCGAACGCTTTAACCCGGCTGCCCTGGAGGAGCTAGCCCGGTTCTTCGTGCGTTTGCACGCCATCCAGGAGCCCGGTGTGGTGAGCCGATCCCGCCTGCACGACCGCCTCAACCAGTTTGGCGGCACCCTGCACGACCTCCCTGAGGCCCAGCAGTTGGTGGGTTGGCTGCGACAACATGTAGAAGAAGTTGCCGGAACCCCCCAGGCCTTCTGCCACCGCGACCCCCACGCCGGCAATATCCTCCTAAAGCACCCCCAGGCCCAGGGGGTGCCCGAAGCCCTGGTGGTGGACTGGGTACGGGCCCAGCCCGACGACCCCGCCCGCGACCTGGCCATCCTGACCACCGGCACGCTGGTTCTGCTGGGCGAGGACAAAGCCCTGGCTGCCTTGCAAAGCATCGTGCGAGGCTACCCCAAACCAGAGACCCTCTGGCGCCGCTTGCGCTTCTGGGTACCCCTCACCTACCTGCACGACATGCACTGGTTTCGCACTAAGGCGCCCAAGGGGTTCGAAACCGCAGTAGCTGATAAGATGCCCAAGGCGCTGCGTTTTTATCAGAACTTCAGCCCGGATTTAGCCTGATTATGCCTAAAGCCGAAGGCTCAACGCCTTGGTGCGGTCGTTTGCCCTCTCTCGCAACCGGGTGTTACGATTCAGCCAATATGAAACTGACCGTGGTAGACCACCCCCTGGTTCAGCACAAGCTGGCCATTATTCGGGACAAACACACCGGCAACAAAGAGTTCCGCGAGCTGATGGAAGAGGTCACCATGCTCATGGCCTACGAGGCCATGCGCGACCTCGAGCTCGACCCCGTTACCATCGAGACCCCCCTCACCACCATGACCGCCCACATGCTTTCGGGCAAAAAACTGGCAGTAGTGGCCATTTTGCGGGCCGGACTGATCATGGTAGATGGCATCCTGAAACTGGTGCCTGCGGCCAAAGTGGGTCACATCGGGCTTTACCGCGACCCACAGACCCTCAACCCGGTGGAGTATTACTGCAAACTGCCTGCCGACATTGCCGAGCGCAGGGTCTTCCTCACCGACCCCATGCTGGCCACCGCAGGCAGCGCTGTGCATGCCCTCTCGATCCTGAAAGCCAAGGGTGCCCACCATATCAAGCTGATGAGCATCATCGCCGCCCCAGAGGGTATCCGGCGGGTGCAGGAAGCGCACCCCGATGTAGAAATTGTGGTAGCGGCTGTAGACAGCCACCTCAATGACCACGGCTACATCGTGCCGGGTCTGGGCGATGCAGGCGACAGAATCTATGGAACCAAGTGAGCTGGACGTTTTCTAGCCCCCTAATACCGGCCTCCGCTACGCGAATAACTTCGGTCGGGTTGGTTCGTTGCCATTCGGTAACGAACCAACCGAATCTGGTATAACCTTTGCGCCCCCCCTCTGGTATCCTGCCCCTGGCATGATCCAGGTTTTTACCGGCGACAGCTTTCTGGCCCGAGAAGCCCTGCTGCAAGAGGCCCACTTGCAGGGCCTGCCCCCCCGCTTGATGCCCCCCGAGCCTGCCCTGGTGGCTCAGGAAGCCAGTGGGGGCCTCTTTGGCCCGAGCGGGGCCCTGGTGGATCTGCGCGACCTGACCGAGGCCGAGTGGAAACCCCTAAAGGAAGTGCTGGAAAGCCTGCCATCGGATGCGGTGGTATTGTTGCTCGACCCGCGCCCTACGGCGGCTCGTAGTAAGTGGTATGCCGACAAGGCCCAGAAGCGCGACCACCCCACCCCAGGCCCCAAGGAAATGACCAACTGGGTCATCAACCGCGCCCGCCACTACGACCTGAAGCTGCCGGGGGCCATTGCCTCGTATCTGGCGGGTTTGGTGGGGGGCAAGGGCAGCGCCGAAAACCCCGCTATGGGGCTGGAAGCCCTCGATCAGGAGCTCAAAAAACTCTGCCTGGTGTCGCCCCCGATTACCCTCGAGAAAGTACAGGCCCTGGTGGCCCTGGACACCCCTATTTCGGGCTTTGATCTGGTGCGCTCGACCACCGAGGGCAAGCCCACCCAGGCCTTCAAATATGCCCGCGAACTCCTCGAGCGGGGTGAAGACCCCCTGCGGATTCTGGGGGCGCTATCCTGGCAGTACGTGCGGGTGGCCCGGGCCTGGTCGCTATTGCAGGACGACCCCATGATGGGAGAGGGGACGGCGGCCAGCGCCCTGGGTATGCACCCCTACGCGGCCAAACAGACCTTGCTGCTAGCCAAAAAAATGACAGGCGAGGCCGTTACCCAGGCCCTGGAAACTCTGATGGAGGCCGAGGAGGCCGCCAAAACCGGCAAGGACATGCGCCTCGCCCTCGAGCGAGCCATGGCCCGGTTGGCCCGTATTCACCAGCCTACGGTGGATTAGCTAGCGGTTCGGATGAGCAGAGCCACATAGATCACGTACAACCCCAGAAAAACGCCCCCCTCCCTGCGGCCCAGCCTAAACCCGGTGACCAGAAAAGGCCACAAAAGCACGCTGGCCCCGAGCATCACCCACATGTCGCGCTGGATGCTCTCCCAGGGCAGGCCAATGGGCTGCACCAGGGCGGTAATGCCCAGGATGCCCAGGATATTGAAGACGTTGGAGCCCACGATGTTGCCCAGTGCGATGTCCGGCTCGCGGCGCAGGGCCGCCATGATGGAGGCGGCTACCTCCGGGAGGCTGGTGCCCAGGGCCACGATGGTCAGGCCTATGATGAGCTCGGGAACCCCGAAGGCCCGGGCCAGCTCCACCGCCCCGATGGTCAGGAGGCGGGCCCCCACCCCCAGGAGCACCAGCCCCAACACCACCCCCACGTAGGTCTGCCAGCTCGCCCGAACAGGCCGGCCATACTCCTGGTCGAACTCGCCCTTTACCTCGGCGCTTTCCCCCGCGCTGCTTTTGTACAGGAACCAGATGTATAAGCCCAGCAAGACCAGCGCCAGAAGCCCCTCCAGGCGGCTTACCTGCTGGTCGAAGTACAAAAACCAAAACAGCAGTAAGGCCGCCCCGATCATGATGGGCACCTCGCGCTTGATGAACTGGGCCTGGGCCCGGATGGGTGCTACCAGGGCCGTGACCCCCAGGATGAGCAGGATATTCAGGGTATTGGAACCCACCACGTTGCCAATGGCGATGGCCGGACTCCCCGAAAGGGCCGCGGCCAGGCTGGCGGCCAGCTCGGGGCTGCTGGTGCCAAAGGCGACTACCGTCAGACCCACCACCATGGTGCTGATGCCCCAACTACGGGCCAGCACCGTCGCATTTTTTACCAGTGCTTCGCCCCCAAAGTACAGAAGCACCATCCCGCCTGCAATTAGCAGTAAGTTGAGCGCAAACTCCATACCGAGTAGGGTAACAGAAACGGTGTAGGTTAGCTGATATGTTGGGAAGTTTTATGCCGGATTCAAAAAGATAATCCCCAAACCAAAGACCTTCAGAGGCTATCTTTTTGAATCCTAGAGCACACCCCTCCCTTTGGTCGGCGAAGAAAGCGTCTTTCTTCCAAGAGGCGGTATCGCCCTCCGCTGCGCGGATAACTTCGGTCGGGTCAGTTCGTTACCATTCGGGAACGAACTGACCGAATCTGGTACTAGAGAAAAGGGAAGGAGTGGGGCTGCGCTGTAATCTGGGAGTGTTGCCCGATAGCCCGCAGTTGTTCATCCTCTTCTCAGCTCAACTCGATACACCGGAAGTTGCCCGCTGTAAAAGTCTATCGTAATGCTTAATACGAAAGCTCAATCGAGCGGATGGTGGTTTTCCAGGTACTCCAGCACCCCTCGAGCGATGCCATAGCTGATGCGATCCAGGTAGTTAGAATCGCGCAGGTTTTGTCCCTCTATGGGGTGGCTTAGATAGCCCATCTCCACCAGGATGGCCGGCACGCTTGCGTAGCGGATGACGAAGAAATCCGAACTGCGAACCCCTCGGTTGACGGCGGCAGTAGCCCCCAGCATGTAGGAAAGCACCCTCGAGGCTAGGGTGCGTGAGAGCTCCATGCGCCGCGCGGAGTTCATCTGCGGGGTAGGGGTGGGCAGGCTTTGGGGTGGGATGGGGTTGACATCCTCGGGGCCGGGCTGGGCGCCGGGGTCGAGGACGCCCGGCTGGGCTAGGGTGGTTAGTACGTCCAGAGGGCTGGGGGTAATGGCTGCAGGCGGGGTGGGCGTGAGGGGGGCCGGGGGCGGGAAGAAGGGGCGGGCACCAGGGGGGCCAAAGTAATAGACCTCGAGGCCGCACCACCCATCGGCCTGGGCAGGTACGGTGGCGTTGGCGTGGATGGAAATAAAAAGATGCTTGCCTTCGGCTAGGGCTACGCGCTGGGTCAGGTCGGTGCGCTTGTCGGGCGAAAAAGACGTATCGCTTTCGCGGGTCAGGGTCACCTCCACCCCGGCCTCTTGTAGCAGGCGGCGCACCCGCAGGGCCACCTCGAGGTTCACCGCTTTCTCCGCCACCGGCCCAATGGCCCCAGGGTCGGGGCCGCCGTGCCCAGCGTCCACCACCACCGAAAAGCGCCGTCCATTGGCCTTGACAAAGCGAAAGCCAGGGGGGGGCGGCAGCGGACTGGTGTCCACAAAGGCTCCCGAAAGGTCAATCACCAGGCGCTGCCCGTTCCCTTCCAGGGCTGCCAGGGTCATGGTCTTGTACCCCGAGTGAGGCGTGACCCCCTGGGGCGTGAGCAGGATCAGCACCGCCTTATCCTCGTGCTGCTCCAGGACATAGCCCGCTAGCTCGGGCTGGCTCACGAAGTGAATTCCGGGGGCTACGCTCTGCCCTGGCAGGCTGACGCGCAGGGCCGCGCCCAGGGGCTCGAGGGTGTAGGGGGTGTCTTTGGGCAGATCCAGCACCACCCGCGTAAAGCCCGGCTGGTCGCCTATCCGAGGCGGCGGCAGGCTCTGGGCCTGGGTTGCACCCAGCCACAGCACGGTCATAAGCGCAGTAATGATTCGATGAACCGCCAAAACGCCTTCAGTTTACGCTGCTGAAGCGCTCGAGCATGAGGGATTTGTAGACCGGTATTCATGAAGCGTCAAGCGGGGATGCCAAACGTATCATTGCGGAGGCTATCAGTCCTGTATGCGGCACCAAGGAGTTAGCAAAACGCGCTCTTCACGGGTGTTGCGCCAACCAAGGCGGCCACGGTCTTGTCCAGGACAAAGCCTTCTTCATCGGGTGGCTCAAAATGCTGCGTGACGCGCCAACTTCTCGATCTGCAACCAGAGACGGCGGGGCTGGTTTTCCGACATCCTTGCAATGCTGAATCGGGCCAGAATGCAATCTGGGTACCCAATACCTTGCTTACCTCCTTGATAGGCTGTGGGGGCCAAAGGAGGAATTGTGCTAGCAGAAGCACTGGTTAGTGAGGTGTTACAGAAAGCCCGTGCAGGGGGGGCCGAGCTTGCCGAGCTATACGTGGAGCGCTGGCGGCGGCGGGCCCTGCGGGTGCTTTCGGGCGAGGTGAAGGAAGCCACCAGCGGCATTGAGTATGGGGCGGGCCTGCGGCTCTTCTACGGAACCGAGGTGGTGTACGCCTATACCAACGACCTGAGCCCCGAGAGCCTTTTGGAGCTAACCGAAACCCTGGTCAAGCTCAAGGGCAGCGCCGGGCAGGTCGATGCCAGTGGCCGGGGTGGGCTCGACTTCCGCAAGGCAGCGGCTCAGGGTTTGCACGCGCCCGCGATTCCCTTCACGGCCAGGGATAAGCGTTACCGTCTGGAGCGTATCCTCGAGGCCGAGGCGGGGGCGCAGGTAGGGCCCCAGATCAAGCAGGTACAGAGTAACCTGATGGAGTGGGAGCAGGAAGTTCTGGTGGCCAACAGCGAGGGTGTCTGGGCCGAGGATCGCCGGGTGCGGACGCGCCTCTACGTAACCGCCATCGCTCAGGACGAGAGCGGGATGCAGACCGGGGTGGTGGGGCCGGGGCTCAGTGTGGGCCTCGAGCTCTTCGACCGCTACCCTCCCGCCGAGATTGGACGCAAGGCCGGGATGCAGGCCCTGACCAACCTGCGGGCCAAACCGGCTCCGGCCGGCAGTATGCCGGTGGTGATTGGCAACGGCTTTGGCGGGGTCATCTTCCACGAGGCGCTGGGACACCTGCTGGAAACCACTTCGGTCGCCAAAAAAGCCAGCGTTCTTTCCGACAAGCTGGGGGAAAAGGTGGCCTCCGAGGTGGTGACCTACATAGACGACGGCACCACCCCCCATGGCTGGGGCTCGCAGGAGTTCGACGACGAGGGCCGGCCCAGCGAACGCACCGTGCTGATCGAGAATGGGGTGCTCAAGAGCTACATGGTAGACCGGCTCGGGAGCCTGCTTACCGGCTACCGGCCCACCGGCTCGGGCCGCCGTCAGGACTACACCTTTGCCCCTACCAGCCGGATGCGCAACACCTTTATTGCCCCCGGCAGCACGCCCAGGGAAAAACTTTTCGAGGGCATCGAGTACGGCCTGTATGCCGCCGACATGGGCGGTGGGCAGGTCCGACCCGGCTCGGGGGAGTACAACTTTGCCGTCAAGGAAGGCTACATCATCCGCCACGGGCGCATCGAGGAACCGGTGCGGGGGGCCATGCTGGTGGGCAAGGGCCCCGAGAGCATCCAGCGCATTGTGGCGGTATCGGACGACCTCGAGATGGGCCCCGGCATGTGCGGCTCGCTTTCGGGCAGCCTGCCGGTGGAGGTGGGCCAGCCCCACCTGCTCATTTCGGAGATTGTGGTGGGAGGGCAAGCCTAGAGCAGGGGTCAGGGGATAGGGGTCAGGGACTGGATTGTGCTGCTCTGAGCCCTGTGCCCCAAGACCTGAACCCTGCGTTCCGGAGGAATGTCTATGACTTTTGAAGAAGCCAGGGACTATCTGTTACAAAAGGCCAAGGCGCTGGGGATTGATGCCGAAGTGCTGGCCACCCACACCCGCGAACTGACCATCCAGGCCCACGGCGGTAAGGTGGAGGAGATTACCCAGGCCACCCAGGGGGGGATCGGGGTGCGGGTGGTGGTGGAGGGCAAGACCGGCTACGCCTACACCGAGGAGCGCACCCCAGAAGCCCTGGATTGGGTGGTCCAGGAGGCCCTCGAGAACGCCCTCTTGCAGTCGGAGACGGGGGGGTTCTTGCCTGCCGGGGGGGCGCTGGGCCAGCACGACCTGCTGGGCGAGGGGCTTTCGGCGCCTCTGGAGCACAAGCGCCAGGCGGCGCTTGACCTCGAGGCCGGTTTGCGGGCCGATGCCAGGGTCAAGCAGGTGCAGATGACCCGCTACTCCGAGCGCGAGACCCAGGCCACCCTGGGTTCCACCCAGGGGGTGGCGGGGGCTTTCCGCAACGGCTATGCCCTGCTCCTGACCAGCGCCATCATGGCCGAGGGCGGCAGCCTCAAGCAGGGCTACGAGTTTGACCTCTCCAAGGAGTTTCATGCCTTGGAGCCAGGCCGCACCGCCCAAGCCTTCCTGCAAAAAACCGGCAGGCTGCTGGGGGCCCGCCCGCTCAAAACCGGGCGCTACAAAGCCTATTTCGAGCCTAAAGCCTTCGGGCAACTCCTGGGGATGATGGGCTGGTTCCTGCTCTCGGCCAAGAATGTGCTGGAGGGCAAGAGCCTGCTGGCCGGTAAGCTGGGGCAGAAGGTGGCTTCGGAGATGTTTACCCTGGTAGACGACCCCACCCTGCCCGACGGGCTGGCCTCGCGCCCGTTCGACGCCGAGGGCACCGCCGCTAAGCGCACGGTTTTCATCGAGAACGGCCTGTTGCGAACCTTCGCCCACAACTCGGAGACCGCTCGAAAAATGGGGGCCCCAAACACCGGCCATGCCTCGCGCAGCTACAAAGGCGTGCTGGGCGTAGCGCCGACCAACCTTTTCGTACAGCCGGGGCAGGGCGTGAAGCAGGATGATGGCATCATCATTAGCGACCTGATGGGCCTGCACGCCGGGGCCAACCCCATCTCGGGCGAGTTCAGCCTGCAAGCCCTGGGCCTCAAGGTGGAGGGGGGCGAGCTGGCCTACCCGGTGGAGAACTTTACGGTGGCGGGCAACTTCCTGGAGCTGCTTTCCAACATCACCGCGCTGGGTACGGAGCTCGAGTGGAACCCCTTGATGGGCATTGTGGGCTCACCTATGGTGGAGGTGGCTGAACTGTCTTTTGCCGGGGCGTAGGGGGAAATCTGTACCTGGGCTCTGGCACTAGCATGGTTCTATGGAAAAACTCGAGTATGTCCTGAAGAACCTCGAGGCCCTGGGCGACCGTGACCCCCTGGAGGTGCTGGCGCAGACGCCCGAACTGCTGAGCGACCTGTTCCCACGCCTGGATATGAGCCGCGGCTGCGAACTCACGCACTGGACGGCGGGGGAGATCTACTGCCACCTGGCCGACCTCGAGATTGGCTACGGCTTTCGCTTGCGCCAGGCGCTGGCGGGGGCCGAAAAAGCCCAGGCGTTTGACCACGACCGTTGGGGTATTCGCTACCGCAACTACGAGAGCTACTCGGCCCGGCTGGCCCTGGATGCCTTTAGTGGCCTGCGGCGCTGGAATCTCGAGCTCTTGCGCAACCTGGAGCCGCAGGACTGGGACAAGGTGGCCTACCACCCCAAACGCGGCCCCGAGACCATCGCTTTCATCGTCAAGATGCTGGCCGGTCACGACCTGCGGCATCTAAAAGAATTGGAATACATCGCTTCGTACGTGGAAGCAGGTTGAGTGGTTGTCCGGAACCACAATCGTGCCCTTTATAGACGTGGCCGCTCATCAAAACGAGAATGCTTCTGGGCCCAGACACCTGTTGTACACCCAGGCCTGGGCTTCGATTTTCCCGGCGGGCGCTATTCTGTCCAGGACAAGACTTTTTTATTGCCGGATGGCTCAAAAAATGTGAAGAGCACTCTAATACCAATTCTGCGCGTGAGCGGCGCTAAACGCGCCCCTCACTTGCCGCGCCGGGGGGCGCGTCCGAGGGGCTTGTATATCGCTTTTGGGTCACTTCTGGGCAGATTTGGTACAAGAGGCGCCTTCTGTGCCTGACTGGACGCCCGGGCATCCAGTGGCGCGGCTTTTTGAGGTCTGCGTGTGGCTTCTGGAAAGGTCCTAGGGCAGATTATCCCGAACGCTTTATGAAGGGTTCTCCAAGATAGTTTTGAACCCGGTACACAAATTCGGGGGTGTCATGTATTCTAGGGTCACAACACAAATGAAGTTGTGACCTCGAGGAGGAACTGCATGAAAATGAATCGTCGGCAAGTGCTCAAAGCGGGTCTGGCTGCTTCTACCGTGTATAGCCCCTGGATGATTGCTCGAGCGCAGGCCCGCCCGGTCAAGCTTGCGGCCATTCTGCCGCTCACGGGCGCCTTTGCCTTCGCAGGCAATGCTGCGCTGGATGCCTTCCGCGACGCCACCGACCGCATCAACGATGCCGGGGGAATCGGCGGGCGACGTTTCGAGCTGGTAGTCGAAGACGACGGCTATGATGTGGCCCGTGGTACGGCTGCCTTCAACCGCATTGTGCAGCGCGAACGGCCCGATGAACTGGTGTTTGTCTACGGCAACTCTACCGGCCTCTCCAAAGCCCTGGCGCCGGAGATCACCCGCCTGCAGTTACCCTACACTGCTACGTCGTTCTCCAACGAACTGGCCGACCCCAAGACCTATCCCACTATCTTCGTCTTCGGCCCCACTTACAACGACATGGCCGGGGCGCTACTGCAGCAAATCCGCCGTCAGCGGGGGCGTGGCGCCAAGATTTTCCTGTGCTACTCCAACTCCGAGTTTGGCCGCGACCCCATTCCCTACATCAAGGAGCAGTCGGCCCGTCTGGGCTTCCAGATTGTGGGGGAAGAAGTAACCCCTCTGGCTATTGCCGATGCAACGCCCATCGTGACCAAGCTACGCCAGGCCCAGCCCGACTTTGTAATCCTGCAGGGTTATGTGCTGACCGTGGAGCCCATCCTGGTACGGGCTGCACGGGAACAGGGTATTCGGGCTACCTTTATGGGCACCTACTACTCTGCCGAGTTGGCCCTGATGCAGCGGGCGGGAGCGGCAGCAGACGGCTTTATTGTGGCCTACCACAACGCCTACTACTACGACACCACGGTGCCGGCGGTGGAGCAGATTCGGGCCCTGCGCCGGGCCAAAGGCCGCGACCTGTCCTACCGCACCACCTACTACATGGGCTCCTGGATGGCCATGGACGTGATTGCCGAGGCCATGCGGCGGGCTGCGGCGGCGGGCAAACTGACCCGTCCGGGCATGATCGAGGCGCTCGAGGGCCTGGGCGACTACAACGCGGGCGGCCAGGTTCGCAACCTGCGCTGGGTCAATCGCCGCCTGCCCTTTACCAAGCTCTGGCGGGCCAACGTGCGGGATGCCCGCTTCGACGCCATTACCGACTGGGTAGACGGCTCCAAGCTCTGAACAGTTCGCTTGCGCTGGGGGTCGGGGCCGGCATTTTGGGGCGCTCGACCCTCAGTCTGTAGTAAAAGGCGCATCAATGGATTTTGCCCTTGTCGTTCAAACCATCCTCAACGGCCTGGCCAACGGGGCCTTGTACGCGGTGATTGCTGCCGGGTTCGTGCTGGTCTACCGGGCGACCAGCGTGGTTAACTTTGCCATTGCCGAGTTCATGCTCATCGGGGCCTACCTGACCTACACCATGTCACTCTTTTTTCCGCTCCTGGTGGCGCTATTGCTGGCACTTCCCCTGGCTTTTGCCTTTGGGGTGCTGGTGGAGCGGGGCTTTGTAAGGCCGCTGCTGGGGCGTAACGTGGTGGCGGTCATTATGGCCACCATCGGCCTGGCCGCAACCCTGGACGGTACGGCCCTCATTCTGTGGGGGCCTGACCAGAAAGCCATGGGGGCGGCGGACATCTCGCAACTCCCCAAGGAAATGCCCAACCTGGCCTTCAGTATGGGGGGGGTGTTTCTCTCTTCCAAAGCGGTCTGGAGCCTGATTCTGGCGCTTCCCCTGGCGATTTTGCTGGTCACGCTGCTCAAGTACAGCCGCTACGGGGTCTTGCTGCGGGCGGTTTCCGAAAGCGAGACGGCAGCCCTGGCGATGGGCATCAACGCCCCTCGAGTGGTTGCTGTGGCCTGGGGTATCTCGGCCATGATGGCTGCCATTGGGGGCGCCTTCCTGGCGGGGGCCGCCGGCGGGGGGGGGCCGGGCCACCACCTGGTGTTGCTGGGCTTAATTGTGTTTCCCGTGGCTATCCTGGGAGGCTTCGACTCGGTGCCCGGGGCCGTGGTGGCGGGGTTGCTAATCGGCCTGGTGGAGGCATTCTCGCAGCTTTACCTGGAGTCGCTCCTGCCTGGCATCACCCAGGCCATCCCCTTCTTGATCGTGCTGCTGGTGCTTTTGTTCCGTCCGTATGGCCTGTTTGGGCAGCACCGTATCGAACGGGTGTGAAAAAGGTCTGGTGTGTTGCGGCATGAGCCTTTGAGACAAGGTTTGCCTTATGGCTGAGATAAACGTCGAAAATCTGAAGGTGGTCTACCGGGGGGTCATCCTGGCCTTGCAGGGCGTGAGTATGCGGGCCGCCACCGGAGAGGCCATTGCGCTTTTGGGGCCTAACGGGGCTGGCAAGAGTACCCTGGTGCGGGCCATGTCGGGCCTGCTACCGCAGTACGATGGCCGGGTTCTGGATGGCAAGATTGTTATCAATGGTCAGGAGGCCAACCACCTGCCTGCCCTGAAGGTCGCTTCGCTGGGCCTGACCGCCATCCTCGAGGGCCGCCCCATCTTTCGCTACCTGACCGTTACGGAAAACCTGCGGGCCGCAGCCCACAAACTTTCGTCGCAGCGCCAGAAGGAGCTAACCGACGAAATTTTTACCCGCTTCCCCCGCCTCTACGAGCGCCGCTTCGAGCAGGGAGGCTACCTTTCGGGGGGCGAGCAGCAGATGCTCTTGCTGGGCATGGCGCTCCTCACCGAACCCAAAATTCTGGTGGTGGACGAGCCCAGCCTGGGCCTTTCGCCCAAGCTGACCGAGGAAGTGATGCGGGTACTGAACGAGCTGCGCCGCGACAAGGGCCTTACCCTGGTGCTGGTCGAACAGAACGCTCGAGCGGCCTTTTCCATCGTAGAGCGGGTCTATGTGATGGAGCAGGGCCGGGTGGTCTTCGAGGGTACGGCCCAGGAGGCCCAGGCCGATGCCGACGTGATGGAGTTTTACTTGGGTGGCGCGGTGGCGGGGGGGTTCTCCGAGGCCAAGCGCTACCGCAGGAGGAAACGATGGGTCTGAGTTGGAGAGGGAGCGCCGGAGAACACGGCCCATGCGGGCTCAGGTCTTTCCCCTCTGCCCTTGTGGGGGGTCAGGATGTCTAAGCTGCTGCTGGAAGCCCAAGACCTGCACCTCTCCTTCCGGGGCGTCAAGGCCCTGGTGGGGGTGAGTTTTAGCGTTTCGGAGGGCGACCTTTTTGCCGTAATTGGCCCCAACGGGGCGGGCAAGACCAGCCTGCTCAACGTGCTGTCGGGGCTGTACAGGCCACAGCAGGGCCGGGTGGTCTTCCTGGGCGAAGACCTGGCCGGGCAGAGCCCCCAGGTTCGGGTACGGAAGGGGCTGGGCCGAACCTTTCAGAACCTCGAGCTCTTCCGGGGCATGACCGTGCTGGACAACGTCAAGCTGGGGGCCGAGCTGGCGGTGGGCGGCTATACCGACCTTGCGCCCAAAGCCCCGGTTGAATGGAAAATTCGTCGCCACGCCGAAGAGGTACTGGACTACCTGCACCTCTCTCCCTACCGCCACGCCCCCGCCGGGGCCCTGCCCTATGGTCTGCAAAAGCGGGTGGAGGTGGCGCGGGCCCTGGCCGGGCGGCCCAAATTGCTGTTGCTCGATGAGCCGATGGCCGGTCTCAGCCTGGAAGAAAAGCAAGACCTAGCCCGTTTTTTGCTCGATGCCCGGCGCGAGTGGGGGGTGACGCTGGTGCTGGTCGAGCACGACCTCAAAGCGGTGCTCGAGCTCTCTACCGGCGTGCTGGTGATGTCCTACGGCGAGGTGCTCTACCAGGGCGCTCCGGCGGGGGTGCGGGAGAACCCGCGCGTGGCCGAGGCCTATCTGGGGAGGAGCGCATGAAGGCTAGTGTATGCAGCGTGGATTGCGTGGGTTGTGGAGGTACGCCATGACGCCCAGAACCCTGATTGACTACCTGGCTCATCACGCCGAAACCAAACCCCATGCCCCGGCCCTGCGGGTCAAGCGCCTGGGGGTGTGGGAAACCACCTCCTGGGCCCACCTGAAGGAGAAAGTGGAACAGCTGGCAGGCGGGCTGTTGCAACTGGGGTTGGAGCCGGGCGGGGTGCTGGCCATCCTGGGCCAGAACGCGCCGGAGTGGGTCATCTCCGAGATGGCGGCCCAGACCCTGGGGGTTATGCCGATGGGCATCTATGCCGATGCCATGCCCGAAGAGGTGGGCTATTTTATCGAGTTCTCCGAGTGCGTGGGCATGGTGGTCTCGGATGAGGAGCAGCTCGATAAGGTGCTGCCTCACCTGGACAGGCTAAAGTTTGTGCTGGTCTGGGAAGAGGCGGGCATGAGCAAATACTGGAGCGAGCGCATACGCCCCTTTAGCGCGGTGGTGGCGATGGGGCAACCCGCCCAAAGCCTCGAGGCGGTGCGCTCGGCCAGGGCCAGGGTGCAACCCGATGCCATCGCGCTGCTGGCCCCTACTTCGGGCACCACCGCCCGCAGCAAGCTGGCCATGCTCAGCCATGCCCAGCTGATTGCAGGGGCCGAGGCGGGCAAAGACACCATCACCATCTCGGGTGGGGAGTGGGTGTTTTCCTATCTGCCCTTGCCCTGGATTGGCGAGCAGATGCTCACGGTGGTGCGGGGCCTGACCGACGGCACCGTCATGCACTTTCCCGAGGACATGATTACCCTGCGCGAGGACGTGAAGGAAGTCCAGCCCGACTTCTACCTGGCCCCCGCGCGGCTCTGGGAAGATATGGCGGCCATTGTTCGCAGCCGCATGGAGGATGCCGACCGATTGAAAAAAGCGGTGTACCGCTGGGGTATGGGGGTTTTGCTCGAGTGCGCCCAGCGCGAGTTCCGCAGGGAGCCGATTGGCTTCGGCCTGAACCTGGCGAGGGCGTTGGCCTATCCGTTGGTAGCCCGCCCCATCCGGGCGCGTATGGGGCTGGCCGCTTGCCGCATTGCGGCCACCGGCGGCGCGCCTTTGGGGCCCGAGGTCTTTACCTTTTTCCGCGCCCTGGGGGTGGATATCCGCCAGGTTTACGGCCAGTCCGAAACGGCGGCCACCAGTGTGGCCCATCTGCCTGGCGATACCCCACCCGAGACGGTAGGGAAGCCCCTGCGCAATACCCAGGTGCGCATCGCCGAGGACGGTGAGATTCAGGTCAAGGGTGGGCAGGTCTTCACCGGTTATTTCAAAAACGAAGCGGCGACTCAGGAAACCTTTACCGAAGACGGTTGGTTCCGCACCGGCGATGCCGGCTTCTTCAACGAAAACGGTCACCTGGTGCTTCTGGGTCGGCTCAAGGAAGTGGGGGCCCTGGCCGACGGCACCCGCTTCGCGCCGCAGTTTTTGGAGAACCGCCTGAAGTACTCGCCCTACATCCGAGAAGCGGTGGTGATTGGCCATACCCGGCCCTACGTGACCGCCCTGATTGAGCTTGACCCCGAGAATACCCAGAACTGGGCCCGCAAGCGGGGCATCATCTTTACCACCTACCAGAGCCTGACCGCAAACCCCCTGGTTTATGAGCTGATCGCGCAGGAGCTTCGCATGGCCTGCGAGAGCCTGCCCGACGAACTCAAGGTTCGCCGCTTCGCTATCCTGCCCAAGGAACTCCACGCCGACGATGAAGAAATTACCCGTACCCGCAAGGTTAAGCGCGGCACGGTGGAGTCGCGCTATGCGGGTCTGCTCGAGGCCCTCTACGATGGCTCCAAACAGGTCAAGCTCAGCCTGCCCATCCGTTACCTGGAGGGCCAGGGAACCCTCGAGGCCGAGGTTCAAATTGCCGATGTGGGAACGCCAGTAGGCGTTGGGCAGAAGGTGGGGGCCTGATGGTGTGCGAGCGCAAAAAAACGGGTGGGCAGGGGAGGGAAAAGGCCAGTTGCCACCCTCTCAGCACCATTGGTATGCCTTTGATGTTCTGGCTGGAGGAGAACCATCCATGTACCGCCTGAGCCAATCCCTAACCGATGCCTTTAGCCGCCGTTTTTCCCGTACGGTGCGCGAAGACTACCGTCAGGATGAAGCCTATGCCAGCACCCCGCAAGGCCGTTTCTGGTTGGCGACAGCAATCGTCGGCCTACTCGTGCTGCCCTTGTTATTGCCGCAGTACCCGATGTTTGTGGCCACCCAGATTCTGGTGGCCGCCCTGGCCGGGCTGGGCTTGCACCTGCTGGTAGGGGGTGCGGGCCAGATTTCGCTGGGTCAGGCGGCTTTTGTAGGAATCGGCGCCTACACCTCCAGCCACCTCACGGGCGATTGGGCGCCCCTGGGCATTCTTGTCGGGGGGCTAGTAGCTGCCTTAATCGGGATTGTGCTGGGGATTCCCTCGCTACGCATCAAGGGTGCGTATCTGGCCATTGCCACCCTGGCCTTCCAGTTCCTGGCCGATTATATTTTCAAGCGCTGGACAGATTTTACCGGCGGTGTAGCGGGGCGTAAGCTCCCGGCGGAGGGCACATTCCTTGGCCTGCCGCTGGCCGATGACCGGGTGGTCTTCTACCTCGGTCTGGCCTTCGCCATCCCGATGTTCTTCTATGCCAAACGCTTACTTTCGACCCGGGCGGGCCGGGCCTGGTTTGCCGTGCGCGACAACGATCTTTCGGCCCAGCTTTCCGGGGTAGACCTGGTGCGCTCCAAGCTCACGGCTTTTGCGCTCTCGGCTTTCTACGGGGGGATTGCCGGGGGCATTTTGATGCACCTGATTGGGGCGGTTACCCCGGAGAACTTTGTGCTGTCCTTTAGCATCCAGTACCTGGCCATTGTGATTGTGGGTGGGGCCGGAACCGTTCTGGGTGCGGTGTTGGGTGCTTTCTTCATCGTGCTG
>CALFDH010000177.1 GCA_937950405.1 uncultured Meiothermus sp.
CCAGGTGCGGGGGTTGCCCGGTTTCGGCGAGAAAAAACGCCAGCATCTGCTGGAAAACCTGGCCCTGGCCGAGGCCGCCGCCCAGCGCAGGCCCCTAGGCGCCGTGCTGGGGCAGGCCAGGGACCTGCTCCGTCAGGTGCGGGCCCAGCCGGGGGTGGTGCAGGCCGAGATGTGCGGCTCGCTCCGGCGCTACCGCGAGACGGTGGGCGACCTCGATTTTCTGATTGCCACCCTAAAGCCTGCCGCGGTGCTGGCGGCCCTGGTGCGCCTGCCGGGCATTGCCGATGTGGAGGCGGTGGGGGAGAACCGGGCCACGGTCTTTTTGCGGGAAGGCTTGCAGGTGGACTTCAAGACCGTGCCCCCGGCGGCATGGGGCAGCGGATTGCAGTACCTGACCGGCTCCAAGGCCCACAGCATCAAGCTGCGCACCCTGGCCCAGAAAAAGGGCTTCAAGCTCAACGAGTATGGGGTCTGGCGGGCCGAGGCCCGTGTGGCCGGTGAGGACGAGGAGGGGGTCTACCGGGCCCTGGGCCTACCCTGGATACCGCCCCCCTTGCGGGAGGATAGCGGTGAAATCGAGGCGGCCCTGGCCGGGCGGCTGCCGCGGCTGGTAGAGCTACAGGAGATTCGCGGCGACCTCCAGGTGCACTCGCGCTGGTCGGATGGCAAGGCCAGTTTGCTCGAGCTCGCCCAGGCCGCAGCAAAGCTGGGCTACGCGTACCTGGCCGTGACCGACCATTCGCAAAGCCTCAAGGTGGCCCACGGGGTGCCGCTGGAAAAGGTACAGGCCCGGTTGCGAGAAATCCGCAAGGTTAACGAGCAAACCGGCGGAAAGCCCTACTTGTTGGCCGGAGCCGAGGTGGAGATCTTGGCCGACGGCACCCTCGACTACCCCGACGCAGTACTACGCGAGCACGAGGTGGTGCTAGTTGCCGTGCACTCCCACTTCCAGCTAGGCCTTGAGCAGCAGACCCGGCGCCTCCTGCGGGCGCTGGAACACCCGGCGGTGCACATCCTGGCCCACCCCACCGCCCGTATGCTGGGCCAGCGCAAGGGCCTGGAGGCCGACTGGGAGAAGATTTTCCGGCGGGCCCGGGCCCTGGGGAAGGCCCTGGAGATCAACGGTTACTACGACCGCATGGATCTGCCCGACACCCTGGCCCGGCAGGCCGGGGGCCTGGGGCTGTGCTTTTCCCTGGCCACCGATGCCCACCAGCTCGACCACCTGCGCTTCATGGAGCTGGCCGTGGGCACCGCCCAGCGGGCCTGGCTGGGACCCGAGCAGGTGCTCAACACCCGCCCTTTGACGGCCCTCCTGGACTGGCTCCGGGCCGTGCGGGGGTAATGGTCCGGTAACGCCGAAGGCCCAGGCTGGACTGGGAGGAAGGCATGGTTACCCTTTGCTTGACCGGCGACCTGATGCTGGGCCGCCTGGTGAACGAGGCGCTGCTGCGCTACGGGGCGGCTTATCCTTTTGGCAATGTGCTGGAGGTGTTTCAACGGGCCCATCTGCGGGTGGTGAACCTCGAGTGTGTCATCTCCGACCGGGGCCGGCCCTTTAGTCGCTGGGAAAAGACCTTTCACTTCCGCGCCCATCCCCAGGCCCTCGAGGCGCTCCAACTGGCCCGCATAGACTGCGTGGTGCTGGCCAACAACCACGTGCTGGACTACGAAGAGGAAGCCTTCTTGCAGATGCTGGAGCTGCTTGAAGAATCCCACATCCCCTACGTGGGGGCCGGGCGCAACCTGGCCGAAGCCCGCCGCCCGGTGCTTTTGTCGGCGGGGGAGAACACGGTGGGGGTGGTGGCCTTCACCGATAATGAGCCAGGCTGGAAGGCCGGCCCCCACACCCCCGGCACCCACTACCTGCCGGTGGCCCCCGCATCCCTGGCGGTGCTCCGCGAGCAGATCGGCCTGGCCCGCGCCCAGGGGGCCGACTGGGTGGTGGTTTCGGCCCACCGGGGGCCCAACATGCGCCTCTACCCCCCGCCCCACTTCCGGGCCTTTGCCCATGCGCTCATCGAGGCCGGGGCCGACGTATTCCACGGGCACAGCGCCCATGTTTTCCAGGGCCTCGAGGTCTACCAGGGCAAGCCCATCCTCTACGACTGCGGCGAGTTCGTGGACGACTACGCGGTAGACCCGGTGCTGCGCAACGACTGGGGTCTGCTGTACGCTCTTAAGCTCGACAAACGCATTCGGGAAGTGGAGCTGACGCCCCTCTTCATCGATAACTGCCAGGTCAACCTGGCTACGGGCCCCACCTGGGAGGCTATCGCCGAACGGGTGCAGATGCTCTCGGCGGAACTGGGCACCCCCGTCTCGCGCGAAGGGGCGCGGCTTTGGGTAGATTGCCAAAGGAGGTAACCATGCGCCAGCCCGCACGCTTTCCTCGGGCCCCCTACTGGGCGGAGGAGATACAGGCGCTTTGGACCCGTCTGGACAGCCAGCCGACGGGGCTCTACCCTGCCGAAGCCCGCCGCCGTTTGCAGCAGTGGGGCCCCAACACCCTGCAAACCCGGCGGCGCACCACGGCCCTTGCAGTTTTGCTGGCCCAGTTCAAAAGCCCCCTGGTGCTGATGCTGGTCTTTGCGGCCTCCGTCTCGGCGCTGGTACAGGAGTGGGTAGATGCCTTCATCGTGCTCCTGATTGTGCTGGGCAGTGCCCTGCTCTCCTTCGTGCAGGAGTACAGCGCCAGCCGGGCGGTGGAGAAGCTATTGGCCAGGGTTCAGGTTCGGGTTTCGCTGCTGCGCGGGGGCCAGACCCAGCATCTCCCCGCCGAGGAGGTGGTGCCGGGCGATGTGGTGCTGCTTTCGGCGGGCAACCTAATTCCCGCTGATGGCCGGGCGCTGGAGGCCAAGGACTTTTTCGTCAGCCAGGCGGCCCTCACCGGCGAGACCTTTCCGGTGGAAAAGCGCCCGGGGGTGGTGCCGCCGGAAGCCAGCCTGAGCGAGCGCACCAACTGCGTTTTCATGGGTACCAGCGTGCGTAGCGGTACCGCCAGTGTGCTGGTGGTCGAGACCGGGGCCCGCACCGCGTTTGGGCAGATTGCCGACCGGCTGGCCCTGCGCCCCCCCGAGACCGAGTTCGAGCGGGGGATTCGGCAGTTTGGCTTTTTGCTGACCCAGGTGATGTTGCTGATGGTGTTTCTGGTGTTCGCGGTCAACGTGTTTGGCGAGAAGCCGCCCATTGAATCGCTGCTTTTTGCCATTGCGCTGGCGGTGGGCCTGACCCCCGAGCTACTGCCGGCCATTATCGGGGTGAACCTGGCCAAGGGGGCTCAGCGCATGGCCCGCCACGGGGTGATTGTGCGCCGCTTGAGCGCCATCGAGAACCTGGGCAGTATGGACGTACTCTGCACCGACAAAACCGGCACCCTGACCGAAGGGGTGGTCCGGCTGGACGGTGCGCTGGATGACAGGGGCCAGCCCTCCCGCCAGGCCCTCTGCCATGCTTTCTGGAACGCGTACTTCCAAACCGGGCTCGCCAACCCGCTCGACCAGGCCATCGTGGCGGCGGCCTCCCAGGCGGGCCTGGATGTGGCAGATGTGCAAAAAGTGGACGAGATTCCCTACGACTTCAGCCGTAAGCGCCTGAGTGTGGTGGTGGAACAGGCCGGGGAGCGGCTTTTGGTAACTAAAGGAGCCCTAGAGCAGCTCCTCGAGGTCTGCACCCACCTCGAGGAAGAGGGCCTGGCCCGGCCTCTGGACGACGCCGCCCTCGAGCGCCTCGAGGCGCTCTACAGCCATTACAGCGAGCAGGGCTACCGGGTGCTGGGGTTGGCCTATAAGCCGGTCTCTACCCAGCAGGCGGTCTTCAGCCGCGACGACGAACAGGGCCTTACCTTCCTGGGGTTCTTGCTCTTCTTCGACCCCCCCAAAGCTGGCGTGCAGGACACCCTGGCCCAGCTGGCCCGCCTGGGCGTGGACCTCAAGATCATCACCGGGGACAACCGCAAGGTAGCGGCCCACCTGGCCGTGCAGGTTGGGATGGAGGTGCGGGGGCTGCTCACCGGGCGGGAGCTTGCCACCCTCCCCGACGAAGCCCTGTGGCATCAGGCCGGGCGCTGCAACCTGTTTGTGGAGGTGGACCCCAGCCAGAAGGAGCGCCTGATTCTGGCCCTGCAAAAGACCGGGCACGTGGTGGGCTATATGGGCGATGGCATCAACGATGCCCCGGCCCTGCATGCTGCCGATGTGGGTATCTCGGTGGATCAGGCGGTGGATGTGGCCAAGGAAGCCGCCGACCTGGTGCTGCTCGAGTCCGACCTGGATGTCCTGCGGGAAGGCATCGAGGAAGGGCGCAAAACCTTCGCCAACACCCTCAAATACATCTTTACCACCACCAGCGCCAACTTCGGCAACATGTTCAGCATGGCCGGGGCCTCGGCCTTTCTGCCTTTCTTGCCGCTCTTGGCCAAGCAAATCCTGCTCAACAACTTTCTCTCTGACCTCCCGGCGGTGGGCCTTGCCACCGATAATGTGGACCGCGAATGGCTGGAAAAACCGCACCGCCTGGACATGCGCTTCATCCGCAATTTTATGGTGGTGTTCGGCCTGATCAGTTCGGTCTTCGACTATCTGACCTTTGGCCTGCTGCTGTGGATGTTTCGCGCCAGTCCGGAGCAGTTTCGCACCGGCTGGTTCATGGAATCGCTGCTTACCGAGCTGCTGGTGGCCCTGGTGGTGCGCACCCGCCGTCCCTTCTTCCAGAGCCGACCCGGTCGCCTGTTGCTCTGGTCCACCCTGCTGCTGACCGTGCTTGCCGTGCTGATGCCGTATCTCCCTTTCAGCGATGCTTTTGGTTTCGTGCCCTTGCCCTCCCCGCTGCTGCTGGGGCTGCTGGGCCTGACCTTGTTGTACATTTTGCTGGTGGAGTGGGTTAAGGGGGTTTTCTACCGGCGTTTCTCGAGCCAGGTGTAAACGATTCAATGGGTAGGTTTGGTAGTTTCCTTGAGTACCACAGTTATATCAAAACTTATACACCCCCATTTTTCCGTGTGAGATGGCCTCCCGGCCCCCTCCCTACCGCGTAGGGAGGGTGGGGGAGGGTATTGAGCCAGGCCCTGAACCGTGCTGTGAGAGTGCGCTCTTCAGCAACCCCACCTAACCTCCCCTACGTCGTAGGGGAGGAATGAAAAGGCGTCTGCTTCGGCTCCTGCCAGAGAACACAGCATGGGCCGTGGCGTATCCGTGCGACTCAACTGAAATGGGTACATCTGTAAAAGCATTTGTACGACAGTGCATTGAATGCAACTGTTCTGGCATCTATACGATAGTGTACTGAGCTTTCTTCTAGCGTGATAGGTATTCAACCAGCAGCCGGCCCAGCACCCGACGCAAGCGAGGGTAGCGGGCCAGCAGCCAACCCAGCAATAAAGCCAGGCCCAGCGTCTCGTTGGGGTGCTGCTCGGCCCAGCCTACACTTTCCTGGTCAAAACGCCGGGCGGCCTGTTGCAGTCGGGCCCTGGCCTCTGTGCGGTTTGGGGGTTGGTCAGATGCATTGCCCATAGGCATTTTCACAATCCACTGGCCAGGGTTAGCGAAGCATACTTCGGGCCCGCCACCACAACCCTGCGGCTAACAAAAGCGACAGCAGGCTGACCAGCAAAGCCGCCAGGGGTGGGGCCATCAGGCTGCTGAACCACAAATAAGCCGCCCACAGAAGAACCAGCAACCCGCCCAGTACCAGCAGGCCAGCCACTACCAACACAAGAAGCGCGCTCACCACGCGCAGAAAGCCCATCCGCAGTGAGCGCGCCTCCGCCTCCAGCACATCCAGGAGGCCCAGCAAGACCTCAACTATTCCCGCCACACCCGGCGCCCCATCAGCGCCCGCCGCTCGGTGAACCAGCCTGCCATGAGACCTACACCAAAAGCCGCCAGCACGCTCAGGAAGGGACGTTCTTCGATGCGATGTTCCACGTTGTGAATGATCTTGTCGCCCCGTTCGCGGACGGTATCAAAGGTATGGAACATCTCTTCGCGCAAGTGCTTGCTTTCGTCTTTCAGGTTGATTCGCATGGCCTGGGCCAGCTCACTCAAGTCTTTGCGAAGCAAGGTCAGGTCGTTGCGGATATCTTGCAACTCTCTAGACACGTTGGGTTCCATGATGGCCATAACCACCTCCTTGATGGGCTTTCTTTGCAAACTTAACCCTACTCCTAACGCTATGGGGCAGGTGTCCCGATTGCACTGTGTTGTGGGGTGAGTGTCCTGGGTGGGTCAAAGTTTGGGTTCAGAATGGGTTCGGCGTCTGGGCCGGTAATGCCCTGGTAACATCCACATTCCACCCTGAGGGTGATGGTGCAGTAACGAAAGGGGTGGGTTTGTGCGGTGGTTGCTGGTGGGCCTGCTGGTGGTGGGATGGGCGGTGGCCTCGCAGCCCCCTGCGGGCCGGTGGGTGCGGGTAGGGGAGTCGGCGCATTTCCGCTACTACGAGCTGGCCGATTACCAGAACACCCCCCAGGCCCTGAGCTGGGCCCAGGTGAGCATTGCGCTGTTGCGCCTCGAGGTGTTCTGGAGCTGGTAGCCCCCCAGTGGAACTACCCTCCCGAGGCAAAAATTGCTTACTACAGGTTTGCCTCTACCGACGACCTGGTTCGCCTGATGGGGCGCAGGTTCAGTGACAGAGCGCTTTCGGGACAGGGCCTGGTGCTGAGTATTCACGCCTCCGACCCCTACGAACTGGCTCTGGTGCTCACCGAGCCGCCCTCGCCCCACCGCATTGCCGATTTCTGGCTCGAGGGCATCGCCCGCTACTATGCCTGGCCCTGGATGTACTGCCCCGAAGACAACTGTGCGTGCGCCTACCAGGCCCGACTGGGGGGCTGGAACCAGCGCTCGGTGCATTACTGGGCCCAGGCCGACCTGCGTAAGGGGATGCTACCGCACCTCGAAGAACTGGTTTACACCAACTCGGTATTCGAGCGTTTGCCCACTGCCACCGCTTACCCGGCAGCCGGGTCTTTTGTGGCTTTTTTGCTCGAGGCGCTGCCTGCCCAACTACCGCAGTTCCGGCGGTTTCTGACCCTGGCCGCGAGTGCCCGTTCACAAGCCGAGCTGCTGACGGCGTTTCAGCAGGTTTTTGGCCTGAGCCTGGGCACGGCTGAGGTGCGGTGGCATCGGTTTCTGGAAGGTTGGAACGAAGGTGATCTCCGATGAAGGGTGTGGTGTGGTCGCTGGATAGCAGGGAATGGAGCGTTATTTTGCAAGGAGGCTTGTATGGTAGATAGACCGATCCTGATCGCATATGCCACCCGGGGCAGAACCACCTAGGGGGTGGCCGAAGCCATTGCCAGAGTAATGCGCGAGAAAGGGGCCCTGGTGGAGGTGAGGCCGGTAGAGCAGATTCGGGATTTGAGCGCCTACCGGGCAGTGCTGCTGGGCAGCGGGGTGCGCGACGAAAAGTGGCTCCCGGAGGCCATGCACTTCGTGGCCGACCACCGGCAAACCCTGGCCAAACTCCCCCTGGTTTACTTTCTGGTATACAGCAAATTGCTCCAGGAATTCCCCCAGCGCATCGAGGAGGTGCTGGGTTACCTGAGCGAGGTGCGCCGCACGGTAGAACCCCTCGAGGTGGCCATTTTCTCGCGTGATCAGCAGTCTATGCCCCCCCAGATGCTGGTCAATGCCAGGGCTACCCCGACTGGCGACTGGAGTGGTTGGGAGCCTATCTCGAGCTGGGCCGAGCGGGTTCACCAACATCTTGAAAAAGAGCCCAGTGCGTGAAGCACAGCCATTGCTTTCAGGGCATCCTCAGAACGTATTCAGGGCAGACTCAGTTGGCCTTGTTAGGCTGTTTGTGGGGATTTCCCCCGAGGCTGCTTACAGGTTGGTTGAACTTCAGGCCGAGATGGCTGTGCTGGGCAGGTGTGCCCGGTGGAGACGCAAAGCCCCCCTTCCTGGAACGAAGGCAAGGGACGCGTTACTCTTCTCCAGCGGGCTATACTGAAGGTGCCGGATAGCGCAACTCGAGCGGTTCGCTCGAGGGTTAGTTCAGACCGGGGCTTGGATAGCCTGGTGGCATCGTCTCAATCGGATATTCGGGAAAGGAGGTGGCCATGTTCTTCTGGAAGTTTAGCGACGGAACTACCGTGTACAGCTATGCACGGGTGGAGGGGGGAAGCCCTTTCGCTGAACATCTGCGGCGGGAACTGGTCAGCCTGGTGTATGGATGTGGCCCGCTGGTCTGGCTGGTCCCCGGCGCCCATGCAGTTGAACTCGACCCCTGTTCCGACGAGCTGCTGGCATTGTGGCTCGAGCAGGAGGCCAGAGGATATGGCCTCACCATCACCGAGACCGATTTTGTCCCCACCCATCCTGCCGTGGTCGGGCCTGCTGGAGGTAGCCGTGGTCAGGTGGCTTCGTAGTTACCCGGCCTGCCGAATGGTCCCTGGGGACAAACACCCCTTGGCAGGGTTGCCACACAGGGCTACCCTGAGGATGCAAGGAGGCAAGTCGGCAACGGCTTTCCTTCTTCCCACCTCAGCAGCCTCTTCCCAAGGGAAAGGTCGCTGAGGTGTTTGCTTGAGGCGAGTGGAGGTGGGTATGTATCAACGCATTTTATTGCCTATAGATGGCTCACCCCCCAGCGAGCACGCGGCGGCAGTGGGGCTGGCCCTGGCCAAGCGGCTGGGGGCCTCGGTGGTGCTGGTGCACGTCATTGAGCCGCAGCGCTACCGCGAGCTGCGCGATGTGCAGGAAGCCCTCGAGCGGGCCCGCACGGTGGGTCGGGCTTTGCTCGAGCAGTGGGAGCGCAAGGCCAGCCGGGCCCAGGTGGCCTGTACCACCCAGCTCACCAGCACCGAACCCGAGAGCAGGCCCGGCGTGGCCGAAGCCCTGGTGGATGCCGGGGTGGCCCACGGCTGTGACCTGGTGGTGATGGGCACGCATGGCCGCACGGGGCTGCCCCGGGTTTTGCTGGGCAGCGTGGCCGAGCGGATGGCCCGCCTGGCCCCGGTGCCGCTTTTGTTGACGCGGGGGGATGATGCCAAACCCACCCTGTTTAAGCGCATTCTGGTGGCCATTGACGGCAGCTCTTACAGCGATCTGGCCCTGCAACATGCCGATGCACTGGCCGGAGCGCTGAAGGCCCGGCTCTCGGTGGTGTATGTGGTGCCCGACCTATCCCAGCTCTATGTGAGTGCGGGACGGGCCTGGATGTTTACCGACCAGACCCAGCTCCAGGCCCAACTGGCCCAGGAACAGGCCCGCCTGCGCGAGCAGGGCGAGTTCATCTTGCAAGAAGCCATCCAGCGCTGTGCGCACTGCAAACAGGCCCACGCGGTGCTGCGCGAAGCCGGACGGCACCTGATTGGCGAGCGCATCCGCGAGGTGGCCGAGGAAGAGAAGGCCGAGCTGATCGTGATGGGCACCCACGGACGCACCGGGCTGCGCAAGTTCTTGCTGGGTAGCGTGGCCGAGGATGTGGCCCAGCAGGCCCGCCAGCCGATTCTGCTGGTGCGCAACCCGGCGGCCCTGACCCACCCCGACGAGACCCACCTGCCCCCGCCAGGGGAGCGCTGAGAGACCTCAGGGCAAACCTGCTTTGAAACGAACAAGGAGGAGCCATGTATCGCCGAATCCTGATTCCCACCGATGGAAGCGCCCCCAGTGAGGCCGCGGTCAAGATGGGCCTCGAGCTGGCCAAAAGCCTGGGCGCCGAAGCGACCTTGCTGTACGTGGTGGAGCCGGTGGTGGCCCGGATCCTGATTGGGCCCGAGACGGTGCCCTACTACCCCGAGCTATCCCGCGACCTCGAGGTGGCAGGCAAACAAGCCCTGGAACGGGCCGGAGGGTTCGCCCAGTACCTGGGGGTTTCGGCCAGAACCGAGCTCAAGCAGGGCAACGCTGCTCAGGTGATTGTGGAAGAAGCCGCCGGGCACGACCTGGTGGTGATGGGTACCCACGGGCGCAGCGGGCTGGATCGGCTCCTGCTCGGCTCGGTCACCCAGAAGGTCTTGCAGCACAGCCCCAAGCCGGTGCTGGTGGTGCGCCACCCTGGGGAGGAAGCCACATGAACAAGCGCGGACTATCCACCCAGGAGGCGGTGGATCGGCTGGCCCGCTATGGCCCCAACACCCTGCCCGAGAAGCCGCCGGAACCCCTCTGGCGGCGTTTTTTGCGCCAGTTCAGAAGCCCGCTGATCTACATCCTGCTTTTTGCTTTGCTGGTAGACCTGGCCCTGTGGTTCTACGAGGGCGGCAAGGGGGTTCCCTTCGAGGCCCTGGCCATTCTGACCATCCTGCTCTTCAACGCGGGGCTGGGGGTCTGGCAGGAACGCCGCGCCGAGCACGCCCTGGCCCGGCTCAAGGCCCTGGCCGCGCCCAAGGTCTGGGTGCTGCGCGATGGCCTCCTGACCCGTATTCCCAGCCAGGAGCTGGTGCCAGGTGACCTGGTGCGCCTGGAAGCCGGGGAGCGGGTACCTGCCGATGGGCAGCTTCTGGAAGACGAAGGGCTCCTGATAGACGAGTCGGTGCTGACTGGCGAGAGTGTGCCAGTGGACAAGGGCCCAGGCGAAGAGGTGCTGTCCGGGACCCTGGCGGTGCGGGGCAAGGGCTGGCTCGAGCTGACCCGCACCGGCCCCAGTAGCGCTATGGGCCGCCTGGCCGAGATGCTGGGCCAGATTAAGCTGGAAAAAACCCCATTGGAGCGCCGTCTGGATGCTTTTGGTCACCAGGTTGTGCGCTGGGTGGGCCTGCTGGCGCTGGCCCTGCTGGGGGGTATCCTGCTGGTAGACGGCACCGCGCACTTCTCCGAGGTGTTTTTGTTCACGGTGGCCCTGGCGGTTGCGGCGGTGCCGGAGGGGTTGCCTGCGGTGCTGACGCTGGCCCTGGCGCTGGGGGTGGAGCGGATGGCAAAACGCAAGGCGGTGGTGCGGCGGCTCTCGGCAGTGGAGGCGCTGGGCTCGGTAACGGTGATTGCCACCGATAAAACCGGCACCCTCACCGAGAACCAGATGGAGGTGCGGGCCGCCGACCTGCCCGACCCGCTGCGCGGCCACCGGGCCATGGCGCTGGCCACCGACGCCGAACCGGGCAGCCCTGCCGGAGACCCCCTCGAGCTGGCCCTGCTCGAGTATGTGCGGGGAGCCGGAATGGACGTAGAGGCCTTGCGCCACGCACACCCCCGCCTATCGGGCCGCCCTTTCGACAGCGCCTGGAAGTTCATGCGGGCAAGCGTCGAGGAAGGCGGTCAGGTGGTGAGCTACCTCAAAGGTGCTCCTGAGGTGCTGCTGGCACGCTGCCGCCTGCAGCCCCAGGAGCGGGCCTTTTGGCAGGAAAAAATGGAAGCCTACGCCCGCGAAGGCTACCGCTTGCTGGCCTTTGCCTGGGGGGAGGGTGAGCGGGAAGAAGACCTCACCTGGCTGGGCCTGGCCATGCTCTGGGACCCCCCTCGAGCCGAGGTGCCCGAGGCCATCCGCAAGGCCCAGCAGGCCGGCATCCGGGTGCTGATGATTACCGGCGACCACCCTGCCACAGCCCTCACGGTAGCCCAGCAGATCGGCATTCCAGGAGAGCGGGTGCTCACCGGGGAGGACATCGAAGGCTACACCACCGAAGGGCTAAAACAGGCCCTGGCCGAGGTCAATGTGTTTGCCCGGGTCTCGCCGGAGCACAAACTGCGGCTGGTGGAGCTGCTCAAGGCCAAGGGCGAGATCGTGGCCATGACCGGCGACGGCGTGAACGACGCGCCCGCCCTCAAGCGGGCCGATGTGGGCGTGGCCATGGGGCAGCGCGGCTCCGACGTGACCCGCGAGGTGGCCGACCTGGTTTTGCTCGACGACAACTTCGCCACCATTGTGGGCGCGGTGGAGGAGGGGCGCAACATCTACGAGAACATCCGCTCCTTTATCCGCTTCCTCTTCTCCACCAACGTGGCCCTGGTGCTGCTGGTAGCAGGGGGCATGATTGGCGCGGCCCTGCTGGGCCTGCGCGATGCGATGGGGGCGCTGCTGGTACCCCTTACGGCGGTGCAACTGCTGTGGATCAACATCATCGCCGATGGGCCGCCTGCCCTGGCGCTGGGCCTGGACCGGCATCCGGGGGTAATGCAGCGCCCGCCCTACGACCCACGCCAACCCTTGCTGGATCGGGTCTCGCTGCTGTTCATTCTGGGCACCGGGGCGGTCAAGGCCGGGCTGGGGCTGGCCTTGCTGGCGGTGTTACCCCTCTACCAGTTGGCTCCGGTCGTGATACGCTCGGCGCTCTTCCTGTACGAGTCGCTGGCCCAGTTGCTGTTTGCCCAGCCCTCGCGCCAGGCTACCAGTCGGCCCCTGGCTAACCCCCTGCTTTTGTGGATTCTTCTGGCCAGTGCAGGGTTGCAGGTGCTCACCCTGGTTCTGGAGCCGCTGCGTACCGTGCTGGGCCTGACCCCCTTGCCCTGGGTGGCCTGGGCTCTGGTGGCGGTAGCGCTCCTGTTGAGCTGGGCTTTTGCCATGCTCATGGTGGCCTGGTTACGCCGTCATGAGGAAGAACGCCGGTGGGAGGCGAGGCAGGTGGGAGGTGCCCCATGAAAGCCAGGGAGATTATGGCCAGGTCCATCGTTACCGTCTCGCCCCAGACGCCCTTGGTGGAGGTGGCCCAGAAAATGCTCGTGCACCGGATCGGCTCTGTGCTGGTAGTGGATGGCGAAGGCCGATTGAAGGGCATCATCACCCAGGGCGATTTTTGCCGCCACCCTGGGCGGATGGTGCCTTTTTCCCTGTTCGAGAGCGCCAATGTGCTGAGCAACTGGCTCTACCCCGATCAGGTGGAGCGGGTTTACAAGGCAGCCCGTAACCTGCGGGCCCAGGACATCATGCACGCCCCGGTGATCACGGTCTCGCCCGAGGCTTCGCTCAAGCGGGTGCTGGCCCTGATCCTCAAGCACGACATCAACCGTATCCCGGTGGTGCGCCGGGGCAAGGTGGTGGGCATCATCTCCCGCTACGACCTGCTCCGGGTGATGCAACAGGAGCACGCCACATGAGCCGAACACAAAGTGCAAAGCGCCAGAGTTATCGTCCCGAGCGGTTGATTTTTTGCAGTTGCTGCTCAGCGATTGGTGGACTGGCAAGCAGGTAACCGGGATGCCTCCAATGAACCTATCTTCTACTGACTTCTACTTGTCATTCCGAGGCGCAGGCAGTGCAACGAGGAATCTGGCACTGCACGGATAAAGTGAATTCAGTGGACTGCGCCACATCAGATTCCTCACTTCGCTTAGCTTCGTTCGGAACGACAGGGCAATAAACTCACCAGACCCCTTAGTTTGTAGAAAGTAGAAAGGAGACTTATGCTCAGCAAAGCGCAAATTGATTACCTCAGAGCGACCATCGCGCCGCATCCGGCCCCGCTGCTCTCCTTGTACCTCGGGGTGAACCCGGCCAACCCCGACAACAGCGGCAAGGCCTATGTGCTGCGGGCCCGGGAGGCCCTCGAGCGCCTCGAGGTGCCCCCAGCCCTTAGCAAAAAAGTGCTCGAGCGCCTGCAACACTACATCCCCCAGGGCCGTACCCGGGCGCTCTTTGTGGCCGAGGATTTGTTTGAAGACTACCACCTGCAGGTCGAGCTGCCCCTGCTCGAGCCCCGCGCGGGGGTGGAAGCCCACTGGGGGCCGCCTTATTTGGCCCCGCTGCTCTTTGCCCTCGAGGAGTACCAGCGTTACGGCGTGGTGCACATGGATCAGGAGCGCCTGCGGCTGTTCGAGGTATTCCTGGGCGAGATTGAAGAAGTGGCCAATGCCTTCCGGCTGCTGGACACCCACAACTGGCGCTACCTGGGCGAAGACCGCACCGGCTCGCCCGGGCGCAGCGCCGCCCCGGCCAGCAGCCCAGTGGGGGTAGCGGCGCGGGGCGGTTCGGGCAAGGACAAATACGAGCGGCGGGTGGACGAGTGGAGCCAGCGCTTCTTCCGCGAGGCCGGCGTCATCCTGCAGCAGCAGATGGCCGAGCGTGGCCTGGAGCGGCTGATTCTGCTGGGGGTGCCCGAGGAAGCCCGGCAGGCCCTCCCCAGGCCGTTAGCCGAAAAAGTGGTGGCCCTGCTGCCCCCGCTGCACACCGCGACCCCCAGCCCGGCAGAGGTGCTCAAAACCGTCTCGGCGACCATCGAAGCGGTGGAGCGACGGGAAGAGGAAGCCCTCCTCTCGCAGGTGCGGGAGAAAGGGGTGGGGGGCCTCGAGCAGGTGCTGAGCCTGCTGCAGGAGGGGCGCTTGCAGTACCTGCTGGTGCCCTGGCATCTGCAGGAAAAGGCCTGGCGCTCTGCCGATGGCTGGGTTGGCAGCAGCCCCCAGGCCGCCCAGGCCCACGGCCCCGGCCAGCCAGTAGAAGAAGTTGAACTCAAGCGGGTGCTGCCCGAGCTGGCCGCCCGCTATAGTACCAGGCTCGAGTTTGTCCATGCCGAAGTTGCAGAGCGCTTGCAGCAGGAGCTGGGCGGTCTGGCTGGTATGCCCCGCTGGTAATCCTCTGGTAATGGCCGGAAGCTAGCCTGAGGGCAAGGAGGGTAGCCGTGACCCAGACCATGGTTCCCACAGCAGAGGCTATGCCCACCCAGCAGCGCAATGCCCTCGAGATGCGGGGCATTTCCAAGCGCTTTCCGCTGGTACAGGCCAACCAGAGCGTGGACTTCTCGGTGCGCTGGGGCGAGGTACACGCCCTGGTTGGCGAGAACGGCGCCGGCAAGTCCACCCTGATGAAAATTCTCTACGGCATCCAGCGCCCCGACGCAGGGGAGATCTGGATCGATGGGGTCAAACAAACCTTCCGCGACCCCCACGACGCCATTGCCCTGGGTATCGGGATGGTTCACCAGAACTTCACCCTGGTGGAGCCCTTTAGCGTGGTGGAGAACGTAATTCTGGGGCACGAACCCCGCGCCCCCCTGGGGCTGGATATGGCCCGGGCCCGCCGCGAAGTGGAAGCCCTGATCCAGCAGTTTGAGTTTCAGCTCGACCCCGGCAGCCGGGTGGAGGATTTGCCGGTCGGGCTGCGGCAAAAAGTCGAGATTCTCAAGGCCCTGTATCGGCGGGCCCGCATCCTGATTCTGGACGAGCCCACCGCCGTGCTGACCCCCCAAGAGACCGACGACCTGTTCCGCTTCCTGCGGGAGTATGCGGCCCAGGGCAACGCGGCGGTCTTTATCTCGCACAAGCTGCTCGAGGTGATTCAGGTCTCCGACCGCATCTCGGTCATGCGCGATGGCCGCATGATTGGCACCATTCCCACCCCAGGGGCCACCCTGCCCCAGATTGCCCGCATGATGGTGGGGCGCGAGGTAGAGCTCAAGGTGGAAAAAGGCCCGGCCCATCCCGGCGAGGCAGTGCTCGAGGTTTCGCACCTGACGGTAGCGCATGCCAGGGAAAAGCCGCATGTGCTGGACGTGAGCTTCGCGGTGCGGGCGGGCGAAATCGTGGGGATTGCCGGGGTGCAGGGCAACGGACAATCGGAGCTGGTCGAGGCCCTGACCGGGCTAACGCCCTACACCGGGGAGGTGCGCTACCTGGGGCGTTCGCTGGACCATGGGGGTGCCCGCAGGGTTCGCCGGGCGGGCGTTTCGCACATCCCCGAAGACCGCAACCAGCGGGGGCTGGTCATGGATTTCTCCTGCGCCGAGAACCTGATTCTGGGTGACCATAACGAACCCCCCTATGCCGAGCCTTCGGGGTTCCTGAACGATGAGGTTATCGAACAAACCGCTCGCCGGCGCATCGAGGCTTTTGACATCCGGCCCCGCTCCACCACCCTGAGCGCCAACCGCTTCTCGGGCGGCAACGCGCAAAAAATCATCGTGGCCCGCGAACTTTCGCGCAACCCCCGGCTTCTGATTGCGGCCCAGCCCACCCGGGGCATTGACATCGGCGCGACCGAGTTTGTCCACGAGCAAATCGTCCGGGCTCGAGACCAGGGCGTGGGGGTACTCCTGGTCAGCGCCGACCTGGGGGAAATTATGGCCCTGTCGGATCGCATCCTGGTGATGTACGAAGGGCAGATTGTGGGCGAACTGCCCGCCCAGGAGGCCACCGAAGAGAAGCTGGGTCTGCTGATGGCGGGTGTTAAAGCCTAGATCCAGGCTCTTATCATTTGCATAAACATCGTCGTTGCAACCCCTCACCCGGCGACCCCGGGTTGCCGTCAGAACTGTTTTATTCAGCAAAATGAGTGCCAAACCAGCCGGTGGTGTTGCCACCCTCTCCCGCAGGGGGAGAGGGAAAGCAGAAAACGATAAAAGCCTGAGCCTAGACCGGGAACAAGTCGCAGCGCTTCTGCAAAAAGCACGATAAACTGCACTCCCCTTCATCCCAGAGCCACATCCAGGGCCATCATCACCACAAAACCCAGCATCAGCGCCAGGGTGGCCAGATCGGCGTTGCCGCTTTGCATCATCTCCGGCACCACCTCCTCCACCACCACAAAAATCATGGCGCCCGCCGCAAAGCTCAGGGCATAAGGGAGCAGGGGCTGGGCTACAAGTACAAAAGCCGCGCCCAACACCCCTGCTGGAATTTCAACGGTGGCCGAGAGCTGACCAAACCAGAAACTTTTGAACGGGGAGAGCCCCTCGCGCCGCAGCGGCATGGCCACTGCCAAACCTTCGGGGAAGTTCTGAAGTCCGATGCCAATCGCCAGGGCGATGGCACCCCCCAGGGTGGCCTCGGGAATGCCATGGGCGACGGCCCCAAATGCCACCCCCACGGCCAGCCCTTCGGGAATGTTGTGCAGGGTGATGGCCAGTACCAGCAAAATGCTGCGGTGCCAACGGGTTTTGAGGCCTTCGGCGGCCTCGGTGGGCGCCTTGAGGTGCAGGTGCGGCAAAATTTTGTCGGCGCTCCATATGAAAGCCCCGCCCAGCAGAAAACCTGCGGCCACCGGGAGCCACTGGCCCTGGGTCATTTCCAGGGCGGGGGCCAGCAGCGACCAGTAACTGGCTGCCAGCATCACCCCCCCGGCCAAACCCAACAGGGCATCCAGCAGACGAGGGCTAACCTCCCTGGTGACAAATACCATTGCCGCTCCCAGTGCGGTAACGCCCCAGGTAAACCCGGTAGCCAGCAGGGTTTGTTGAAGGGGGGATAGGGTTTCCAGCCAGTGCAACAT
>CALFDH010000178.1 GCA_937950405.1 uncultured Meiothermus sp.
TTAATGTTGGGGTTGCGCGCGGTAAACTCTTCTGCCACGGCCTGTGTAACCGGGTAGACGGTCGAAGAACCGTCGGAGCGAATCTGCGCCATCGCGGCGCCAGCCAGGGCTAGTAGTGCGAGTGTTACGAATCTTTTTCCCATATCTCTAACCTCCGACGATAGTCTGCTTGCCCTGTGTCATCGATTTGTCATGCACTGGGCTGCAAAGAAATTATCCGTGCTGGCCCAGCCTAGTTTCGTGTGTGAGAGGAACTAAATCAACCGTAACCGTCGCCCCACCACCACAACATAGGCAAACTGCTGGAAAAACCTAGACCCGAGCAGGACTCGCAGGAGTCCAATCAACACATCTGTACCGGTTTTTCTGCGATTGAGTATCAGCGTGCGGGTAAAAGACGTGCACCTGAGCCATCTGGCATTTTGACAATCCGGCAAGGCCACTGATATGGTATGGGGTAATGCGATTCTCTGCTCGAGCTTCCCTCTAACAGTGCTCTTCTTCGGAAGAGACTGTGAGGGTTTGCCCAGCGGGGAATCTTTTTGTTTGGAGGTTGCGCATGATTCTGTTGACTCCGGGCCCCACCCCCATTCACCCCAGGGTACAAGCTGCGCTAGCCAAGGAGATGCGCGGCCATTTGGACCCCGAGGTGCTGGCTTGCAACCGTCGCATCCGCGAACATTTGAATGTCTTGTTCGACCCAGGCGAAGGCGCTTTGCTGGCGGCCATGCCGGGCTCGGGCAGTTTGGGGATGGAGGCCGGTTTGAACAATTTAGCCGACGAAGGCGATGCGGTTTTGCTCCTGGTGAGCGGTACTTTTGGCGAGCGGATGGTGGAGATTGCCCACGCTTACCACTTCGATTACAAAGTGCTACGCTCCGAGCCGGGCCATCCCATCGACCCCCAGGCCGTGGCTGAGGAGCTCAACCACCGACCTTACAAGCTGGTCGCCCTGGTGCACGGCGAGACCAGCACCGGCGTGATTAATCCTGTTGCAGAAATTGCCGCTCTGGTGCAAGAACACGGGGCACTTTTTATGCTCGACGCGGTCACCACCGCAGGTATGATGCCTCTCTCCATGCAAAAGCTGGGCGTTGATTATGCCTTTACTGGCAGTCAGAAGTGCCTCTCGGCCCCACCGGGGCTGGCCCCCTTTGCCCTTTCGCAGCGGGGGCGGGAGTGCTTGGGCCAGGTGCGGGGCTGGTACTCGGATTTGTCGCGGGTTGCGGTGTACTGGGAGCAGGAGGGCTATTTCTGCACCTCGCCGGTTTTGTTGCACTACGCGCTGGAGGAGGCCCTCAAACTGGCCTTGGAGGAGGGCCTGGAAAAGCGTCAGAAGCGGGCCGAGACCCTCTACGCCGCAGTGCTCTCGCTCCTGGAAGAGCTGGGCTTCAGCGCCTACGCCGCCGCGGGCGCCCGCCTGCCCAGCGTGTTGGTGGTGCGCCCCCCCCAGGGGACCAGCGAGTCCGAGATTCGCAAGCAGCTCTACACCAAAGGCATCTCGGTGGCCGGGGGCATTGGTCCGACCGCCGGCAAGGTGCTGCGGCTGGGCCTGATGGGTGAGAGTGCCCGGCCCGAGCACTACTTGCTTTTCTTCAGGGCCCTGGGCGAGGTGCTGGGCAAGAGCGGCCTCGAGCGGGCCTTCGAGGAGCGGGTGGGGTTAATTGCGGTCTAGAGAAGCAAAACCAGATTCGGTTGGTTCACCGAATAGCAGCGAATTAACCCGACTGAAAGCAGACCCTTTCTTCGCCGACCAAGGGGGATGTGTCCTGGGATTCAAAAAGGGCACATAATAGCAGATTCGGTAAATTCTTTACACTCGGTAACGAACTTACCCGACCGAAGGGAGTGCTCTAGGATTCAAGAAGATAGCCCCTGAGGTTTTTGGTTTGGTGAAGTATCTTTTTGAATCCGGTATAAGCTAAATCGCTGGCTTTTGGCCGGCTCAATGCTGGGTTAGGTAGTAGTGCTCGAGCTCCCCCTGAAGCTGCGCCAGGGCTTGCTGGATGCTCATGCCCTGCAAGGGCAGTACCCCATAGGCCAGGATGACCAGGTTTTGCCGGATGCGGCGGAACACAATCTGGGCGCCCTCGAGGTTGCTACCTTGCAGGGCAATCAGAAACTGGCCCGGTTTGAGCTGAAAGACCATATCGGGTTGGCGCAGGTATTGTAAGAGTTCGGCCCCCGGCTGGTCGGTGCGGGTATGCAACAGCAAGAGCGTAACGGGCCGCACCGCCGAGAGGGTCTCAAGGCTCGGGGCCAGGGCTTGCAGGGCCGCATAAGGCAGAATGCCCTCATGGGTGCGCAGGCCCATCTGCGCGGGAGCGGGCAGGCTGGGCGCCTCGCGCCGAAGCAGGAAATACAGCCCCACCAAAAACACCAGCCCCCCCAGCAAGCTCGCCACCGCTGCCATTACCGCCACATCGGCAGGCACCTCGGCCAGGTCGCGGCTGGCAGCCACCGCCAACACGCTGCCCATCAGCCCCAGGCCCAGCACCCAGAAAAAGCGTACCTGCGGGCCTAGCGGCACCCTGGCATACAAGCTGGCGGCTGCAGCCAGAATCAGGGCCGCCACCAGAAACACCACACCGGGATAAATACTCTCCTGCCGGGGGAATAGCCACAAGGGCAACAGGCCCAACAGGACAAACCCCCAGGGCAATAGCGATAGCCACATAGTCTCAGCATAAGATTGAAATTTGGATTGGCCTACCAAGAATAACCATGATGGAAGGGTCAACAGTCAATAGTTTATGGTCTATAGCCGTTGGTCCAACGTCGAAGGCGCACTGAAGGTCAATCGCCAAATGCCCATTGTCCATAGCCCAAAGCAAGCCAGGGATTGCTTTCTCTGATTCTTGCCAACAGACCTACACGCTCGAGAATCGTTTGACCGCACCGCAGAACCTCGGAATGTGGAGCGCGATAGATTGCGTCTCGTCTCTGGTACAATTACGCTGTGAACATAGCCCCTCTGGCCGAGCGGGTACGCCCCAAAACCCTGGACGAAGTGGTGGGGCAAGAACACCTTACGGGGCCGGGAAAGCCCCTGCGGCGGATGCTCGAGACCCGTCGGCTTTCCTCCTTCATCCTGTGGGGGCCGCCGGGAAGCGGCAAAACCACCCTGGCCCGCCTGATGGCCCAGGGCGTCGGGCAGGGGATGGTGGCCCTCTCGGCGGTGAATGCCGGGGTCAAGGACATCAAGGAAGTAGTCGCCCGGGCGCAGGAACAAGGCAGCCTGGTGCTCTTCCTGGACGAGATCCACCGCTTCAACAAGTCGCAGCAGGACGCGCTCTTGCCCCATGTGGAGTCGGGCCTGCTGACCCTAATGGGGGCCACCACCGAAAACCCCTCCTTCGAGGTCAACCCGGCCCTGCGCTCCCGCGCCAGGGTGTATGTGCTGAACCCGCTCGACGAGGACGCTACCCAGAGGCTCCTGGAGAGGGCCCTGGCCCACCCCGAAGGGCTGCAAGCCCAGGCCGAGCCCAGGGCCCTAAAGCTCATCGCCCAGGCCGCCATGGGCGACGCCCGCCGGGCTTTGTCGGCCCTCGAGCTAGCCGCCAGCCTGGGCGAAGGCCAGATCAGCGAAGCCGCCGCCCGGGAAGCCCTGGGTAGCGGGACGCTCAACTTCGATAAAGGGGGCGAGTATTTCTACGACCTGATCTCGGCGCTGCACAAGAGCGTGCGCGGCAACCATGTGGACGCGGCGCTGTACTACTTTGCCCGCATGATCGAAGGCGGAGCCGACCCGCTATACCTGGCCCGCCGACTGGCCCGCATGGCCGTGGAGGACGTGGGCCTGGCCGACCCCAATGCCCTGCGCCTGGCCATGGCCGCCAAGGACGCCTACGACTTTCTGGGCAGCCCCGAAGGCGAGCTGGCCCTGGCCGAGCTGGTCATCTACCTGGCCCTGGCCCCCAAGTCCAACAGCAGCTACGTGGCCTGGAAAAACGCCCAGAACGCTGCCCGCGCACACCCCGACGCGCCCATCCCGCTCCCCCTCCGCAACGCCCCCACCGCCCTGATGCAGCGGCTCGGCTATGGCCGGGGTTACGCCTACTACCACGACGACCCCGAGGGCAGCTTTGCCCAGCAGTACCTGCCGGATAGCCTGGAAAACCTGACCCTCTTTGAGGCCACCGGGCAAGGCTGGGAAGAGCGGGTGCGCGAGCGGTTGAAAGCCCTGCGGGCACGGTTTGCCTCGAGGGGAAAAGCAACTCCTCCTGGTAACAAGATGAACCCTTGAGGGTTTTCGCTACCAGGGTGCAATCAGAGCAGATTTAGTTCTGGCGGGCCGTGAAGGATTCGAACCTCCGACTTTTCGTTTTGGAGACGAACGCTCTACCGGACTGAGCTAACGGCCCATGTTTTGCCTTTGTTATCGCATTTCGTGGCATACCGCCTAGCCCGCAAACCCTATTTTGTCTTGGAGACATACGGATGTCAACCCCAAACCACCGGGGGCAGGTCGAAAGATGCCTTGCCAGGGTACAATCGGCCCAATGGCAGACCTCAAACCGCTCGTTGCCCTTGGCGACCTCACCTGGGATGTACTGGCCAAACCCAATACCCTGCTCCTGCCGGGGGGCGATACCACCGGACGGGTGTTGCTCATGGGCGGCGGCAGCGCAGCCAATGTAGCGGTCTGGGCGGCGCGGGTGGGCTATCCGGCGGGGTTCATCGGGGAAGTGGGGCGCGACCGCTTCGGTGAGTTTGCCGTGCAGGAGCTGGCGGCTGAGGGCGTGGAGCCGCACATCATCTGGAACGGTAGCACCCCCACCGGGGTCATTCTGGTCTTGATTGATGCGGCGGGGCAGCGCTCCATGCTCACCTCGCAGGGGGCCGACTTCGACCTGCGCCCGGAGGAGGTTCCGGTAGAGGTCATCCAGCAGGCGGGGCACCTTCACGTGACCGCCTGGTCGCTCTTTACCGACCCCCCCCGGCAAGCCGCGCTCAAGGCCGTACAGGTCGCCCGCGAGGCCGGCCTTACCATCTCGTTCGACCCCGCCTCCTTTCAGATGATTCGGGAAATCGGGCGGGAGGAGTTCCGCCGCATGACCCGCGACCTCTCGCTGGATTTTGTATTTCCCAACCTCGACGAAGGGCAGGCCCTGACCGGCGCCAGGGAGCCAAAGGATGTGCTCGAGGTGCTGCAAAGGCTCTACCCCGAGGCCATGATCCTGCTCAAACTGGCCGCCGACGGCGCCCTGATTCTCGACCGGGGCCGGTTAATCGAGCTCGAGGCCACCCGCGACCAGCCGGTGGACGCCACCGGCGCGGGCGATTCGTTCGGGGGGGCTTTTCTGGGGCATTACCTGCGCTCCCAGGATGCCCTGGCCGCGGGCCAACTGGCCGTGCAGGTAGCAGGCTGGGTGATTGGGCGGTTTGGGGCCCGTCCGCCCATGGATGCCGAGATCCGGCAGCGCCTAGAGCGCTTTGGCTATGCGTTGCTAGAGTAACCCGGGCCGAGCCAGGCCTATGCTGGCAAGCTAGGGCAGCCGCGTGCTGCGCACCACAAACTTCCAGTGAATGGGGTACTCCACATCGGGGTCGGGGTAGGTTGCCGCCACCCACTGGCTGAGCTCGGCCACCGAGGGCCTGAAGACTTCCTCGGGAACCTCCCAGGTAAAGGAGTAAATCCGCTCCAGAAGCATTTCCAGGCTGGTGCGGGGGCTGCGCAGCTCCACCCAGTCGGCAACCATTTTGGCTTTGGGCTCGAGGCCCCGCCGAACCAGCTCTGCTTCCACCTCGGCCAGGCGGGCCTGGTGACGGCCCCGCGCCAGGGTATAACCCATACCGGCCAGAATTTCCTTCCACTTCTGCTGGATGCGCCAGTCTTCGCTTTCGTCGTCGGATTGATCCCAGCCCTCAAACAAAAAGCCGCTCGGACGCAGCACCCGCAGGCACTCCTGCAGGGCTTGCTGCCAGTTTTCGAGCAGGTGCCAGAAATGGACTGCAATCACCGCATGCAGGCTGTCCCTTTCGAAGGGCAGCTCGCGGGCGTCAGCTTCGACTAAGCGGGCCTTGCGGGCCACGCCGGCCACTTTTTGCCGCAAGACCTCGAGCATGGCCGGGTTGTCATCCAGGGCAATGTAACGATACCCCCGGGCAATGATAGGCACCGCAATACGGCCCGTGCCGGCCCCAATTTCCAGAAACAACGGATCGCGGAATAACTTCTCTACGGGAGCCGTGAGCGCCGTAGCGATACGCCCGGAAACCTCGGGCGGGTGATACCGCGTACGGTCGTAGGTAAAAGCTACCCGACTAAAATGAGAAGTCATGCTCGGCTTTTATGATAGCAATGGCGTGTCAAATTGCAAATGATACTGCGAAATGGTCGGCCTGAGTGTGAAGTCGGAGCCCAGCCCTTCCAGGAAGGCTTTATCGCAGCCCAGTAAGCTTTATTCATTTGCAGCACAGTAAAAGTCGGTTTTGGAGGTTGCTGCTGGCAAACCCGCAAATGTGCTGGTTTGGGGGTATCGAAACCTGAAGCAGGCACCGGATGCAAAAAGGCACAAAGCAAGCCTTCGAAAGTTCTCTGCTTCCATTCACAAAGCCCTTTCAGCGGTCTGTATAATCGCTTGTGGTGTCGCTACTGGACGATAAGTTCACCATTCTGAGCGAAGAGCCCCCGCAGGGCTTTTTGCGCCCCTATCAGGTTCAGACCCCGGAGGGCCTCAGGGGGCAGCTGTATTGGTTTGAAGTGCATAGCCCCGAGGCCCGCACCGCCTTCCACCGCTACAAAAACGCCATCCGCCGCCTCGAGGCCCAGGGCTTTTTGCCCCAGGGGGTGCTGGTTTCGGCCAATCCGGGGCGCTACTACGTTTTCTGGCCCGAACTGCCCAGAACCGCGCTCAAACCCCGGCGGCTCAAGCCCTTGCTGGAAATCCTCGAGCCGTTTGGCTACCAGGAAAGCGACCTCGAGGCCACCGAGGAAAGCGGGCGGCCCCTGGTGGGGAAGCTACGGCCCCAGATTACCCCGGCCCCCCGGGGTTCGAGCCGCCCCG
>CALFDH010000179.1 GCA_937950405.1 uncultured Meiothermus sp.
CGGGTGTTTCCGGTAGACAGTGCGGGTTCCAAAACCTTCTATCTCATTGCCGAGGAAAACAGCGGCGTACAGGCAACCGTCTCGAAGCGTACCCTAACCGCAACCTTCATGACCGGCATGGGAACAGTGCAAAACCCATAAGTAAGAGTCAATAGTCAATGGTTTATAGTCAATCGCCGATGATTTTCTGCCGATAGTCTCAAGCTCTGGCTATTGACGATCGACCATAGACCATCGACTATAGGCCATAGACACTAAAAGGAGCAGCTATGAATAGCAGAATTTTGGCCTGGATGGTGGTAGGCGTACTGGGCGTGGTACTAGCCCAGGCGGTGCAGCGGCAGCTCAATCTGGTGGTCAACGGACAGGCCCAGAGCAGTAAGGCCATTGTGGTGGGAGGGCAGACCTACGTGCCGCTAAGCGCCCTGCGGGCCCTAGGCGTTACGACTTCGGTCTCGGGCAATACCGTGAGCCTGAGTGGTTCGCCTGCAGGTGGGGCCGACCAGCGGGCCAGCCTCGAGGGCTGCCTGAACGAGTGGCTCAACAACGGCATCTGGCGGGCCCGGGCCACCAAGGTTGAGCCGTTCGGCGATAGTGGAATCAAAGGCTGGGCGATAGATTTTGAAGGTCGCAACGCCACCAACCGAACCCTCGAGGCCTGGAACGCTGGCTTCAAAGACCCCAGCAGCCTCACCTTAGCCTTTGCCGACGGCTCCACCGAGCGCATGGAGGGGGGCACCTTGGCCCGTGAGTCCTACGAGGCCAAAATCTACAACGCCGTCATTCCTCAAGGTTCTGGCGTCACCACCAAGCTCAAGTTCACGAGCAACCGCACCGACGCCCCCACCAAGCTCCTGATTGAGATGGACACGAACAGCATCAAGCAGAAGTACAACCTGGCCTTCAGCTCCCCCAACCCGAGCCTCCGCTTCAAGCTGGATTGCTCCAAGTAGGCCGTTCTTCACAAAATTCGAGCCATCCGGGACTACCAACTTCAGGCATACGACCAACTTTTAGCAACGCAAAAAATGGGCGTAGGCGACTTGAGGTAGGTTGTGGTTTTCAAATGCCGGTCCCCTGACCCCTGTCCCCTACTTCATCGCACCGATCGCAGGCGAAGTGTTCAGACAAAGCTGGTCACTGGTTGGCTTTCGGCGCGGCTGAAGCGTTCGGCGATGGGCTCTGGGCCTCTGCCTTGGCCCCAAGCAACAAGGGCAACAACTGGCCTGCGGTGGCAATGGCAATGGCCTCCGGGGCCTTGCTCCTGGTAAGAGGCAGGCCAACAGGGCAGGTCACGCGGGCCAGGGCGGCCTGAGACAAACCCTGCTGCAAGAGCTTGTGCTGAAAGTTGCGCCACTTGACCGCCGAACCAATCAGGCCGATAAAGCCCAGGTCGCTCCGGCGCAGGGCGGCCTCGAGCACGAACAGATCCTCGGCGTGGTCGTGGGTCATGATGATCAAATGCGCCCCCGCAGGCAGGTCGTTCACGATGCCGTCCAGGATGGGAGCATGAAACACCCGCAGGCGGGCCTGTTCCTGCTGGAGGGGCCTCAGGCGCTCATCGGTGAGCATCTCGGCCCTCGAGTCCACCAGCCAGAGTTCAACGGGCAGGATAGAGAGCACTTTCGCCAGGGCCAGCCCCACATGCCCCACCCCAAAGATGGCAACCGTAGGACGGGCTGGGGTTACCACCTCGAGCAAGACCTGTACCTCTCCCCCGCAGCACTGCACTCCGTGTTCGGCAGGCGCGTTCTCGGTGAGGCGCAGGGTGTGGATTTGCGGGGTCGGGCCGCTGCTCCCTAGCAGCTTTCGCGCCAGGGTAATGGCGGTGGCCTCGAGGTTCCCCCCGCCAATGCTTCCGTAGGCGGCCTCTGCCGTCACCAACATTTTGGCTCCGGCCTCGCGGGGCGCATGGCCCCGCACCGAGAGCAGCGTGACCAGCACCAGCGGCACTTTTTGCTCTGTGAGGCGGGCAAGGTTTTCGAACCACTGCATACCAAATCCCCTAAAGCTGCATAGCAAACCAAAGGAAAAAACCGGCCATCTCGAGCAAGAAAAGGCCCATCAAGAGGCGCTCGAGGTTCCGCAGCCAGAGGGGCGAGCGGGGCTCTTCCATGCCCAGGCGCCGGTTGAGCCAGGGGATGCCCTGCCGCCAGTAGCCCCCCTGGAACAAAAACGATAGCCCCAAAAGGGCTGCGCCCAGGGCCAGTAGCGGAAAGAGGGTTTTCATGGTCTTACCAGAGGGTTTGAATGGGAAACTGGGCCAACGCCCGGTCGTTGGTCAGCAGAGGTAAGCCCTCGAGGTGGGCCTGGGCGGCCAGCAAACGGTCAAAGGGGTCCCGATGGGCCGTCTCCCAGAGGCCCGCTTTCATGGCATGGGCGCGGCTCACCCCCAGCTCTACAGCCTGCAGACCATTTACAGCCTTCTCGTAACCTTGCACCACCGACTGAGCCTGGGAAAGGCGGCCAAGCCGGTACTTGGTGGCGATTTCCAGAGCGCTCACACTGCTGAGCACGATTTCGGTTTCGGGGTCTTGCAGGAGCTTGCGGGCCTTTCGAGAGAGTTTCTCGGGCTCGAGTACCGCCCACAAGAACGCATGGGTGTCCAGCAAAACCCTCATTCCCAGGCCCTCAGTTCTTCCTCCGGCAGCGACTCAAAGAAGCGCTCGTCTACCGTCCCCTTCATGAACCCGAGCCGACGCTTTCTGGGCTTCTCCAACGGCATCAGCCGGGCGTAGGGTTGGCCATTTTTGGCCAGGATAATCTCCTCACCCGCACGCACCCGCTCGAGCAGGCTCGAGAGATGGGTCTTGGCTTCGTGCACGTTGACTATTTTGGCCATTGACTTAGTTTAGTCCAGTAAACCAAGTGGTTCAATCCCCCGAAACCAGGATCCGCTCCCGTACCTTCTCGATGGCCCAGTAAACCGCCTCGGGCGTAGCGGGCGAGGCCAGTTCCACAATGCCCCCCCTTCCGAAAGCGGCCACTGCATCTCGAAGGGCCTCCCGCACTGAAATCGCGAGCATCAAAGGGGGCTCCCCCACCGCCTTGGAGCCGTACACCACCCCCGGCTCGGTAGCCCTGGGCAGAAGCCGCACGTTGAACACCTCGGGCAACTCGGAGAAGCTGGGCAGCTTGTAGCTGCTGGCCGTGCGGGTGGCCACCTGGCCCTTAGCGTCCCAGCGCAGGTCTTCCAGGGTGAGCCAGCCCATACCCTGGATAAAGCCCCCCTCCACCTGGCCCAGATCCACCAGCGGGGAGAGCGAGTCGCCCACGTCGTGCAGAATATCCACCCGTCTAAGGCGGTACTGCCCGGTAAAGCCGTCCACCTCCACCTCGCTGACTGCCGCCCCAAAGGCGAAGTAGTGGAAAGGCTTGCCCCACATGCGGGTTTTGTCCCAGTGAAGCCCCGGCGTGCGGTAGAAACCATCGGCGAATAGCTGCACCCGCTGGGCGTAGGCGGCCCGCACCACCTCAACAAAGCCGAGGCGCTCCTCGGGCTTCCAGAGGCTCCAGACCTGGCCGTCCTCGAACACCACATCGGCAGGGTGAACGCCCAGCTTCTGGGCCGCCACCCCGGCCAGCCGGGCTTTGATTTTCTCGCAGGCATCCCGCACGGCCCCGCCGTTCAGGTCGGCCCCGGTGGAGGCCGCCGTGGCCGAGGTGTTGGGCACCTTGTCGGTGCGGGTGGGCATCAGGCGGATGGACTCCAGCAGCACCCCCAGGGTCTGGGCGGCTACCTGCATCATCTTGGTGTGCAGGCCCTGGCCCATCTCGGTACCGCCGTGGTTGACCTGCACGGAGCCATCCTGGTAGACCAGCACGAGGGCTCCGGCCTGGTTGAAGGCGGTCAGGTTGAAGGAGATGCCAAACTTGACCGGGGTGATGGCGAGCCCCCGCTTGCGGTGGGGGTTCTGGTCGTTGTAGCGGGCGACCTCGAGGCGCCGTCGCTCGAAGTCGGCGCTGGCTTTGAGCTCGTCCCAGATGAGCCGGATGCGCTCTACGTCCTTCACCACCTGGCCGTAGTGGGTGGTGGAGTGGGGTACGGGCTCCGGGCTTTGGGCTCCGGGTTTCAGGATATGGCTTTCCTCGGCTCGGTGCCCGGTACCCTCGGCCCGATAGAAGTTCCGCTCCCGCACCACCTCCGGCGGCAGGCCCAGGCTGCGGGCGACCCGATCCATCACCTCTTCGATAAAGACCATGCCCTGCGGCCCGCCAAAGCCCCGGAAGGCCGTCTGGGAGGTCTTGTGGGTCTTGCAAACCCGGCCCTTCACGTCCATGTGGGGGATGTAATAGGCGTTGTCGGCGTGGCAGACCGCCCGGGCCAACACCGGCTCGCTCAGGTCCTGCGACCAGCCGCCGTCGGAATAGAGTTCCATCTGGAGGGCGTGCAGTAGGCCGTCTTCGGAAAAGCCCACCTTCCAGCGGGCATAAAAGGGGTGGCGCTTACCGGCGAGGGTGATGTCCTGAAGCCGGTTGAGCCGCACCCGCACCGGGCGGCGGGTCAGGTAGGCCCCCAGGGCCGCCACCGCCGCGTAGGGGTTGGCCTGGACTTCCTTGCCGCCAAAGCCCCCGCCCATGCGCACGCACTGCACCGTCACCCGATTGCGCGGCAGGCCCAGCACCTGTGCCACGATCTCCTGGGTCTCGGAGGGGTGCTGGGTGGAGGCATGCACCAGCAGGTGATCGGCCTCGTCTAGCACGGCCAAAGCGGCGTGGGTCTCGAGGTAGAAGTGCTCCTGCCCGCCGAGCTCGAGCTCGCCCTCCAGCACCCGCGGCGAGGCCGCCAAGGCTTGCTCGGGGTTGCCCCGCCGGGCGTGTAGGGTTGCACCCTGAAAACTCCCCTGCTGGATGGCCTGCCAAATGCTTAGGATGGCCGGCAGCGGCTGGTACTCCAGCGCCACCTGCGCCGCCCCCAGCCTGGCGGCTTCCTCGGTCTCGGCCAGCACCCAACAAACCGCCTGACCGTAGTACATCACCTCGGTGGGAAACAGCGGCTCGTCCTGCTTGAGGCCCGTATCGTTGAGGCCCGGCACATCCGAGGCGCTGAGCACCCGCACCACCCCCGGCACCGCATAGGCGGGTGTGGTATCCAGCCGGAGGATGCGGGCGTGGGCATGGGGGGCCTGCACCGGCCAAGCATGGAGGGCCTGGGGGTAGCGCGGCAGCAGGTCGTCGGTGTAGAGGGCCCGCCCCGTTACGTGCTCACGCGCCGACTCGTGGGGAATGGCCTTGCCCACCGCTTTCATGCAAGCACCTCCGGGGTCTCGGTATAGAACTTCCAGAGCAGGTTGCCCAGCATGGCCGTCCGGTAAGCGGCGCTGCCCCGGTGATCGTCAATCGGTTTGAACTCTGCTTTGAGAACCTGAGCGGCTTTGCGGAGGCTGGACTCCTCCCAGGGCTGGCCCAGCAAGGCCGCCTCGGTCTGGTAGGCCCGCACCGGGGTGGCCGCCACACCCCCCAGCCCGATGCGGATGGCCTCGACCCGGCCCGTGCTCGAGCGCTGCATGGCAATCCCCATGGCCACGGTGGAGATGTCGTCCATAGGGCGCTTTGAGACCTTGTAAAAGCACGATTCGGGTAAGAGTGGCAAGGGAATCCGCACTGCCTTGATCAGCTCCCCCGGCCGGAGCGCGGTCTGGCGGTATGCGGTAAAGAAGTGCTCGAGCGCCACCTCCCGCTCGCCCGAGGCGCTTACCAGCACCAGCGAAGCCCCCAATGCCAGCAACACCGGCGGCGAGTCGCCGATGGGCGAGGCCGTGCCCAGGTTGCCCCCAAAGGTAGCCCGGTTGCGGATTAGCCTCGAGGCAAATCGCGGAAACCACTCGGCCAGCAGCGGAATGCGCCCCTGTAGCCAGCGCTCGGCCTCGGACAGGGTAACCCCTGCGCCAATCTCGACATATTCATGCGTCCAGGAGAGGCTCTGTAGCTCGGGGAGGTGACCCAGGTCTATCTGCACCGGGGCCCGGGCAAAGCGCTGGTTGACCTCCACCACCCAGTCGGTGCCGCCGGCGACCAGCTTGGCGGAAGGGTGCTCGGCTTGAATCTGGAAAAGCTCGCGCAGCGAGCCTGGGCGGAAAAAGCGTTGCGCCTGGGGGAGCGTCGAAGTTACTGATGGGCTGTAATCCAGCGATTCCACCACCGGCGCAGGCTGAGCCAGCCGCCGGGCCAGGGGGTCGTGCTCGGGAGGCTGCCCCAGCGAAAAAGCAGCGGCTTTGATGGGGCGGTAGCCGGTACAGCGGCAGAGGTTGCCGGAGAGGGCCTCGAGGTCAAACTCCTGTCTACCCTTTCGGTAATACTCCGCCGCCATGCTCACCACAAAACCCGGCGTACAGTAGCCGCACTGCGAACCCCCCTGGAGCATGGCTTCCTGTACCGGGTGGAGGGCCTTCCCCCGGGCCAGCCCCTCCACCGTCCAGACCTCCTGTCCCGCCAGACTCGACAGCAGCAGCAAGCAGCCGTTGACGGCCTCGAGGCGAGAACCAGAACCATCGGGCCGCAAAAGCAATACCGCACAGGCCCCACACTCCCCCTCGGCACAGCCCTCCTTGCTGCCGGTCAGGCCCTGTTGGCGCAGCCAGGCCAGCACGGTGGTGTGGGGGTCTACCCCTGCAACCTGCACCTTTTGCCCATTCAACCAAAAGCCGATTTCACCCACCCAAGCCCTCCTGGAATACCCTTGCTGATAGATGGTTATTTTACCAGGCCCACAGCGAAAGTGGGGCTTTGCAAGGCGTCCAGGCCGCAACCTGCGCCATTTGCTCAGTCGCCCAGCGTTAAGGGGTCTTCCTTGGCGCTGTTTTTGTCCTCGGACAGCGAGAGCTTAGCCAGGGTGAGGGCCAGCACGTAGGTGCCTCGGGCAATGTCCTCGGGCGAGGCGTACTCGTCCGGGCGGTGGCTAACCCCTTCCCGGCAGGGAATAAAGAGCATGGCGGTAGGCGCAACGCGGGCCATGAACAAAGCGTCGTGGTAAGCTCGGCTGACCATTAGTTTGAATTTCACCCCGGCGTCGCCACAGGCGGCTACCAGCGCCTTGAGCACTTCCGAGCCCGATTTGGCGGGAGGGTCTATGTTGATGATCTCCACACTGTACTTGATTTCCCGACGGGTGCAGACCTGTTCGACCCCCTGAATGATGTTGCGAATCACCTGGTCGCGGCGGGACTGTTCCACATCGCGTACGTCAATCTCGAGCTTGACCCGGCTGGGTACGCTGTTCACCGCGTTGGGGTAGACCTCACAGAAGCCGGTGGTGGCTACGGTATTGATGCTGCCGCTGTTCTTGGCGAAGGCTTCCACCCCCAGGATAATCTCGGCGGCGGCGCACAGGGCATCGTGGCGGTCCGGCATCAGCATGGCCCCGGCATGACCGCCCACCCCTTCCAGGGCCACCCGTAAAGAAGCCGGGGCCGCAATGGCTGTAACGATACCCAAGGGTACCCGTTCTTGCTCGAGTACGGGCCACTGCTCGATGTGCAACTCCACAAAAGCCGAGTAGTAGCCCTCTGGAAGCTGCACCTCCTCCAGTCGGCCCATATAACCGGCCTCCCAGCGCACCTCCTCCAGGGTGCGACCCTCGGCGTCTTTGAGCAGGCGCAGCGAGTCGGGGTTCAGGACTCCGGCCAGCGCCCGGCTCCCCAGGCAGCCAATGCCAAAGCGGGTGGGCTCTTCGGCAGTGAAAATCAGAAGTTCAATGGAGCGGTGCGGCTTGAAACCACTGCGTTGCAAGGCACGGATGGCTTCCAGCCCCCCCAGCACCCCCACCGTGCCGTCGTACATGCCCGCGTAGGGGATGGCGTCGAAATGCGAACCCGTGCCCACCGCCGGCAGCTCAGGCGCAGAGCCCTCCCAGCGGGCAAAAATGTTGCCAAGGCCATCCTCCCGCACGCTGAGCCCGGCCTCTTCACACAGGCCCTTGAGGTAGGCCCGGGCCTCGAGATCGGGCTTGGTGTAAAGAATGCGGGTAATGGCCGGCTTGGGGGTGTCGGAAAACCCCGCCAGGCTGTCCAGTTCGTGGATAATTCGTTCTTTATCTACCAGTGGTCTTGCAATCATGGGTTGCTCCAGGAAAAACGCCAAACGCAACAATAGTTTATGCCGCACGCTACCGGCTTTGCAAAAGAGCCTCAGGGAAGGCGGTTTCTGTGCGCCAGCGTATCCGCCGCCTCAGGACAAGAGCTCGAGCGAGTGCCGGTTCACGTCCTTGTAGATAAGGTATTTGCTGGGGGTTTTGCCCAGCGCACCAAACCACTGCGGGCAGTACGAAGCCATCCAGATCACGTCCCCGGCCTGTACGGTGTACCAGGCATCGCTCAGGCGGTACACCCCGCCGCCCTGCAAGAACAACAAGCCGTGCTCCATCACATGGGTTTCCACCAACGACAGATGCGCTCCAGGGGCAAAGGTCATGGTGTTGACGGCCATGTCGAAAGAAAGGTTATCGGGCAGCAACAGCCGAACCTGGAGCGCTTCATCGCCCATCAGGGGGCTGCTGGGAATATCCGGCTCGTGCCCCAGCACCAGCCCCGGCACCTCGGCCCCCGCCAGGGCCTGGTAGGGTTTGTCGAAAATCACCATTCGGCTGGGCGATTGCGCCAGGAAGCGGTGGGGCGTGTTGGCCGGCAGGTAGGCGTAGTGATGGGGCCGGAGTGGGTGCCTGGTTCCTTCGACCTCGAGGGTTAGCTCACCCTCCAGCACGTAGGCAAAGCGCTGGATGTCCAGCAGGGTCATTTCCCCGGCGGCCCCCGGCTGCATTTCGACCGTGTACATCTTGAAACGGGCCCCCAGCTCAGGGGCAACGTGCACGATGCAGGCCGTATTCGTCCAGCCCGGCAGGGGGGCGCGAACAAAAGTATCGGGGGTCAGCAGGGCATGGTCGGGGGTTACGCGGGTACGGGTAAATCCGGTCAGGCTCATGGTTTCCTCGTTTGTAAGCGAACCTCGCTTGGTCTGGCTATTGTACCGTTCAGATACACCGGCTCGCCCCGGAGCCAGGTGCTCTCCACGCGCCCCCGGAAGGTCTGGCCCAGGTACGGCGAGAGCGGGTGCCGGTAGCGCAGGTCGGAAGCGGTGAGGGTATGGCTTTCCAGGGGTTTGACCAGCACAAAATCGGCATCCGCACCCACCGCAAGCCGTCCCTTGTGAGAGAGGCCAAAGCGTTCGGCGGGCCGGTGGGCCAGCAGCGCGGCTATCCGCTCCAGAGGCAACCCCCGCCGATAGAAGCCCTCCTCGAGCATGACCGCCAGCGTGGACTGCACCCCGGCAATCCCACCCCACAGGGCGAAAAAGTCTGCGCCCTGTTTCATCTCGGGCGGGCTGGGGGAGTGGTCAGAGCCGACGATGTCCACCGCGCCCTTTTGCAGCTCGGCCCAGAGCCGGTCTTGCTCGAGCTTGCCCCGTAGCGGCGGGGCGCACTTCCCTACCGCTCCCAGGCGCTCCAGGTCGTCCTCGGTAAAGGCCAGGTAGTGCGGGCAGGTCTCGAGGCTCACGTCCACCCCCCGGGCCCTGGCCTCGGCGGCCAGCACCACCCCGGCCCCCGAGCTAATGTGCACAATGTGCAGCTTACAGCCGGTTTCTTGGGCCAGCACAAGGGCCCGCTGGATGGCCTCGAGCTCGGTCAACACTGGACGCGAGGCCACGTACTCGCGCCAGGATCGACCCTGAGCCCGCATCTGATGGGAAAGGTGGGCGGTGAGGGCGTCCGACTCGGCGTGAACCGCCACCGGCAGGCCCAGCCGGGCCGCCGTTTTCATCCCCTCGTAGAGGGTGCCGTCGTCGCAGGCGGCAAACTCTGGCAGGCCCGAGTTGCACATAAAAGCCTTGAAGCCGATCACCCCCCGTTCAGCCAGCTCGGGCAGGCGCTCCAGATTACCAGGGGTGAGGCCCCCCCAGAGGGCAAAGTCGGTGTACGACCTGGCCCGCATGGCCGTAAGCTTCTGGTCGAAGGCTTGCCCATCCAGCGTACAGGGCAGCGAGTTGAGGGGCATATCGAAAAAGAGCGTGCCGCCCCCCACCGCAAAAGCGGTGCTGCCGGTCTGGATGCCCTCCCAGTGGGCCTGCCCCGGCTCGTTGAAGTGCACATGCACATCCACCAGGCCGGGCAAGACATACCGGCCCTGGGCCGAGACTGCCTGCCGGGCAGGCTCGGCTATTTCCGGGCTCACCTGCACAATCTGCCCGTCCAGCACCCCCAGGTCGGCTTGCTGAAGGCCCACCGGGGTGACCAGGTTTCCACCACGCACAATCAGATCCAACATGCTCACTCCGTCAATCCAGGGTTTGAGGCATGGGGTTCACCTGCCTGATCAAAATGGGCCATCAGCCATATTACGCAAAAAGGCCAGCCCCACCCGCACTGCAGCCTCCACATCCTCCGGCCAGACCGACTCCTCGGGATGGTGCGAAAGGCCCCCCGGGCTGCGCAGGAAAAGCATGGTGGAGGGGCACAGCGAGGCCATAATCATGGCATCGTGCCCTGCGCCCGAGACCAGATGATGCACCGGGTAGCCCTCGGCTTCCAGCGCCTGGGCCAGGCGCTCGTTCAGGGGGGGGTCGCAGGGCACGGCGGGCTGTTCGTAGCGGGTCTGGTAGAAAAGCTCGAGGCCCCGGCGCTGAGCAACCTGCTGGGCCCGGGTGATGAGGTTGGCCACCGCCAGGCTGCGCACCTCGTCGTAGGCGTGGCGCACGTCCAGGCTCATCTGCACTTCCCCTGGAATTACGTTGGAGGCTCCTGGCAGGGCGGCAATCATGCCCACTGTGGCCACCAGGCCGGGCTCTGCACGGGCTTCGCGTTCCACCAGGGTCATCCACTCGGCGGCCCCGGCCAGGGCATCGCGGCGCAGGTGCATGGGGGTGGTGCCGGCGTGGCCGGCCTGGCCGCGAAACGCCACCTCGAGCCGACTTTGGCCCACAATGGCCTCCACAATGCCCAAGGGATACCCCTGGGCTTCCAGCACCGGCCCCTGCTCGATGTGAAACTCCAGATACCCTTTCACCCGGGCCGGGTTGTAGGCGGCCTGGGGAATCTGGGCGGGCTCGAGGCCGACAGGCGCGAGCCCACTGCTCACGGAGGTGGGCTCGGTTGGCTGTATAAGCCTCGTCAGATGCTCGAGGCCAAACGCCCGGATGGCCCCCTCCACGGTCTGCCCCTCTGCATCCCGTAGCTTCAAAAAACCGGCCTCAAACCGGCCCGCCACCGCTTTGCTCCCCAGAAAGGGCACCCCGTAGCGCACCCCCTCTTCTTCGGAAAAGGCGATCACCTCGAGGGCAAAAGGTAGCCGCTGACCCTCCAGGCCCTTGACCAGGGCCAGCGCCAGCATGACCCCCAGGGGACCATCGTAGGGGCCGGCGTCGCGCACCGTGTCCACGTGCGAGCCCATCAGCAAAAGCGGGGCCTCCGGGGTCTGGCCGGGGTAGTGCCCAATCAGGTTGCCCACCGCGTCTATTCGCACCGACATGCCCAGCTCGAGCATCCAGCCTGCCAGGGCCTGGTGTACCTCCCGCATGGGGGGCGATAAAAACGTTCGGGTCAGACGGCCCGCCTCCTCCGAGTAGCGCGCGAGCTGCTGGCAGCGCTCAATAGCTTCGTGGGCGAGTTGGCGAGGGTTCATCGGGAGGATTGTACCCTTGGCCCGGCTCAGCTCCCGCGGTAGGTGCTGTAGCCATAGGGCGAAAGCAGCAGGGGCACATGGTAGTGGCCCCTGGCATCGGCAATACCGAAGCGGATCACCACTTCATCCAGAAAAGGGGGGTCGGGAAGGGTCACCCCCTGGGCCTTGAAGTAGGCCGCCACATGAAAAACCAGCTCGTAAAGGCCCACCGGAAGGGTTTCGCCCGAGAGCAGAGGGGCGTCGGTTCGGCCATCGGCATTGGTGCTGGCAGCGGCAACGAAGGTGCGCTGGCCTGCTGGGCCCAGGCGGTAGAGCTCGAGGTCGAGCCCCGACGCCGGCCTGCCGTGCGCGGTGTCGAGAACATGGGTCGAGAGTCGGGCCATACACCCATCCTAAGGCCCTTTGGCCCCCTGGGCCACCCAGGCCCCCAGCTTGGCCCGTTGCTCGGCGGTCATGGGCGGAACCCCCGGCACCACCAGGGGCATGTACTGGGTGTCCACCGAGACCTGCTTGATTTTCTCGGCATAGCCCACAATTTGCTCGGGGGTGTCCAGCATAACCCCCCCCGGCGCCGAGGCGAAGCCTGGCTGGGTGGGCCGAGCGGCGTGGCACATCTGGCAGTGCGCCTGGATGATGGCCTGCACCTCGGCGAAGGCCACCGGCGGATGGGCTAAAGCCTCGGCGCTGGAGCGCGGCGCGGTCAGGTAAAAAGCCCCCAGCAACAAGGCCGCCGCCAGCACCAGCAGATAGGGCATGGCCCCACCTTCCAGCAGGGTCTTGTGGTGCTCTTTCTCGGTGGTGTTGATGAAGTGCCGTACCGCCACCCCGGCCACAAAAAGCAGAACCAGTATCAGCCACTGAGCCCCCCCGTTGTAGGTCATAGGGAAGTGGTGGGCAATCATGGTAAAGAGCACCGGCAGGGTGAGGTAGTTGTTGTGACGCGAGCGAAACTGCACCCAGTTGACAAACTGAGGGTCCAGGGTCTCGCCGTTTTGTGCGGCCCGCACCAGCTTCTTTTGCGAGGGGATAATTACGAAAAAAACATTGGCCGCCATGATGGTGCCCAGCATGGCCCCAATGTGCATGAAGGTACCGCGCCCACTAAACACCTGCCCCAGCCAGTACGCAGCCCCGGCCACCAGCACCCCCCCCACCAGCAAGAAGAGCGCCGGGCGATAGAGTAGCTGGGTACTCGAGAGGGCCAGGTAGATGAGCCAGGCCGCCAGCAAGCTCCCCACCGCCAGCGCAATGGCGG
>CALFDH010000180.1 GCA_937950405.1 uncultured Meiothermus sp.
TTTCCACCCCTCACCCGGCGACAGCGGTTACCGCCAGAATGCTTGATTTGGCAAAAGGAGTACCAGACTAGCCGGTGCTGTCGCCACCCTCTCCCGCAAGGGGAGAGGGAAAGGGGAAACGATAATAGCCTGAAATTGCGGCTTGGAGCCTGCCTGCAAGCCAAGTACTACGGGTAGTATGGGCATGTGAGTGATGCTCGAGTTCAACTTTCGGCCCTGCAAACTGCGCTTTCGCAGGTTTTGTTTGGGCAAGAGCAGGTCATCCGCGAGCTCTTGGCCACGGCGGTAGCGGGCGGGCACGCGCTTCTGGAGGGGCTACCGGGGCTGGGCAAAACCCTGCTGGCCAAAGCCTTTGCCGAGGCCAGCGGGCTCTCCTACCGGCGCATCCAGTTCACCCCCGACCTGCTGCCCGCAGACGTAACCGGAACCGAAATCCTGGAAGAGGGGCAGTTCGTCTTTCGGCAGGGGCCCATTTTTGCCCAGGTGGTGCTGGCCGACGAGATCAACCGGGCCACCCCCAAAACCCAGTCGGCGCTGCTGGAAGCCATGCAGGAGCGCGGGGTAACCGTGGGCGGCACCCGCTATACCCTGCCCGAGCCCTTTATCGTGCTGGCTACGCAGAACCCACTGGAACTCGAGGGCACCTACCCCCTTCCGGAAGCGCAGTTAGACCGTTTTATGTCGAAAATTACCGTGCAGGCGCCACCCAGGGCCACCTGGATCAAGATTCTCTCCCAAGAGCCGGTCAGCCCGGAGCCGGTGGCTGGGCTGGATTTGCTCCTGGCCCGTGCCGAATCGCGGCAGGTGGTGGTGAGTCAGCCTGCGCTCGAGGCCATCGCCAACACCGCCCAGCTTGCCGGCGAAGAGAAGCACCTTCGCATGGGGCTCTCGCCCCGTGGAGCCAAGGCCTGGCTGAACCTGGCCAAAGCCCTGGCCTACCTTGCGGGTCGCGCTCACCTCGACTGGGACGACCTGCGTAGCGCGGCCATGCCCGCCCTCTCGCACCGGCTGCTCCTGACCGAAGAGGCCCAGTTCGAGGGCATTCAAGTGGCCCAGATTGTGCAGGACCTTTTGCGCCGCACCATGGCAAAGTAGTTGTTCTATTTGGGGAGGCGCTCGAGTACCTTCTTGGGCATCTTACAGACCATGGTGTAGGCTGGGTCAAAGATGTTGCCCAGGTCGTAGCGCACACACTGGCCCATCAGTTGCGAGGCGCTTTGGATGTCCAGGCCGTACTGGGCGGTGAGCCAGCGCAACATCTCGCTGGTGGCGTGCTGCACACACTGGTCGAGGGGCCGGGCATTGCCCACCGTAAAAATGTGCTCGGCGTCTTCTCCCCTGGGCCACTGGATGGTCTGACCTTTGATGAGATCAACCGTGAACGAGACGTCCATGGAAATCTCGATGCCGGTTCCGGCAATTTCGCCATCCCCCTGCAAAGCGTGTCCATCGCCCAGGAAAAAAAGCGCCCCTTCGATCAGTACCGGAAAATAAACCGAGACCCCCTCTTTGAAACCCCGGTAGTCCATGTTGCCTCCGTGCGGGCCGGAGGTAGCCGTAGAGATGGCCTCACCCCGGCTGGGCGCGACCCCAAAGCAACCCAGCATGGGCTCCAGGGCAAGCTCGAGGCCCTCCAGCAGCCCTGCGGGCGAACGCAGGCGCGCGGTGTTGGCCTGCAAATCAACTTCCCAGTCCAACCAGCGCTGGGAGCCTCTGGCCTGGGCCAGTTGGGGCACATCGTCGGGGTCAACCACGTTGGAGGCCAGCACCACCCCCGACCAGCCGCTGGTGCGGTTGGGCCTGATTTTTTCCAGCCTCACCACCAGCGTATCGCCGACCTGCGCCCCTTCGACCAAAAAAGGCCCGGTCATGGGGTTGCCCCTGGGGGTAACCTGCTGCAAATGCTGATCCAGGCCGCCCGCATCTACACAGGTGGTCATTACCGTATCACCAGGGGCGATTTTGAGCACCGGTGGGTGGGAGCCGAGGGTGTGGTGGTAGTGGGTGGGCTCGAAGGTATGGGTTGGCATGACTCCCCCAGCATACGCATTCCCCTTGCGCTTACAAGCGACCCTGGACAGGTTTTGCCTGAATGCGCGGGTCTCGGGCCGGGATGCGTCTGCCCGCCGGGTTTTGGGCACTAAATTAGCCTGACTCCATGCCGCGTAAGGCAGCTTCCCATTGCTCCCCCTGTAGTCGGTAACATAGCAGCATGTCGAACCGCTACATTGGCCAACCCATGAAGCGCCTCGAGGATGGCAAGCTCATCCAGGGACAGGGGCAGTACCTTGCCGACCTAACCACCGAAAATCTGCTCCACGTGGTGCTGGTGCGAAGCCCCTACGCCCATGCCCGCCTGGGCCAGATTGACACCTCCGAGGCTCTGCAAGTTCCGGGGGTGGTCGCTGTGTACACCTCAAGCGACCTTCCACAGCTATTCGCCCCGGCTTCGGGGGGACGGGACACCAAAGTAGCCCCCCACCCGGTTCTGGCGCGGGATGTGGTGCGCTATGTGGGCGAGCCTGTAGCGGCTATTGTGGCCACCTCAGCCGCTGCCGCCGAGGACGCCCTGTTGCACGTGCAGGTGGACTATGAACCCCTGCCTGC
>CALFDH010000181.1 GCA_937950405.1 uncultured Meiothermus sp.
GTACCTGCTACCTCAAGATCAGCGGCCAGTACCGCTTTACCTTTAGTGTAACCCGCCCCAACTCCCCCACCCAGTTCACTGTTCCCGCCACCTACAACCAGCAGTAGGTGCGCGTATAGGGCCAGCTCGATTAGCAACGCCTCCTTGCTCGATCGGGCTGGGCCCCTTTTTAGGAGGAGACGCTATGCCCCGGTGGATGTTTTGGTTTTTTGCACTGCTGGCCGCTTGCGGCGACAGCAGCAGCCCCAACTTTAGCCTTTCAGTGCCTGGCAGCAGCGTAACCCTGGGTAGCTTCACTACCGTCACGGTCTCGGCCAGTTTTTCGCCTGGAGCCAACAACGTCGTTACCTTGAGCCTCGAGGGGGTGCCCCAAGGCATATCGGGCAGCTTCAATCCCCCCTCCATTAGCAGCAGTAACCCCACCAGCCAGCTCACCATCCTGGTCAGCAGCGGGGTAGCCACCGGCACCTACGATGCGGTGGTGCGAGGTACCAGCAGCGGGGCCAGCAATACCGCCAGCTTTCGCCTCAGCGTGCTGGGCGGGGGTGGAGGCGCTGGAGGCGGCGGCAATATCTCGGGCACGGTTAGTATTGGCACCGGCACGGCCCCCACCGCCGATCTGGATTTTGTGCCCGGCGATATCATCGTCAAGTTTAAGGCCGGAGTCAGCCTACAAAGCGTGCAGACGCTATCCGCAGGCGGGGCACTGGTGCAGCGTGTGCGAGGCTTGTCCATAGAGCGGGTTTCGCTCTACCGGGCCTCGCTGGATGCCCAGGGTACTCTGGCCGCCATCGCCGATCTGGCAGCCAGGGCCGATGTGGAATACGCCCACCCCAACTATCTTTTCTACCCGGCCCGTACCCCCAACGATCCCCTCTATAACCGGCAATGGCACTACCCGGCCATCAATCTGCCCCAGGCCTGGGATATCGAGCGTGGGCAGAGCAATCCGGTCACGGTAGCGGTGATAGATACCGGCCAGCTCTTGCAGCACCCCGACTTCGACCGCAACCGAATTCTGCCCGGCTTCGACATGATCTCAGACCCCCGCAACGCGCGTGATGGCGATGGACGCGACAACAACCCGGAAGATGCTGGTGATCTGTTTAGTCCAAACCAGAGCAGCTACCACGGTACCCACGTAGCCGGCACCATCCTGGCCCACAGTGACAACAACCTGGGCGTAGCGGGGGTCAGCTGGGGGGCCCGACTGCTACCCGTACGGGTACTGGGTGTTCAGGGCGGCGACCTGGTGGATATCACCGATGGCATGCTGTGGGCAGCAGGGCTTCCTGTTACTGGCGTACCGACCAACCCCAACCCAGCTGCCATCATTAACATGAGCCTGGGAGGCAGTCGTCCGTGCTCACAGATTCCGCTATATCAAGAGGTGATCAACCGGATCAACGCTCAAGGAAAAATTATTGTAGCAGCGGCTGGTAACAATGCAGAAAATGTCGCTAACTTCGTTCCTGCCAGCTGTAGCGGGGTTATCACCGTTGGGGCTATTGGGCCTTCGGGTGGAAGGGCACCATATTCCAACTTTGGAGCACGAATCGACCTCATGGCCCCTGGTGGCAACGTTGCCGTGAATCTGGGCGGCGTGCAGGCGGGCGGTGGTGTGCTCAGCCCACTCAAAAGCGATGCCAGCGGACAGTTCAACTACGAGTTCTATGACGGCACTTCCATGGCGGCACCCCATGTGGCTGGGCTGATTGCCCTGATGAAAAGCGCCCGCCCCAGCCTTACTCGAGCCGAGGCGCTGGACATCCTGCGCCGCACCGCCCGTCCCCTGAACCAGACCCAGTGCCAGGGCGAGACCAGCCCCAGTCGGCCCACCCCACCCCCCGGCATTACCGGCGGTGATTGCGGGGCCGGGCTGGTGGATGCGCTGGCCGCCATCCAGGCCGTGGGGGGCGCCCCGGTGGGTTCTTTTACCCTGAGCACCACCCCCAGCAGTCTGACCATTGCCCCTGGGGGCAGTGCCAATGTGGTGGTGGGCATCGAGCGGGTGGGGGGCTTTAGCGGGCCGGTTAGCCTGACCCTGCAAGGAGCCCCCACGGGTGTGAGCGGCACCTTCACCCCCAACCCCTCTGCCGGGGCCACTTCTACCCTGGCCCTGAGCGTAGCCGGCAGCGTACCGCCTGGCCAGTACCCCATGACCGTGGAGGGTAGTGCAGGTGGCCAGAGCGTGCAGGCGGCGCTGGTGCTGACGGTCGGAACGCCCAACCTCCCCACCCTCAAGGACGCCTTTGTGGCAGCCCTGTTCTGGACCGGCAACGACTTCGACGTGAGCCGATCCAAGGGCATCTTCCTCACCGCCGATACCCGCACCGCCAACTATGTTCTGGCTTCCCTGCCTGCCGGGCAGTATGCCGTGGCAGGCTGGAAGGACATCAACGGTAACGATGAGGTGGATGGGGGCGACTATTTTGGCGTATTCCGGGTCAACCGCCAACTTGCACTGGTACAGCCCCCGGCCTCCGGTATCAACTTCAGCCTCGAGCTGATCTCCAGCACCAGCGCCGAGCTCGAGCGTGAGCCCGCGCTCCTGACTCTCAAGAAGCTGCTCCAGCGCCGGTAGGGGTACTTTGGGCTTGAAAAACCCCCTCTACCACTGCCTCCTACAGCCACCTGGTTGTAGGAGGCTCTTTTTTGTAACTGGCGGGTTTCAGTAAAGGACATTAGAAAAAACTGGGTCCAATAACAAGCATCTCCACGATAGAAACGTAATGGGTAGGGAAAGGGTGATTCACGAGGCCGCGCCGCTGCAAACTCAGAATTCGCACTTCTGATGAGCAGCATAATATTTCTGTCGCGGGCGCACTCAGTAATTGAATCCGGAATTACAATTATTTATCTCATGTTTAAATATCTTAAACATAAAATATATAACTGGCGGATTGGGAGGTTTGGCATGGCGGGTTGTTCTGGAGAGGGGCCGTTCATCCAGGGAATCAAGGGAGCCGCAAGATGAAAATTGTCAGCATCGGGGGCGGGCCAGCGGGGCTTTACTTTGCTCTCTTGATGAAGAAGCAGAACCCCGCGCACGAGGTGACGGTACTGGAGCGCAACCGCCCGGACGACACCTTTGGCTGGGGGGTGGTCTTCTCCGATCAGACCCTGGGCAACCTCGAGAAAGCCGACTACCCCACCTATGCCCAAATTAGCCGGGCCTTTCACCACTGGGACGATATCGAGGTGCACTTCAAGGGCCAGACCATCCGCTCGAGCGGCCACGGTTTTATCGGGATTGGCCGCAAAAAACTGCTCAACATTTTGCAAGACCGCTGCCGCGAGCTGGGCGTAAACCTGGCCTTCCAGACCGAGGTCACCGACGATGAGGCCATTGTCCAGCAGTACCAGGCCGACCTGGTGATTGCCTCGGACGGCATCAACAGCCGCATCCGTAAGAAGTACGAAAGCACCTTCGAGCCGGATATCGAGGTTCGCAAGTGCCGCTTTGTCTGGCTGGGCACGCACCAGCGCTTCGAGGCGTTCACCTTCGCATTCGAACAAACCGAGTGGGGCTGGTTCCAGGCCCATGCCTACCAGTTCGACGCCCACACCTCCACCTTTATTGTGGAAACGCCGGAAACGGTCTGGCAAAAAGCCGGCCTCGAGCAGATGAGCCAGGAAGAGAGCATCGCCTTCTGCGAGAAGCTCTTTGCCCGGTATCTGGGCGGCCACAGGCTGATGTCCAACGCGGCTCACCTGCGCGGCTCGGCCATCTGGATCAAGTTCCCCCGGGTGGTCTGCAAAACCTGGGTACACTGGAACACCCTGGACGGGCGCAAGGTGCCGGTGGTGCTGATGGGCGACGCCGCCCACACCGCACACTTCTCCATTGGCAGCGGCACCAAGCTGGCCCTGGAGGACGGCATTGCGCTGGCCCAATCGTTTGCCCAGATAGGGGACTCGACCGCACACCTGCGGCAGGTACTCGAGGCCTACCAGGCGGTGCGAAGCGTGGAGGTACTCAAGATTCAAAACGCCGCGCGCAACTCCACCGAGTGGTTCGAAAATGTGGAGCGCTACACCGGCCTCGAGGCCCCCCAGTTCGCCTACAGCCTGCTGACCCGCTCGCAGCGCATCTCCCACGAGAACCTGCGGCTGCGCGATGCCAGCTACCTGCAGGGTGTGGAGGCCTGGCTCGCCCAAAAGTCGGGCCTGCCCCCCAGGCCCATCCCGCCCATGTTCACCCCTTTTCGGCTGCGCGGCCTGACCCTCAAAAACCGCGTGGTGGTCTCGCCAATGGCCATGTACTCGGCCCAGGACGGGCTGGTGAACGACTTTCACCTGGTACACCTGGGGGCCAGGGCGCTGGGCGGGGCCGCGCTGGTCTTTACCGAGATGACCGCCCCCTCCGCCGACGGGCGCATTACTCCCGGCTGTGCGGGGCTGTACAGCGAGGCCCACATGCAGGCCTACCGGCGCATCGTGGACTTTGTGCATCAGCACACCGATGCCAAAATTGCCCTTCAGCTTGGGCACGCCGGGCCCAAAGGCTCCACCCAACTGGGTTGGGAACAGATGGACGAGCCCTTGCCCAAGGGCAACTGGCCCCTGCTGGCCCCATCCCCCATCCCCTACGGCCCCCAGAACCAGACCCCCCGCGAGATGACCAGAGAGGACATGGAGCGGGTCAAGGCCGACTTTGTGCAAGCGGCCCGGTGGGGGTTGGAGGCGGGTTTCGACTGGCTCGAGCTGCACTGCGCCCACGGCTATCTGCTCTCGGCTTTCATCTGCCCGCTCACCAACCACCGCACGGACGAGTATGGCGGCTCGCTGGCAAACCGGGTGCGCTACCCCCTGGAGGTTTTCAAAGCGTTGCGGGCGGTCTGGCCCCCGCACCTGCCGATGTCGGTGCGTATCTCCGCGCACGACTGGGCTCCCGGCGGCAACACCCCTGACGATGCAGTGGAAATTGCCCGCATGTTCAAAGAAGCGGGCTGCGACCTGATAGATGTCTCCTCCGGTCAGACCACCCGCCAGGCCCGACCGGTGTATGGGCGCATGTACCAGACCCCCTTCGCCGACCGCATCCGCAACGAGGTTCAGATTGCCACCATGGCCGTGGGGGCCATCTTCGAGGCCGACCACGTGAACTCCATCGTTGCCGCCGGGCGGGCCGACCTGTGCGCCATTGCCCGGCCCCACCTGGCCGACCCCCACTGGACGCTGCACCAGGCCGCCAAACTGGGCTACAGCGAAGTGGGCTGGCCCAGGCAGTATCTTTCGGGCAAGGCGCAGCTCGAGCGCAACCTGGCCAGGGCCCAGGCCGACCGGGCCGAGGAGCTGGCCGTCCGATGAACCCCCTGCCGCTGGCCGGAAAACATGCCGTGGTCACGGGCGGCGGACGCGGCATTGGGGCCGCCATTGCCGCCGAACTGGCCCAGGCTGGGGCCAGGCTCACGCTGCTGGGGCGAAACCGGGCCAGTCTGGAGGCGAAAGTCCAGCAGCTAGACGTACTGGTACACGTTGAAACCTGCGATGTCACCAGCCCCGACCAGGTGCAACAGGCCTTCAAGGCCGCCGAAAAAGCCCTGGGCCCGGTTAGCATCCTGGTCAACAACGCCGGGCAGGCCGAAAGCCAGCCTTTTGCCAGAACCGACCTAGGCTTGTGGCAGCGGATGTTAGCGGTCAACCTGACCGGCGCTTTTCTCTGCACCCAGGCCGCCCTGCCGGGGATGCTCGAGGCCGGCTGGGGCCGCATTGTGAACATCGCCAGCACGGCAGGGCTCAAGGGCTACCCCTATGTGAGCGCCTACTGCGCGGCCAAGCATGGGGTGGTGGGCCTGACCCGCTCGCTGGCCCTCGAGCTCGCCCGCAAAAACATCACCGTGAATGCAGTCTGCCCCGGCTTCACCGAGACCGAGCTGCTGGAGGCCAGCCTGGCGAACATCGCGCGAAAAACCGGACGAACCCCCGAAGAAGCCCGCTCCGAGCTGGCCCACAGCAACCCGCAGGGGCGGCTGGTGGAGCCCGCCGAGGTGGCCCAGGCGGTGCTGTGGCTGTGCCTGCCGGGCTCGGCGGCCCTGACCGGGCAGGCCATTGCGGTAGCGGGTGGGGAGGTGATGTAGATGGTAAGCCCCAAACCCGACCTCGAGACCCGCCTGGCCGAAGACCACCACCAGGCCCTCAAGCTGTGGCTGCGCCTCCTGACCTGCACCAACCTGATTACCGCCGAGATTCGCACCCGGCTGCGCGAACACTTCGACACCACCCTGCCCCGCTTCGACCTGCTGGCCCAGCTCGAGCGCCACCCCGAGGGTCTGCGGATGGGCGAGCTTTCCCGGCGCATGATGGTTACCACCGGCAACGTTACCGGCATTACCGACCAGCTCGAGGCCGAGGGTCTGGTCCGCCGCCAGGTAGACCCCCAGGACCGCCGCTCCTACACGGTCAAACTCACCCCCAAAGGACAGCGGGTGTTTGCCGAGATGGCCCGCGTCCACGAGGGCTGGGTGATTGAGCTGTTTTCTGGCCTTTCGGCAGCCGAGAAAGAGAGCCTGTTCGCGCTTCTCGGCAAGCTGAAAAGCCATCTCAACCACAAGGAGGCCCGTCCATGAGTTTGCCTGGAAACATCAGCCCGCAGGGAGGCCAGACCCCCTTGCCCGGCAGCACGGTAGCACTCGCCGGCTACCAGGCCCGACACTTTCTGTGGTCGGTGGAAAATACCGTTGCCACCATCACCCTGAACCGCCCCGAGCGCAAAAACCCCCTCACTTTTGAGTCCTATGCCGAGCTGCGCGACCTCTTCCGGGCGCTGGCCTATGCCAAAGACGTGCGGGCGGTGGTGATCACCGGAGCCGGGGGCAACTTCTGCTCCGGCGGCGATGTGCACGAGATTATCGGCCCCCTCACCCAGATGGACATGCCCGGCTTGCTGGCCTTTACCCGCATGACCGGCAGTCTGGTAGCGGCCATGCGGGCCTGCCCCCAGCCCATCGTGAGCGCGGTGGACGGGGTGTGCGCGGGGGCCGGGGCCATCCTGGCCATGGCCTCCGATATCCGCTACGGCACCGCCCGCAGCAAGACGGCGTTTTTGTTTGTGCGGGTGGGCCTGGCCGGCTGCGACATGGGGGCCTGTGCCATGCTACCCCGCATCGTGGGGCTGGGCCGGGCCGCCGAGCTTCTGTACACGGGTCGCACCCTGGGCGGTGAGGAAGCCGAGCGCTGGGGCTTTTTCAACCGCCTGTACGAGCCGGAAAAGCTCCTGGAGGAGGCCCAGCAGTTCGCCCGTTCGCTGGCCCAGGGGCCCACCTTTGCCCACGCCATGACCAAAAAAATGCTTCACCAGGCGTGGAGCATGGGCCTCGATGAGGCCCTCGAGGCCGAAGCCCAGGCCCAGGCCCTCTGCATGACCACCCGCGACTTCCACCGCGCTTATCAGGCTTTCGTGGCCAAGGAAAAGCCGGTGTTCGAGGGGGATTAGGGGATGAGGGTCGAGAGTCTAGGGTCACGTGCTATAACGAGCGGCAAAAGCCGCCTTGTCTCGGCGCTTTTTCATGGTTGCCGTCGCCTACGCAAAGACGGGTTGGGGTGATAGTTCGAACCAATCGTGGAGCCAATGGAGACCTCAAATGCGCGATAAAGCCTACCTCGACTGGCCCTTTTTCGAGCCCCGGCACCGCACGCTGGCCCAGGAGCTGCAAACCTGGGCAGCGCATAACCTGGCCGCTCACCCAGAGCACGACGTGGACGATCCCCTTCGGGACGGAGCAAACTCCGTGCACCAAGTGGACAGCGCCTGCCGCCAGTGGGTGCGGGCCCTCGGCGCAGGGGGCTGGACGCGCTACGCGGTGGGGGGGCAGGCCTACGGCGGGGCGCAGGAGACCATCGATACTCGAGCGGTCTGTTTGATTCGCGAGACCCTGGCCTACCACCACGGCCTGGCCGATTTTGCCTTCGCCATGCAGGGCCTGGGCTCCGGGGCCATCACCCTGCACGGCACGCCCGCGCAAAAGGCCCACTACCTGACCAGGGTAGCCCAGGGCGAGTTCATCGCCGCCTTTGCCCTCTCCGAGCCGGACGCCGGCTCCGATGTGGGGGCCCTTCGCACCGAAGCCCGCCTCGAGGGCGATACCTACGTGCTGAACGGGCAAAAAACCTGGATTTCCAACGGCGGCATCGCCGACTTCTACGTGGTTTTTGCCCGCACACCGGGCAGCCAGGGTTCCAGGGGGGTAAGCGCTTTTGTGGTGGACGCCCACACCCCCGGTCTGGAGGTAGCCCAGCGCCTCGAGGTCATGGCCCCGCACCCCCTGGCCACCCTGCGCTTTCAGGAGTGCCGGGTTCCGGCCCGCCAGCGCCTGGGCGAGGAGGGGGAGGGCTTCAAAATTGCCATGCAG
>CALFDH010000182.1 GCA_937950405.1 uncultured Meiothermus sp.
AAAAGCGACCCCAGTCCACAAACCATCGAGAGCTGGTTTGCCCCGGCCAAAGACAAAACCTACAAGCAGCAGCAGTATTACGCCACAGTCGGCTCCCATGTAAGCAAGCACAAAGGGGGGCGGGGGGTAGAAGATGAACGCTCAGGTGAAGAATGCGCTAGTTGCTAAGCTGACCGCGCTGGCCGACGACGAGGTCATCCTGGCCCAACGGGGCAGCGAATGGACGGGCCACGGCCCCATTCTGGAAGAGGACATTGCCCTGGCCAACATCGTGCAGGACGAGCTGGGCCACGCCACCCTCTGGTATGGCTTGCGCCAAGCGCTGGATGGCTCCGACCCCGACCGGCTGGCTTTCTTCCGCGATGCTTACGAGTATCGCAACTGTGAGCTGGTGGAGTTGCCCAAGGGGGACTGGGCCTTCACCATGCTGCGGCAGTTTTTGTACGACCTGTACGAGTCCTTGTGGCTCGAGGCCGCCCAGCACAGCACGTACAGGCCCCTGGCGGAGGCGGCGCAAAAAATCAAGCGCGAGGAACGCTTCCACCTTCAGCACACCTACGCCTGGGTAGAGCGGCTGGGCCTGGGCACCGAGGAATCCAACCGGCGCTTGCAGCAGGCCCTGGATATGCAGTGGGGCTATGCCCAGCAGCTATTTGTGCCCATCCCCGGCGAAGAACTCCTGGTGGCCGAGGGCATCATGCCCGACCTCTCGCCCATAAGAGAGCGGTGGCTCGAGCTCGCCACCCGCCACCTGCAAAACTCTGGCCTCAAACTGCCCATCAACCCCGGCTACCAGCCCACCTCCCGCGCTTACCATACCGAGCACCTGTGGAGCATCCTGGCTGAGATGCAGTCCACCGCCCGCTGGGACGCCGAGGCCAAAGTCTGGTGACCTGGTGATATGACCACCCTGCCCAACACCGAGCAAGTCTGGGAGGCCTTGGCCCGGATTCCCGACCCCGAGATTCCGGTCATCAACGTCGTCGAGATGGGCATAGTGCGGGACGTGCAGATAGAGGGCCCCAGAGCCATCATCTCCATGACCCCCACCTTCTCGGGCTGTCCGGCCCTGCACCTGATTCGGGAGCAACTCGAAGAAACCACCCGCTCGCTGGGCTTTGCCGAGGTCGTGGTAAAAACCATACTCTCGCCGCCCTGGAGCACCGACTGGATTACCCCCGAGGCCAAAGAACGCCTGCGCCAGTACGGGATTGCGCCCCCCAAACCCACGGCGGGGCAGGAAGGGGTGTTGATTCAGCTCGAGGCCGCCCTCACCCGCTGCCCACGCTGCGGCTCCTTCAACACTTCGGTCAAGAACACCTTTGGCCCCACCCTGTGCAAGGCCATCCACGTCTGCAACGACTGCAAAGAGCCCTTCGAAAGCTTCAAAACGGTCTGACGTAACGCCAGCAAACCTCTTCAGGTCAAATATAACTACCCTCTTCCCAGGCCTGGGTATACAATTGGTTTGCTTCAAAAAGCGGGCAGGAGGATTTTATGAAACGTTTAGCCCTACTCGGCAGTGTTATGGCTCTGCTTGTTGCGGGTTGTGGACTGATCAGCAGCCCCCCCATTGATAACCCCTTCCAGTTAGGAGGTAAGACCACCACGTTTAACCTGGTTTCGGCGTCCGCTACGGGTTCGGCCAGTGTAACTGCTACCTTCGAAGACCTTACCAACCTCAACCTTCCCGCCAACCCAAGCGGCTTCTCCTATAACCTGGCCATCCAGGGCGTGAGTTTTGGTGCAGGCTGCCCTGCGACCCTTCCCTCGCCCATCAACGTTACCATGAGCGCTACTTTGACCGTCTCAGATGGCAGCGGGGCTACTGCGCGTAGTGCCCAGTCTACCGCCAACAACGTGCAGTTCACCCTTACTGTCAGCGGCAATCAAATTACGGTAAGCAATCTGTCGAACGGCACCCTCAACCTCAACGTCGGGCAGATTCTGCCTATCATCCAGAACGGTGGAACGAACACCGCCCAGCTGGCAGCCCAGATCACCACCGTGAGCACCCCCGATCTGGCGGGTTGCACCATGGCCATTACCTGGGGCGGTGGACAGGGCGTTCTCCGGTTCTAGCGTTTTTCCATACGCTAAAACCCACTCCTGGCGGAGTGGGTTTTTATCGCTGGGGTAGCTCGAAATAGCGGCGCACAATGTCGCGCACCTCGGGGGGCAAGGGTTCGGACTCGAGGTACTTTTCGGCCTGGCGCTGCACATTTTGCGGGGGCTGGCCGGACTGCCAGGGGCTGGGCAGGGGCTGGGGTCTTCCCTGCCGGTTTTCACCCCGGCTGAGTGGCGCTTCGCCCGCCGGACGCTGCGGGCTGGCTGGAGGGCTCTGGGGTGGTCGGGCCTGCTGACCCTGGGCCCCGGTGCCGCCCTGCTCAGTGCCCCCTGGCCGGCCCTGGCCCTGGGTATTCTGCCCCTGATTCTCTCGGGAAGCCTGGCCCTGTCCGGGTTGGGACCCCGGCTGGGCCTGCCCTGGTTGCGAGGGTTGCGCTTGCCCGGGTTGTGAGGGTTGCGCTTGTTCAGGCTGTTGGGAGGGCTGCCCGGACAGGTTGGGCTCTCTGCCCTCTGAACCAGGCGCGGGTTGCCCCTGCGGGGTCTGCTCGGAGGGCGAACGGCCTGTTTGAGACGGCTGTGCTTGTCCAGTTTGGGAAGGCTGTGCTTGTCCAGGTTGGAAAGGCTGCGCTTGTCCAGGTTGAGCTGGGGGTGGATTCTGGCCAGGCTGGCCGGTCTGCGGCTGCCCGGCCTGGTCGGGTTGGGGCTGGCCCGTGGAGCCCTGACCATTCTGGCTGGATGCAGGCTGTTCAGGGCTTTGAGGGCGCTCACCGGGTTGGCCGGGGCGGGCTGCACCCTGGGGATCTCCCTGGCTCGAGGCCCCGCCCGCACGATCCTGCGCTTCCTGGCTGCGCGGGCTTTCGGGCCTTTCCGAAGGACTGGCTGCATCCGGGCTTTGCTGTTGGCTTTGCGGCGAACCTTCCGGCGACAGCGGTTGCCCGCTTTGTGGGCTGGAGTTGGGTTGTACCGGGCTGGTCGGGCTGCCTGTCTCTGGTGAGGTGGGGAAGGTTGGGCTGGCCTGACCAGGAGCCCTGCCCGGCGAGGCTACAAAGGGTAGTTGCAATGGGGGCAAGACCCACACCACACCCAGCAGAACCAGGTAGAGGGCCGCAAAAACCCAGGGCATAGCCGGGGGTCGGGCCTCGCGCAAGCTGGCTTCCGCTTCGGTTTGCAGCTGGCCGCGCCAGGGGTGGTTGACGGGCGCCTCGAGGGCACTGCGGTAGGCCAGACCATAGCGTCGGTCCAGGTCGGCCAGGGCTTTGGGCTCTTCCCAGCGGGTGGGATACAGCAACCCTACGAGCGAAAGCAAAACCCCGGCTGGATGCACCAACCAGGCCAGAGGCAGCAGCAAAAGCGCCAGCCCTGCGGCCAGCAAGAGCCGCATCCGCCAGGCCCGCCTTACCGCCCACACCCGGTGCATAAGCCCAGGGTACTAGATGGGACTTAGGGTGGGTAGGATTCAGTACACGTTGCGACGGATGCCTAGCGCTGTACCAGCAGCGAGGTATTGGTGTTGCTAAACAGTTTCAGGTAAATACGCTGGGCAGCCGAATCGTAGAAGTAAGCGGGCTGGGTAGCGGCGTCCAGCTCGGCCAGACCCGAGAGCGAAGTAAGCGCGGTTTTGCCAGCGCAGTTGGTGCCGGGCTGCAAGGTTTCCAGCGCACAGCGATACACCGTGAAAGAAGGTGTACTGCTGGGCAGCACTACCCGTGCCGAGCGGGGGGTTCCGTCGTGGTTTTTGTATTTGGGATACAGACGCAGGCGGAAGTACTGCCACTGGCTCAGGTCGGTATCCAGGGTATAGGTTCGCCCATGAATTAGCGTCCAGTAGAAGGGCGCATTGGTCACGTCGCTACCGCTTTGTTGTACTCCATCGTCGCGGGTCAGGCTGGGCACGCCCGGCGCGTAGCTGCGGAAAAAGGTGTCAGTCTCGGGAATCAGGTTGAGGTATTCCATCTGGGCGGGGCAGACCCTGGCATTTGCTGCCACCCGAAGCACACATTCCTCGGTGTACATGGCCCTCGAGCCCGCCGATGCCGGTACCACTACGCCGGGCAAGCCACTTCCACTCAGCGAGCCATCGAGGTCTTGCACCGCCAGATCGCTGCTGCCGTTACAGAGGCTAAACTGGGCGTTCACAAAGCGAATGTTCTGGGTGATCATGTTAGGCCCTTCGCGGAAGCAGTTTCGGGTCTGGATGGCGCTGGTGCCCGGCCCGAAATTCACGAAGGTCACGTTCTGTAAGGTGGTAGTACCACCGTACTCCTGCACCCCCAACCGGCCAATCTCCCCTTCGCTGTCGAGGTTGGCGCTCTTGCCCACAATCAGCGAATCGCGGATGCCGTGGCTACCGATGCTCACGCTGTTGTCTGCCAGGATCGAGTCGCGCACCTCCATGATCACCTCGCCGGCTGGGTCACCCACCGGGTTGGCCCACAGCGCCGAGCGGGTTTTGTAAATGGTGGTGCGCTCGAGCACAAACGGCCCATGGGTGGTGGGCGCGGCCCGGTTGCCGGTAATCCACAACGCCCCCAGGTCGCCCACGTTGCCCGGTGCGCCGATGGCCTTGCCCAGCAAGTAGGAGTGAATCACGTTGTCGCGGAACTCGAAACGGCTGGCGTCCACCGTGCCCACATTGTCGAACCAGAAGGCGGTGAACTCGCCCCCGGCGGCCACATTCCCCACAAAACGGTTGCTGGGGCCCTTGATCCAGAAGGTGGCCGCCTGGTCGTCGTTCTGCCCGACCTGGATGGGGTTGCTGGGCAGGTACGGGAAGGCCCGGGTCAACACAGCCAGGTTGCCCTCGAAAAGGTTGCCCTGTTCGGAACCGTCCTCAGTCATGAGGCTGTGGCCCAGGGTGTCGTACAAAACATTGTTCTTGACCCGCACATTATCGGTGCCGTGCACCACGATGCCGCGTTGGAAGTTGCTGTGGAAGCTGCTGTTTTCCAGGTAGTCGCCATTCGAATCGCCGTTCAGGTGCCAGTGGAAGGGATAGCGGGCAAGCCGGTTGAACTGACCCAGCCGACGAAACTCCACCCCTCGCACCTTGCCACTGCTGCGCATGGCCGGGTTGGTTTCGCGGTGCAGGGGGCTCGAGCCCATCACCATCACGTGCCCGCCAAAGCCCCCCGCGTGGTGGTCATCGCCCTGAATCACGATGTTGCGCGAGAGCAACCCCACCTCGGCCCGCTGATCCAGAACCCGACCCTCGAAGGTCTGCAACTGGCCAAAATGCTGGTAGTCCAGCGGCCGATCCAGCGTGAGGGTGTTGCCGCCGATGGCCTGGATGGTCCGGATCTCGGCCTGGTGGGGGTCAAGCGCCGAAGAGGTAATGACGATTTTCTCCCCCACCCGCCAGTCCACCAGACTGCTGAGGACAATCTGGGTACTTCCCGCAGACGCCGTGGCAGCCAGTTTGGTCCAGGCCACCCGGTTCTCCCCAATAATTTCAAGCTTGCCTCCCATCATGGCCCCCAGAAACTTGGTTCCCATGTCCATGATGTTTTCTTCCGGGTTGGAGCCGGTTAGGGTGATGACCACTCGATGGGTGAAGGGCTGGGCCTCCGAGCCAATGCTGAGCTTACCGGGGCCGTGCACCATCAGGTAGCTGGTACTGAGGTTGAGGTTCTTTCGAGCAAACTCCAACTCCCCCAGCACCGTAATGCCCGTCAGGGGGGGCGGGTCTTCATCCAGGATGACCCTGCTACCCGCCGGAATGACCACCGAGTCGCCAGCTTGGGGCTTTTGCAGGTTGAGGCTGGCCCAAAAACGCGCATCTGACCAGTAGCCTGTATTGGCCGGCAACGGCGAACCAAACTGGCAAGCACTCAAGCCCAACAGGAGGAGTAGAGATAGGAAGCGTAGATTCATAGGATTCAGCCAGCACGGTAGCACGCCCTCCCAAACATGCTGCCATTAGTCCATACGGTAGCGGGGTATTGGCAAAACCTCAATCGCTCAACTTAAGGTTACGTTGCATGACACGCAAAAACAGGGCTTTTGTCCTTTCCCAAAGCTACACCTAAAGCCGCTCCAAAACCTCTTCGGCCTGCTGAAAATAACCATCTTTAGGAATCAGCACATAGCCCCTGGCGGTTTGGGCGGGGTAGTAGGGCATATCGAGGCGTAACTCCCGTGTTGCGCCCTCGTAGCGGCGGATTTGTGCCGGGTTGAAGGCGGGCCGAGGCCGAAACTGTACGGCCTGCGAGATGCGCTCAATGAGGAGGGCCATACAAGCAGCAACTTCCCAGCGCCGAACCGTTTTCACGACTGTGTCTTTCTGCTGGGATTTGCCTTTTTTTTATCTAAAGTGGAAAGATTATGTAACATATGCACCCTGCCGCCGCGTATTATTCTACTCTGATCTTGTCCTTGGCGGGAATCGTGGTGGTATATGGCCTGGGTATGGCAGGCATCTATGCCCTGCCCTGGATGATGTTTTTGACCGCTACCCTGGCCAGTGTTCGCGGCCTGTGGGTCGGGCTGGCAGCGGCATTAGGGTCTAGTGTAGCTCTCTCCTTTTTTCCCAGGGCATACCCGGATTTTTATGTGATGATCTTGATTTTATTCCTATCAGCGTATCTGGCTTTTCTGGTAGGGGATAGCCTGCGTCGGGCCCATCGTCGAGCCAAGCAGCTTGTCCTGATTCAGGACGTCTTATTACAGGGGCTAGAACTCATTCCGCGCTACTTCACGCAAAGGCAACTTTTACAGAATCTGCCGACCATGCTCTCGTCGCTTTTGCAGGGGGTTGAGCTTCGCGTCTGGGTGCCTGCTGGAGCCAATCTGGTGCAACCGCTAGAGATTCAAGCTGTTGAGAACACGGATACTTCAAGCACGCCACCTCTAGTCTTGCGTGCTCTTATGGAGGATGGTCCAGTCTACTCAGAGGGTTCCGCTACTCAAGTGGCTATGGGGCGTCATGTAGGCATGACTGGCAAGCCTGCTGAGCTGGCGGTTGCCACAAGGGTTCGTCAGGAGGTTGTTGCGGTACTTCAATTCACCCTAGGCGAGACCTGGCGCAAGCTGGAAGCCGACTTGTTCAATCGGCTGGCCCGCACTATTGCCTATCAGCTCGAGCGCCTGCACGATCACGAGCTACGACGCCTGCTACTTGAGCTCGCAAGCGCACTGGCAAACGAAAATGACAAAACGAAGGTTGCCAAAGTGACCTTGCGCCACCTGCTGCCCGCAATGGAGATGGAAGCTGGAGCGGTCCTGATCTACCGCCGAGGAGCCCTGCAAGCCCTGTCATGGCAGTTACCCGAGAGCTTAGAGCCGGTCCTAGCAACTTCGCCCCAACGGCTCGAGCACAACCAGGGCATTGCCTGGCAGGCCCTGGAAGCCGGCGCACCGTTGTTTGTCGAAAACTACCTGGCGCTTCCCGAAGGCTTGCCCGAACTCAAACAGGTGGGTATCAAAACTTTTGCGGTCTATCCCATCTACAGCCGGGACGCATTTCAGAGCAGAACAGTGTTGGTCTTGGCCCATCGGAAACAGATTCCTTGGAGTCGAAAAAGAAAGGAAATTCTGCTAGGGGTCGAACGGCTATTGAGCAGCGCACTGGAGCGGGTACTGCTGGCAGAGCAGCAGCAGCGCATCAACCAACTGCTCACAGAGGCCTGGTCATACCCTTCGAAGAAGGTCTACCAGGACATTCTGGAAGCCGCAGTAGAGCTGGTGCCTGGCAGTGAGGTAGGAAGCCTTTGGGTGCGGGTCGTAGAAAGCTATTGCTGCCAAGCGGCTATAGGAAACCTCTCGGTGCGCGCCGTACAAAGCGAAACCGAACTGCTAGCCTGGTATGGCGGCTCTAGCCTACAAGCCCTGAAAGGCGTTCCACGAATACTAACGGGGCATACGCCTCAGTTCGACGAGCTCAAAGCCAGCCTGTGCCTGCCGGTTGGTCACCAGGGTCAAGTATTAGCCTACTTGAACCTGGGTAGCACAAAAGACCCCAATGCCTTTGCCGAAGACTCTTTGGCTGCCGTTCAGCTTTTCGCGGCACCCCTCGCTACCCTGATCCACGAGCTCAACTACCGCTCTGAGCTCGAAAAGGCCTCTTTGACCGATAGCCTGACCGGTCTTTACAATCGCCGGGCATTCAATCTTCGACTACAGGAGGAGACCTCGCGGGCTACCCGATCTGGCTACCCGCTCACCTTGATTGTTATGGATCTCGGGAATTTTAAGCCCATCAACGACCGGCTAGGCCATGCTCTAGGCGACCTAGCACTCCAAGAGGTTGCTAAAACTCTCGTCCGTGAACTGCGGTCGGGAGACATAGCCTTCCGCTGGGGTGGGGATGAATTTACCGTACTGCTATCACAGACCGATGCGCAAGGAGCGCAGCATCTTTCGCGCCGCCTTGAACAAGCTATTAGCAAAGTTTGTATTGAGAACATATGCCTGTCAGTTGATATTGGGCAGGCCACTTTCCCTATTGAGGCCAACACACCCCAAGCATTGCTGTCGCTGGCTGACCAGCGGATGTACGAAGCAAAGAAAACCAGAGATACCCGTTGAAGGAAACTAAACTCCTGTTGCCGGATGGTACTAGTTCCGGCTCACCTTACGGTTCAAAAAGTCCATCAGCACGTATCGTCCGATGTTCCCTGGCGTGGTCATGTAGGCCTTGCCCTTGGTAATTTGCGTCAGCTTCTTGACAAAGGCCAGCAGCTCAGGCTCCCGCGCCAGCATGAAGGTGTGGATGGGAATACCTTCCTTGCGGGCCAGGGTGGCCTCCTTGAGGGTCTCGGCCAGGATGACTGGGTCAAGGCCCCAGGCGTTCTTGTAAATCTGGCCCGAGGGCAGGGTGAGCGCGGAGGGCTTACCGTCGGTAATCATGATGATCTGCTTCATCTCGCCGCTCATTTTTTTAAGCATCTTGCGGGCCAGCTTGAGGCCCTCGGCGGTGTTGGTGTGGTAGGGCCCGACCTGTACGGTGGGCAGCTTGCCCAGGGGCACTTCCTCGGCGCTGTCGTGGAACACCCCAAAGCGCACCTGGTCGCCGGGGTACTGGGTGCGAATCAGGTGGGCCAGGCCCAGGGCCACGCGCTTGGCAGGGGTGAAGCGGTCTTCGCCATACAGAATCATGGAGTGGGAGCAGTCCAGCAGCACCACCGTGTTCATGGCGGCGGTGTACTCGGCCAGCTCGATGGTCAGGTCGCCCTCTTCGATGTTTTCCAGCCCCTTCATCACCACACTCTTGAGGGTCTCGCCAATGTTAATGTTGGGCTGGTCGCCAAACTCGTAGGGCTTGGTCTCGCCGCTCGACTCCACCCCCGAGGCGTAGTGCCGGGTGACGTGGGCACCGGGGGCATTTTTGCCCAGCGAACCTAGCAAGGTACGCAGGCTTTTGAGGCCCAGGAAGTCTACCGATTTGTTGGTGAGCTCGAGCCGAGTATCCTGGGCCTCACCCTGGAAACCTTGCCCCGCCTCGAACGGGTCGTTGCCGGGCATCCGGATAAAGCCCTCTTCCTGCAAGCGCTGCATGAGGCGCTGCAACTCTTGTCCCAGCCTGGTCTCCTGAAAGTTCTGGGCATTCCTGGCTTCTTGCAACCACTCCTCGGGAATGCGGTCTTGCTCGAGGAGGGCTTGCAGGAGGGCATCCATCAGGTCTTCGGTGGTGGGGCTGCGGTTGGGGTCGGGCTGGTAGCGGTTGTAGGGATCAGAAAAGCCCGAGTCCATCAGGAAATCCTGAATCATGTCCATCAGGTCGGCGCCGCTGAGGTCGTCGAAGCCGGGCTCGTATTTGGAGTATCGGATACGCATATTTCCTCGCTGATGGCTAATAGCGGATAGCTTTTTGGTTCTGCCACTAGCTATTGGCTATGTGCTATGTACATCAATTCCCGCTCCCCCACCGCTCGCGCTCCCGCTCGATAGGGGCGCTGTAGCTCTCCTCACCCCTGGCAATCTTGCGGCGGCCCGCCAGACCCTCGAGGATAAACTCCCCAGCGGCCACCAGGGCTTCGGGGGTGGTCTGGGGTTCCAGTTTTTGCGCGGCAGCCAGCAGGCCCGGCACTTTTTCCATCTCCTTCAGGACCGCTTTGGCGCTGCCCTCGGGCAGGGTGAGGAGGTTACCGTCGGCAAAGTACTGCACGATTTCGTCCACCGGCAGGCCCCGGGCCCGCTCGCCATAGGCCAGACCAAACGCCTTGAGCAAGAGGTCGCGGGCTACCCGCTCGGCCCCCTGGAGTTCGCCCTCGTACTCCAGCTCAATCTTGCCGGTGATGGCCGGCAGGGCCGCGTACAGGTCGAGGGGCCGGGCCACCGGACGCTCGCCATGTAGAAGGGCGCGGCGCTCGGCGTTGGAGGCCACCAGTTCCAGCAAGCTAATCGAGAGGCGCTGCGAAACCCCCGAGGTCTTGTCTACGCGCTTATCCTCGCGGGCCACAAAGGCCACCGCCTCCGAGGCTTCGGCCACATAGGCCGGTACGTACATGCCTTCCTCTCGAGCAATCCAGGCTTCCTGCCGGGTAATGGAGAGGCCTTCCTCGAGGGTGCGCGGGTAGTGGGTACGAATCTCAGAACCGATGCGGTCTTTGAGGGGGGTGACGATCTTGCCCCGGGCGGTGTAGTCCTGGGGGTTGGCTGTGAAGGCAATCCAGACGTCCAGTTCCAGCCGCACCGGGTAGCCGCGAATCTGCACGTCGCCTTCTTGCAGGATGTTGAAGAGGGCCACCTGCACCTTGGGGGCCAGGTCGGCCACCTCGTTGATGCCGAAGATGCCCCGGTTGGCCCTGGGCAAAAGGCCGTAGTGAACGGCCTCGAGGTCAGAGAGCCCGGTGCCCCGTTTGGCGGCCTTGATGGGGTCAATATCGCCCAGGATGTCGGCCACGGTGGTGTCGGGGGTGGCTAGCTTTTCCACGTAGCGCTCGGAGCGGGGAATCCAGACGATGGGCGCTTCGTCGCCGGCTTCTTCCAGGAGGCGCTTGGCCTCTGCCGAGAGCGGGAACAGGGGGTTGTCGCGGATCTCGGTGGGCAAGGCCGGAACTTCATCGTCCAATAGCTCGGTGAGCTGGCGCAGAATGCGGCTCTTGGCCTGACCACGCAGGCCCAGCAGAATGAAATTGTGCCGGGCCAGGATGGCATTGACCAGGCTGGGAATGACCGAGTCGTCGTAGCTCTGGATGCCCGGAAAGAGTTTTTCCCCGGCCCTGAGCTTTCCAATCAGGTTTTCCCGCGCCTCGTCCTTGACGCTGCGGCGGAGCTTCTCCAGGGGGTAGGTGCGCTTGAGTTCTCCGAGGGTTCGGGCCTTGGTCATTGCTTGAGTGTAGTCCGGTATGGCCTGAGATTGTGTAAATCAGATTGGGATTGAGAGGGTCACGGGTTGCAAGCTCAATGCAGGTCAAGGGTCTAGAGTCCAGGGCTGCTGTATTGGCCTGTAGTTTGTAGCTTGTGGCTTGTGGAGACTATTAAGTTGCGCCCGTATAAGGTCTAGAGATGAATCCAGGCTGTGCTAGAAAATCATGCTCCGGGCGCAATACCCGAATGATTTTCGAACATGCCATTATCCAAAACACAGGCGGCAGGCACTTAGCTTCAGGTTGGTTTTCAGCTACCCGATAGCACGGCCACCACCAGCCGCCCCGGCCCGTGCACCCCCTTGACCATAATCTGCCCGATGTCGGCAGACTTGCTGGGGCCGGAGTGCAGTCCGATGGCCGAGGGCAGCGAGGGCTTCAGGGCGTTCAGGGCCGTAAGAAGGGTGGGGTAAATGTGGGCTTCGGAAACAAAAACCAGATGCGTGGGCGGCAAAAGCTGGTTGCGGCGGCCCTCCTGGCTGCTGAGAAGCACCGTGCCGGTCTCGGCTACTGCCCCCACCGCCCAGGAGATGCCCAGCGGGGCCTCCTCGGGGGGCAGAAGGGGCAACCTGGGGCGAAGCGATTCAGGCACGGTCTGGCCCACCGTTACCCCGGCAAAGGTCTGGGCAAAGTGGCCCAGCCACTCCTGGGCGGCCCCCAGACCCTCCAGCCGTACCACCTCGCCCCCATTCCCACTCAGGCGCTCGGCGAAGTGGGTTAGGGCCTCCGATGGCGCGACAGTCGCCGCGAGGGGCTCGGGCAGGGCGGTTTTGGGACGGTGCTCGAGGGCGCGGTGGATGCGGCCCAAAATACGCTCGCGCATACAGCCAGTATAACGGCCAGACCCTGAACCCCTTTGTCTGAGGGCGCTCTCCAAGCTAACACCAGACGGTCAAAAGCCCAAGCTGACCTGCGACATGCGACCTGTGTCCTGCGACATGACTCGAAGCGGGTTCAGGCTAGGTGTTTGCTTCTGCAATTGCCCATCGCAACGCTGCTACCTTAGCATAGAGGCAAATGATCCTGGTCTTGAACGGCCCCAACCTGAACCTGCTGGGCAAGCGTGAGCCCGAAATATACGGTAAAACCACCCTGGACGAGCTCGAGGAACTCTGCGAGACCTGGGGCGCGGAGCTGGGGTTTGGGGTGGTCTGCCGGCAGTCGAACTTTGAGGGGCAGATTGTCGAATGGATACAGCAGGCCAAAGACGAGGGCTTCTGGGGCATTGTGCTCAACCCCGGCGCCCTGACCCACTACTCCATTGCGGTACTCGATGCAGTACGCGCTCAGCCTCTGCCGGTAGTCGAGGTACACCTTTCCAACCTTCACGCCCGCGAGGAGTACCGCAGCCGCTCGGTGACGGCAGCCGGGGCCAGAGGACTGGTTTCGGGTTTTGGTCCCATGTCTTACAAGATGGCGCTGGTGTACCTGGCGGATCTACTGGAAGCCCAGCCATGAGGGTACACTGGCAGGAAGTAGCGATGGTGGTAGCCATCGTTTGTATTTTTGCGAGCGTCTCGCAAATCCAGCAGATTGGCCTCTGGCCGTCGCTGTTAGCAGGTCTGCCGCTGGGGTTGCTGGCGGGGGCAGCTTACTGGCTCCTGATGCCCTGGGTGATTCGCTGGGCGGCCAGGGGCCAAAAAGAAAACCCCCTTCCCGGTGGGAAGGAGGCCCAAGACTCCCGAGCTAACGGCGAATCAGACGCCAGACCGTAGGGAGCAACGCCGCCGCTATGGCCGCCTTGATGAGGTCGCCCAGCAGGAAGGGCAGCATTCCGGCCTGCAATACAGCCCAGACCCCACCGTAACGACCAGCCCCCGAGAGGGCAAAGCCCAGCCAGGTCACCCCCACGGCGTAGATGAGCAGGCTCGCCAGCAACATGGCCAGGAAGGTTTTGAGGGGGCTGCGGTCGGTGCCGTAGTGCTCGACCAGGTAGCCCACCACATAGGCCGCCAGCGGGAAGGCCAGCAGATAACCTGCTGTGAAGGCAATGCGCGGGTGGAACCAGGTGGCCCCTCCAGCAAAAACCGGCAGCACCAGCCCTTCCACCAGGTAAGCCACCACCGCGAGCGTGCCCAATCGGCTGCCCAGCACGGCGCTCACAAGCAGCACCCCCAGGGTTTGCAGGGTGATGGGCACGGGCTGCAAAGGGATGACGGCCTGCGACAACAGGCCCAGGAAAAGGCTACCCCCCAGCACCAGCAGCACGTCGCGGGTGAGGCTGCGGGCCGGGAAAAGGGACTTGGAAAGCGGTAGATAGGGCAGACTTTGGGTTGGATTCATAGCAAAGCTCCTTTACAAAACCCCCAGCAACTGCACATCGCCGGCACCGATGCGGTGCATCTGGCCCGAGCGCTCCACCAGTAGCGAGCCATCCGGGGCGATGTCGGCAGCCCGACCCCGGATCTCGCCCTCCAGGGTAGCCACCCTGACCGGCTGCCCCAGGGTGTAGCTTCTGGCACGGTAGTCGCGCAAAACCCCCTGGGGGTCGTGGTGTAGCTCGAGGTAGCGGGACTCCAGCCGCGCCAGCAGACAGGCCAGCACCCCTACCCTCGAGGCTTCCACAAACTCCTCGAGGGCGGCAGCCTCAGGGGGCAGCCCAGCCGCACGGTGTACATTGAGGCCAATGCCTAAAAGCACATAGGCCACCTCTTCCCCACTCACCTGGGCCTCCATCAGCACCCCCGCCAGCTTGCGCCCATCGGGGGCTAAGAGGTCGTTGGGCCATTTGAGCCCGCCCACCCCGCACGCCTCGCACAGGGCCAGCCCCGCCGCCAGGGGCAAAAGCGGCAGGCCGGAAAGGGGCAGCCGAGGCCGCAGCAGCACCGAGAAGGTCAGGCTGTGGCCGGGTTCACTGGCCCAGGGCCGCCCGCGCCGTCCTCGGCCCTTCTCCTGGCGTTCCGCCAGCACCACTGAGCCTTCCTCGGCTCCGTCTAGGGCCCAGTTTTTGAGTACATCCTGGGTGCTGCCGACCGTTCCCAGGTAGGCGTAAAAAGCCCCGAAGCTCCCCTTTCGCAGGGCTTCCAGGGCGGCGGGTGTTGGGGAGCCGGGCGCGAACCGATACCCCTGGCCTCGCCGGGTCTCGAGCGGGTATCCGGCTTGCCGGAGTGCGGCTATTTGCTTCCACACCGCCGCACGGCTAATGCCCAGCCGCCCAGCCAGGCTTTCGCCGCTCTGGAACTGGTCGGTGAGGTGGGCCAGCAGAGGTGGCACGTCAACCAAAATACCTTTTACAGGTTGACAAGTGCAAGGGGCGGTTACCCCCGATGGACTGGCGTTCGCTTCGCTGTTTATGAAATTCTCGACCAACCCTCCGCCCTTCGGAGGACTCGAGGCATCCCTCCTCTGTCCACACCTGCCCTGGCAGGAAGGTGAATAAGCTATAGGGGTGTGGAAGTGGCTTGGTTGGATGGTGGTGGGCCTGACCTGTGCGCTGGCCCAGCAGCCCGTGCAGCTCCTGGCCGGGCACCGGGCCCCGGTGGGGGCTGTAACAGCGGGCCCTGGTGGGCTTCTGGTGGTAGGGGCCGACGCCTATATTCAGCTTTACCGGCCCGATGGGCGCCTGGTGCGCACCCTGAGCGGGCATGCCGACACGGTGCACTCGCTGGATGTAGCCCCGGACGGAACCCTGCTAAGCGCCTCCGCCGACACCACCCTGCGGCTCTGGAACCCCGCTACCGGAGCCAGCCTGGGGGTGCTGCAAGGGCACCGCGATCAGGTCTGGTCGGCCCGCTTCAGCCCGGATGGCGGGCGCATTCTGAGCGGAAGCGCCGACGGGGAACTGTGGCTGTGGACGCGGCAAGCACCGGTGCAGCGTCTAAGCCTGGGGCTTAACTGGATTTATGGGGTGGGGTTCTCGCCCAATGGCAGATTGCTGGCCGGAGCAGGGCTGGATGGGGCGCTGTTGTGGAACCCTGGCAATAACAGCCGCCTCCCCCTGCTGGGGCAGCTCTCGCTGCGGGCCCTAGCCTGGGGGCCCGATGGCCGCCTGGCTACCGGCGACCGTGATGGGCAAATACAGCTCTGGGATACCAGGGGCAGCTTTGTCCGGCAGTTTACCGCCCATCGCCTTGCGATAAGCGCCCTGGTCTGGAGTGGCAGCGAGCAGCTCATCAGCGGCGGCCAGGACGGGCAGATTATCTTCTGGCAGAACGAGAAGCCCTTGCAAAGCCTTCAGACTGCCTCGGTGTTGAGCCTGGCGGTGTCCGGGAACCAGCTCTTGAGCGGGCACGACGATGGGCGGGCCAGACTATGGAACCTACAAGGGGCGCTGCTCCAGACCCAGGAGCCCCCCGCCGCCTCGGTGGTGGTGCTGGCCTACTGCCCCGATGGCAGCCTGCTAGCCAGTGGCGGCTGGGAGGGCGAAGTCTGGCTCTGGAACCGCATGGGCCAGCCCGTGCGAAGGCTCCGCGGGGCCGAGCTCGAGATTACCGCGCTGGCCTTCACGCCGGACGGGCGGTATCTGGCGGCGGGGAGCCGCGACGGCCAGACCCGCCTCTACCAGGTGGCCAGCGGGCAGCTCTTGCAAACCCTGGAGGCCCACGGCGGCGGGGTGGGGGCGCTGGCGTTTGCCCCCAACGGGCGGGCCCTGGCCAGCGGGGGGCGCGACCGATTGCTGCGCGTCTGGGACTGGCAAGCGGGAAAGAAGGTGCTCGAGTTCCGCGCCCACGAGTCGCACCTGACCGGCCTGGCCTGGAGCCCGGATGGGCGCACCCTCTACAGCAGCAGCAGCGACGAGAGCCTGGCCAGGTGGGCCTTGCGCCCCGAGGGGGTACGGTTAGAGCGCCGCCTCATGGCCCATGCCAGGGGCATCTACGGCCTGGCCCTGAGCCCGGATGGACGCACCCTGGCAACCGCCAGCCACGACCAGACCATCAAGCTCTGGAACACCCAGAGCGGCACCCTCCTGCGAACCCTGCAAGGCCACACCGAGGCCGCCCAGGGCCTGGTGTTCTCGCCCGACGGCAAACGGCTCGCCAGCGTAGGCTGGGACAAGACCCTGCGCCTGTGGAGTGTGCAGGGCACGCTTTTAGAAACCATCCCCGGCTTCGTGCGCCCCCTCTATGCGGTGGCCTGGGCGCGGGACGGCAGCCTGGCGGTGGGCAGTGGGACGCTGCGGCAGGCCGGAACCATCGCTTTATTCAGACGGTAACCTATGGCTCTTCTGGCCAGACCCGCCCATAAGGCCGCACCTCGCCCTGGGGAAAAGCCTGCTGCAAAAGCCCCTTCAAGAACCGGCCTGCAGAGGGGAGCAACCCCGCACAACCCTGGTTCACGTAGACAAACACATAGCGGGGTGGGCGCAAAGACTGGCTGAACACCAGCGTGCCTGCGTATTCGGGAAAGGCCTCGTAAAAGATACCCAGCAAGCCCTCGAGCAAAGCCCGGGCCTCGGGCAGGGGTTCCTCACCCTTAGGCCGCACCCAGAAGGTCACCACTTTCAGGGGGGTCATGGCCTTTTTCCGTGCTGCCAGACCGGCACGTTTCGTAAGCGTTCGGCCAGCCTTTTCACGCCCTCGGCCAGGCGCGGCCCCGGGCGGCCCAGGTAGGCTTCCTCGAGGGCAAACACCTGCCGGTGCCGCAGGGCGGGGACGTCCAGCTCACGGCCCAGCACCACCTCCGGGCGCAGCTTTTTGGCTCCACACCAGGAGACCACAATCGCGTCCGGCTGCGCTTCCTCCACATCGGCGGGGGTCAGGGGCCTGGAGCGTACCGGCAGGTGAGCAAAGGCGTTTTCAGCCCCCAGCGCCGCCAACATCTGCGTGACCCAGCTATCCCGTCCGGCAGCGATCATGGGCCGGGGCCACCACTCCACCATCACCCTGGGGGGCCGCACCCAGTGCGGCAGGGTGCCCCTGGCCTGGGCAATCTGCTGCTGCATGGCCCGCACCACATACCGGCCCTGCCGTTCTACCCCCAGCCGCCGGGCCACCCGCTCGATGTCGTCATAGACATCCTGCAAGGTCTGGGGGTCGAGTACCAGGTGGGGTATCGCTCGCTTTTCCAGCCCCTCCACCACCCGCTCCATCCCCGGCACGCTCAGGCTGGCCAGCACCAGGTCGGGCTTTAGAGCTTCTACCTGGTTCAGGTCTATCTGTAAGTCGGGCCCCACCCTGGGAAGCCCTCTGACCTGGGCGGGAAAATCGGAGTTGCTGTCCACCCCCACCAGCCTGTCCAGGCAGCCCAGGGCCCAGACAATCTCGGTGTTGGAACAGGTCAGGCTCACGAGACGCATATTGAATAGCGGGTAACCGATAGTGAACGGCCATCAGCTATGGTCTATCGGCGCTTTTTGACCAACCACTTCTCTTCGGAGAACCCTTCGCGCTGGTTGACCACTCGAGCCAGCGTAAAGAGCAGGTCGGAGAGCCGGTTGAGGTAGCGCAGGGCCTCGGGGTTGACCTCTTCGGTTCGCATCAGCTCAACCACGCGGCGCTCGGCCCGGCGGGCGATGGTGCGGGCCAGGTGCAGGGCCGCCGAGGCCGGGTGGCCGCCGGGGTGAATGAAGCCGGTGAAGGGTGGGGCCTCCTCCTGGTAGCGGTCAATCAGGGCCTCGAGCTTCTCCACATCGGTGGCGTCCATACGGGCCAGGTTGCGCTCGTAAGGGCCGCCCTTGCGGGTAGCGAGGTCAGCCCCCAGGTCGAAAAGGGCGTTCTGGAGGTACTCGAGGTCGGCCTGTAGGTCGGCATGGGCGGCGGGCAGGGCCGCGCGGGCCAGGCCAATGGCGCTGTTGGCCTCGTCCACGGTGCCGTAGGCCTCCACCCGGGGGTGATCCTTGCTCACCCGGTCGGCCCCGTAGAGGCCGGTTTCGCCCGCGTCGCCGGTTTTGGTGTAGATTTTCATGCGCTTATTTAACCCCATTCGAGGGGGCTCGAGTGGGTCGGGACTGACATACCCGAGCAGGCTGTACTATGGTCTTATGCGCAGGGGAAGCGTGCTGGCCATTCTGGAAGAGCGCCTGCCGGGCCTGACCAAACGTTATCAGATCAAAAGCCTGTATTTGTTTGGCTCCACCGCCCGCGACGAGGCGGGCCCAAAGAGCGATGTGGATTTTCTGGTGCGCCTGGAGCAGCCCACCTTCGAACACTACATCGGCCTCAAACACGAGCTGGAAGATTTGCTGGGCAGCAAGGTAGACCTGGTCAGTGCCAAAAAGGTGCCTGCCGAGCTGCGCCCGCATATCGAGGCCAACGCGCTGCAACTGGTCTGAGATACCATGCGCGACCCCAATATCCCCAACCCCCACCTGCTAAAGCAGGTGCACTTGGAGCAGATGCAACAGGCCGCCCAGCGCATCCTGGACTACACCGCCGGGATGGAGTTTGCCGAGTTTGCCGCCGATGGACGCACCCAGGATGCCGTGCGATACAACCTGCACCAGCTCGGCGTTATTGCCGCCACCCTGCACAAAAGCGTGCGCGAGGAGCTAACCGAACTCGACTGGCGCAGCATTCTGGATCTGCCCGATACCGTAAGCCGCCTGCACTTCGGCATCCAGGACGAAATTCTCTGGGACCTGATCCAGCGCACCCTGCCCTACTGGCTGGTGGTGCTGGAGGAGACCCTCGAGCCCCCCCTTGAACCCTAGACCACTGGAGCAAGCCCCATGCGGTACCGCCTCGCAACCCTCCTGGGCCTTTTCGCCCTGACCGGGTGGGCCCTGGCCCAGACCCTCTGCATACCCCCGGCCCCCACCAGCCTACCCAGCCGCCCCATCACCGGCTACAGCGCAGCCAGCCTCGAGCCCTACGACCGGGTGATGCAACGGCTCCTCGAGCGCTACCAGATTCCCGGTGCGGCCCTGGCCGTGGCCAAGGACGGGCGGCTGGTGCTTTCGCGGGGCTATGGCTTCGCCGATGTGCGAACTAAAGAACCGGTGCTGCCCGACACGCTTTTTCGGCTGGCCAGCCTCAGCAAGCCCATCACGGCGGTGGCCGTACTGCACCTGGGCGAGAGCCAGGTCTTCCAGGGGGTCTACCCCGACCTGAACAGCTTTCTGAACGAAAAAGCCTTTAGCTTTATCAATATCCCGCCCTATGGGGGCCTGCTGGCCGACCCCCGCCTCAAGCGCATCACCCTGCGCGACCTCCTGCAACACTCGGGGGGCTGGCACCGGGGCTGGGCGGGCGACCCCATGTTCCGCCCCACCCTGAGCGATATTGCCAGGGCCATGGGGCGGCCCGAGCGCCTGAGCAGCCGGGAGTTAATCGCCTTCATGATGAGCCGCAAGCTCCAGTTTGCCCCCGGCAGCCGCTCGGCCTACTCTAACCTGGGCTATGCCGTGCTGGGGCAGGTCATCGAAAAAATCAGCGGCCAGCCCTACGAAGCCTACGTGCAAACCATGCTGCGACCGCTGGGCATCTACAGCGTGCGAGCCGGCAAAACCCGCCCGCAAGACCGCCTCAAAGGCGAGGTGCGCTACCACGATTTTCCGGGGGCTCCGCTGGTCAAGTCGGTGATAGACGGCGCGCTGGTCAACCGGCCCTACGGCGAGTTTTACCTCGAGGCCCATACCGCAAACGGCGGCCTGGTGGCCTCGGCCCCCGACCTGGTGCGCCTGGTGGTGGCGCTGGAAGGCTGGCGCGGGCCGCCGCTCCTCTCCCGCGAAGCCCTGCACGAGATGCTGCAACGGCCCCGGCTGCCCCAGTACGAAAAAACCGCCCGCTACTACGCCCTGGGCTGGGGGGTGCGGGTACCCCAGCCCCAGACCCAGCCCCACCCGCCCGGCGGAACCGCCGGCCAGGGCAGCAGCGACCCCCGCAACCCCCCGGCCAGACCCCCCCTGGTGCTCTCCTTGCCGCCCGAGCAGCTCGAGTGGAGCCACGACGGGGCTTTTGCCGGAAGCCGCACCCTGCTGCTGCGCCTGCCGAACGGCGTGGCGCTGGCCGCCCTCTTCAACAGCCGCCCCTGGAACGACTGGAGCTTTATGGCCGAACTGCGGCGGGGCCTGGAGAACGCCACCCAGGCTGTGCAGCACTGGCCCGACCACGACTGCTTTTGAATTGCGCCGATAGCGGATCGTCTATAGCCAATCGCTCAAGCAGCTCCGCGCTCGACCCCAGACTCGATGCTGTTACACTGACCCCATGCGCGGCTGGCTATTCGCACTCCTAACCCTTTGCGCCTTTGCATTGGCCCAGAACACCCACACCGTCCAACCCGGCGAGACCCTTTACCGCATCGCCAAGCAGTACAACACCACTGTGGAAGCCCTGCAGGTACTCAACAACATCAGCGACCCCACGCAGCTCCGGGTGGGGCAGGTGTTGCGCGTGAGTGGGCAGCCCAGCCTGAGCGTCTACCGGCTGACCCAGGCCCCCTCCCCCATCGAGGCCCTCGAGTGGCCCCGCCAGACCGTGCAGGGCCATCTGGCGGTGGTGCGGATAACCGCCTCCGAGCTGGTAGAGGGCGAGGTGCGTTTCCTGAACAGCACCTACCCCGTTCAGCAAAACCGCGTTCTGCTGCCCGTTCCGGCCCTGCAAGCCCCCGGCCTTTACCCAGCCCTGCTGCGGGTGGGCAGCGCGGAGGTGCGCCTCGAGGTTCGCGTTGTAGCCGGAACCTTTGGGCGTTTTGTGCTGCAACTCCCCCCCGAACGCCGCGCACTCCTGGTGCCCGAAAAGCTCCGGGCCGAGCGGCTGCGGGTGGTCGGTTCGTGCGACCCTGACCGCCCCCAGCAGTGGCAGGGCCCCTTCCAGAAGCCCATCCAGACCAACCGCATTACCGACCCCTTCGGCACCCGCCGCAGCTACGACCAGGGGCGCACCTACTCCTACCACGAGGGGCTCGACTACGGCGTGCCGGAGGGCACCCCGGTCTATGCCCCGGCCCCCGGCGTGGTGGGCCTGGCCGAAACGCTCTTCGTGCGGGGGGGTGCGGTCACGCTCGACCACGGCCTGGGGGTGTGCAGCGGTTTCTGGCACCTTTCGCGCATCGCCGTCCGGCCCGGCCAGAGTGTCAAAGCCGGCGACCTGATCGGCTACTCCGGCAACACCGGCCTTTCCAACGGCCCCCACCTGCACTTCGAAATCCGCGTGCGTGGCATTCCCACCAACCCCGCCCCCTGGTATCTGGCGGTTCCTTGAGTGCGGAGCCTGATGCCAAACTTATGGCGTGTGGCCAATTTTCGGTGACGCACGGGATGGGGGTGGGTGGTAGGAGGTAGCAGGTGGTTTTCTACATCTACCCCCTACTCCCTACCTCCCACCTCCTAAAGATGATTTGGCCTGCGACCTGCGACATTTTGCAATACCAACTCTGCGCGGAGGGCGCTAAACGCGCCCCTCACTTGCCGCGCCAGGGGGCGCGTCCGAGGGACTTATATATCGCTTTTGGGTCACTTCTGAGCAGATTTGGTATAACCCTGCCCCGCATTACGGCGCTTCCAGCGCGGCTCGCACCCCCTGCTCGGTAGCCAGAAACTGCACCGGCACGTCCCAGGGGTCGTGGGGGAGTTCGGGCACGAGCAAGGCTTCGGCTACCAGACCGATGGTGAGCGTGCGGGGCGGTAGCTGGGCCAGGAAGCGGTCGTAGAAACCCTGTCCATAGCCCAACCGGTGGCCCCACGGGTCGAAGGCCAGCCCCGGCACCAGCACGGCATCCAGGACAGCAGGCTCTACCATGGGGGTCTCGGGGGCAGGCTCCCAGAAACCGTACTTGTGCTTGACCAACCGGCAGGGCAGGAGATGCACCTCGAGGGCGTAGGTACGGGCCCTGGGCAGATAGTAGGTAGCGGGGTGAAGGTTTTGCAGGTCGGCGGGGTCGAGCTCGGTGCCAAACGCACTGTAGAGCAGGATATGCCGGGCCTGATGCGACGCCAGGAAGCGGGCCAGGTGTTGCACCACCTGCGCCGATAACTGCACTACCGGCAGCCCCTTGCGAGCCCCCTTAGCCCAGCTTCGGAGTTGGGCCTTGTTCATGCCCACCAGTATTCCACGTGGGGTCCAATATCCGAAAAAGTTATGGGGGTCATGAGTAAACCTCGATTGACAGTCGTAGGGGGGGTTTGTCAAAATGCCCTAGTGAGGGAGGTGACCCCTCGAGACAAGTTTGTCCTACAGGAGTCAGCTATGCCCAGATACGTTTACCAGAACCTCGAGACCGGCGAACAGTACGAGTTCGAACAACGCTTTAGCGACCCGGCCTACACCCATCACCCCGAGACCGGCGCCCCCATCAAGCGCCTGATCTTTGCGCCTGCCGTGGTCTTCAAGGGCTCGGGTTGGTACGTCAAAGACTCCAAAGCTTCCTCCACATCCTCATCCTCGGCCAAAGAAACCTCGAGCTGCGCTACCGGCACTTGCGGCGCGGCTGCCGACTAATACCAGATTTGGTTAGTTCACCAAAAGGCGACGAACTAACCCGACTAAAAGGAGACGCTTTCTTCGCCGACCGAAGGGAGGGGAGTGCTCTAGGATTCAAAAAAAATAGCCGCTGATTTTTCGATTAGTATGACTATCTTTTTGAATCCGGTATAAGCGTTCCTTACCCGTAATTACCTTTGCCGCAAGCAACCGCTTGCGGCTTTTTTGTGGCTTTTGCAGGAGGCGCCCCATCCCTGATACTGGTAACGTAGGGTGAAAGGGGTGAGGTAAGTATGTTTTTACTCTTGGGCATCGTGGTGGCTATCCTGGGTATCTTCTTGCTGGCGCAACCGGGCGGGCGACGGGCGCTGGGCGTGCCGCTCTTGCTGGTGGGCCTGGCCATAGCGGCCATCTCGCAGAGCTTTGTGGTGGTTCCGGCAGGCCATGTGGGGGTGGTTTTCAACGTGTTTGGCGGGGTACAGCCCACGCCACTGGGAGAGGGTTTTCGCATTGTTATTCCGGGCATTCAAAACGTGATTCTGTACGACGCCCGTCTGAAAGAAGTCACCCTGGCCAAAGGGCCCGCGCCTGCCGGAGCAACCACGCCGGGAGAGGATGCCATCAATGCCCGCAGCAAGGAGGGGTTGGATATCGGTGTGGACGTCACGGTGCAGTACCGCATCAAGCGCGAGGAGGCGCCCCAGCTTCACCGCAACCTGGGGCCGGGCTACCTCGAGACCCTCATCACCCCCCAAATCCGCAGCAAGGTGCGCGACGCAGTGGGCCTGTTTAACGCCGCCGAGCTGATCAGTACGCAGCGAACCCAGCTCGAGGCTGCCGTTACCAAGGAACTGCGCGAAGACCTTGGCGCCCAGCACATCGAACTGATCTCGGTGCTCTTGCGCCGGATTGACATCCCGCCCTCGGTGGCAAAGGTGATCGAGGAAAAGCAAACCGCCGAGCAACAGGTACAGGTCGAGGTCAACCGCCGCCAGCAGGCCGAAATTGCCGCCCAGCGCGCCGTGGTACAGGCCAAGGGCGAACGCGATGCTGCCATTTTGCGGGCCGAGGGTGAGGCCCAGGCCATCCGGCTGCGCGGCGAAGCCTTGCGGCAGAGCCCCCAGGTCATTCAACTTACCGTGGCCGAAAAGCTGGCCCCCAACATCAACACCATCATGGTGCCCACCACCGGCAACTTCCTACTGGATTTGCGCAGTTTGCAAAACCTTGGGCAGCCCGCCCAGCCCGCACGCTAGAGCGCTCTCACATGTTTGGAGCCGCCCGACTTCAAAAAAGCTATGTCCGGGGCAGAACCGTAGCGGCTCATCCGGGCCGCCAGGCCTGGTGAAGAGCGCGATAAAAGCAAGGCTGACCAGAGCGCTGGGCCGGGTCATTTGGTAGCCTGTGCGGTATGGAATGGGTGTACGCGGCCCTGGCGGGTTATCTGTTTGGCTCGCTGCCCTTTGCTTACTGGTTTGGCGTCCTGCAAAACAAAAACCTGCTCGCCGAGGGCTCTGGCAACGTGGGGGGCACCAACGCCTGGCGGGTGCTGGGCCCGGTACCTGGTCTGATGGTGATGACCCTGGACGTGGCCAAGGGCCTTATGGCGGTCGCGTTGGGCGAGTTTCTGGCGCGCGACCCTGGTGGCGGGCTGCTGGGAGGCGCCCTGGCCGTGCTGGGGCATTGCTATTCGGTGTGGCTGCTGGGGCGCGGCGGCAAGGGCATTGCCCCCGCCCTGGGGGCCTTTTTTGCCATCAACCCCTGGCTATTGGCGACGGCGGGCGGGGCTTTTGGGCTGGCCTACCTGCTGACCCGCAACCCCTACCGGAGCGTGATACTGGCCGCGCTGGCCTTTCCGGTGGCCTCGAGTGCCGTTGGGGGTAGCCTCAACTATCTATGGTTTGGCTTTGGTGTGGCGGTGCCCATCCTGCTCAGGCACCTGGGCGAGTGGAACCGCCAACCGGGGCAAATGCCCACCAGACCAAAGGATAAGGCCCAAACCAAGTCCAGATAGGCACAGGACGTCTAGCCAGGTGCACTGCTGTAAAGAACATTGGTGCCGTGCTGCCCCAGCCGAGCGGAAAGAACCTGCACCCCTCAGGATGTTGGCCTGGGGGAAAGCTTTCGGATGTAGAAATCTAACTTCAGCAAAGGTATTGACCATAGAGAAGAGACGGGGAAAGATAAAAGTGTGCGACCGAACCCTTCCCTGGGTCGTGTCCTAACGGCAATCGAGCATTTGCACCTACCCCGGCGAAAAAGAGCGGCACAAGGCCGAAGTGCCAGGTACAGTGACGAGTTTTCGATATCCACATTTGTTGACCAATAATGGTCATCTCTTCTATCGTTGAGTAGCAACAAAGGGGTTCGCAATGCCCAAGGCTGCCCATTGGGGCAAAAAGCTGGTCAACATCGCCGAGGCCAAGGCCCAGCTCTCCCGGTTGGTGGAGCGGGTCGAGCGGGGGGAGGTGGTCCTTATCGGGCGGTATGGCCGGGTGGTGGCCAAGCTGGTGCCTCCCGAGGTCCCTCCCAAGCCCAGGCGGGTGCCGTGAGTCTGGAAGGGCAAGGTCTGGATTGCTCCCGATTTCGATGAGCCTAGCCCCGAAATCGCCCGTATGATGGAGGAAAACCCTATTGAACCTCCTGCTCGATAGCCACATCGTGCTGTGGTGGCTTTCCGACGATAAAAGGCTTTCCCGCAAGGCCCACTGGCTGATTGAGCGGGCCGACGAGGTCTTTGTGAGTGCCGCAACCACCTGGGAGCTCGTGGTGAAGGCTTCGCTGGGCAAGTTGCGGATGCCGGAGGGTTTCCTGGAGGTGGTGGAGGAGCAGGGGTTCACCCATCTGCCCATTACGCCGCTGCACGCTCTGGCCGTACGAAGCCTGCCGTGGCATCACCGCGACCCCTTCGACCGCATCCTGCTGGCCCAGGCCACCGTCCAGGGGCTGGGGTTGGTGAGTGGGAATGAGGCGCTAGCTCCGTATGGAATATTCGTGATCAGGGTTTGAAAAGCCAGTTCCGACTTTGCTAAAGCACCAGTCCAAGCCTCACCGTCACCCCCACCAGTCCAGCCGCAGGGGAATCAGCACCAACGAGGCCAGGCAGAAAAGACCAGCACCTCGTGGGATGCTGGCCTGGGGTAAGGTTTCGGATGTAGAGGTCTATGGTCGCCCCTTCAGTACGTACCCAGCAGGCCTTGCCTGCGCGCCTTACGCAGGGCGCGTTGGAAGGCGCCGACCCCCAGAGCCAGATAGGCTAGGGCGTTGACCCCAGCAAGGAGAAGAAGCTCCCAGCCAGGATCTTGCCCTTGACCGAGCATAATTCGTAGTGCAGAAGCCGAAGGTGCCAGCGGCAGGAGGTAGCCCAGAGCATTCCAGGGCCATGTCAGCACCTCAAAACGTACCAAGAAAAGACCCAACAAAACGTATTGCAAGACGCCCAGGAGTTGCCCTACTCGCTTGTAAACCAGGGCCAGCCCCCCAACATAAGCCCCAAGCCCAGTGAACTGAAAGCCAGGGTAGCCAGGGGGAGGAGGGCCAAAGGTTGGAGATCCAGCCTGGCTCCAGAGGCAATGAGGATAGACTCAAGTTACGCAACCCAGCAAAAAAGACGATAGAATAGGGGTCTTCTGACTGCACAGGAGACCCCAAGATGAGTATAACCCCGTTGGCGACCTACCTGGAAGCAATGCTGGTGTCCATCCATAACCATAGCTGTAGCGG